>CBDUTA010000084.1:0-11524 GCA_965369785.1 uncultured bacterium
CTGACAATACCTGTAAACCATGTCTTGGAAGTTGACACCTCAGGTGCCGAATCCGAAAAGATCATTGTTGCATTCAGGAGGAAACTAGCCGGTGCGTGCCTTCATCGCCATTGCTGTCCCTGAGTCGGTGCTGAAGAGTTGTCAGGACATTGTGGCTCAGCTCAGGGGGCTGAATCTGCACGGACGGTTTGCCAAAACCGAGTCCATTCATCTGACCCTTCAATTCCTGGGGGATATCGAAGGGGATCAAATCGCGCCGATCGCCCAGGTTCTGGAGCAGGCGGGAAGGAAAGTTGCTTCCTTTGATCTTGAGATGGGCCAGTTAGGGGTTTTTCCGCACCTTACTAATCCGCGGGTCATCTGGATTGGCGTGGAACCGATTGACGCGCTCATGACATTACAGAGCAAGATCCAACAAGGTCTCGAACCCTTGGGTTTTCCCAAAGAAAATCGCGATTTTCATCCTCACCTGACTCTGTTGAGACTGAAGTCTGGCAAGAACTTACACCGGTTAGGCGAGTATCTCGAAGCCGAAGGCTCTCATCAACCGGCCGGCGTGATCCAGGCAGAGCAAATCCATCTTTATCAGAGCATCCTAAAACCCCAGGGAGCCGAATACCGCAAATTATTCACCACCAGACTAGGAAAGTAAGGGGAAAGCACGACAGCACGACAGCACGGGCGCGCGAAGCGCGCCACGATGGTATCCTTGTATACTGTCAGTTGTCACAGCGCGCTTCGCGCGCAGAAAACAGAAAAAAGAATTCGTTTTGAATTTGTTTGGGATTTGGGATTTTGAATTTAGGATTTTTCAGCCGGTCTTCCGGCTGTTGTCCCCAAAGGAGTCCATTCATGGCCATTAATCAGGAACTGCTCGATATTTTAGCCTGTCCAGCTTGTAAGGCCGAGGTCAAGCTCACTTCGGATGAGAAAGGGCTCAAATGTGTCTCCTGCCACCGGGTTTACCCCATCCGCGACGATATACCGGTGATGCTCATTGATGAGGCAACGATCGAGCCTTCTGAAGGAACACTATCCGAGTAGATGACAGGGTCAACCTTGCAAGAGTCACAGCCCGAAGGCTCGGGACCAGCCCGTGTTCTGTTTACGAGACTACGCTCGCTGGGTGACACGGTCCTGATGACTCCCCTGCTGGCTGTGATGAAACGTGTGCCGGATTGGCAAGTCGGAGTGGTCGTTGAGGAGCCTTATGAGCAGATCCTGCAGAATAATCCCCATGTAGACTCGGTCTTTGTGATTGAAACTCATGGGAACAGGTGGATGGCTCGCTTTCGGACGATTTGTAGGATCCGCGCTTTCCGACCGACTTTGGCGGTGGATCTTCACGGGGGTACTTCCAGTGCCCTGATCACTGCTCTTTCCGGTGCTCCGAGGCGTGCGGGATACCTTCAGAGCCGTCATTCCTACCTGTACAACGTCAAAGTTCCGGAATCTCGGGAAGTATGGGGTCGAGAGCACGTTCACACGGTCGAGCACCAGCTCTCGATCTTGAAACACTTGGGATTTCCTGTCGAACCCATCCCCCCTCCTGAAATTCCCATTCAGTCCCAGGATCTCGAATGGATTAAGGATCTCCTTGCCGGCCAGGGTCTGGGGGAGGGATTCATCTTGATCCATCCTGCAGCAGCCTTTGACACCAAGCAGTGGGATACCGACAAGTTCGCCTCGCTGGCCACTCGGCTGGTTGAAGCAGGCCAGGAGGTGGTGATCACGGCAGGCCCGGGAGAAGAACCGGTACTTGAACGGATCCGAGAAGGCTGTGCTTCGCAGATTCGGTTCATCGATCCACTGTCCCTGGGGAAATTCTCGGCCCTGATTTCACTGTGTCGTCTTTATGTGGGCAATGACACGGGTTCCACTCATATGGTGGCGGCGCTGGGGAAGAAAATCGTTGTCATCTTCGGGTCTTCTGATTTTAAGGTTTGGTATCCTTGGAATGCGGATCATCGATTGATCAGGTCGGACTTGCCTTGTATGCCCTGTCCGGGCTATTTTTGTCTTCACTTCGATGAGCCACGCTGTATTCGTTCCATACCCATTGAGCCTGTTTTTGAGGCCGTCCAATCACTACTATGACCCAAAATAAGCAACAACTTCAGAAGATCGTTCAGCAATTTTCCGATCAACCCGTCCTGGTGGTAGGGGATCTGATGCTGGACCGGTTCGTGTGGGGCCGGGTCGAGCGGATTTCACCGGAAGCTCCGGTGCCTGTAGTCGAGGTGGTCAAGGAGACTGTCCATCTCGGTGGGGCCGCCAACGTGGCTTATAATCTTGCCGTCTTAAAAGCACGGCCCCTTCTGGTGGGTGTTGTCGGTATTGATGAAGCAGGAGATCGGCTGGTTGAGGAGCTTCATCGGCAGGAGATCAGCAGTGATGGCATTGTGCGAGATAAGGGTCGGTCTACTACCATAAAGACTCGGATTATCGCCCATAACCAGCAGGTTTGCCGGACCGATCGAGAGGACAAAACACCCCTTTCCCAAGGGACCGTGGACCAAATTAGAAGTGCCTGCCAGACCCTTCTCGAGCAGGCGAAAGGAATGATCATCTCAGATTATGCCAAGGGAGCCTTGTCGGCGGCTCTGGTTGTGGATCTGATCCAGGAGGCTCGACAGGCGAAGAAATTTCTGGCCGTGGACCCGAAGTCAGGTGATTTTTCGGTCTACCGTGGAGCCTCCATCGTGACTCCCAACAAGAAGGAGGCGGTACGGGCTTCCGGGGTGGAGATCGTGGATGAAGCCTCGTTTATCCGGGCAGGTGAGAAGCTTCTGGAAGTGATCGCTTCGGATTATCTTCTCATTACACGGGGGGAAGAGGGCATGACACTCTTTGAGGGCAAAGAGCACTCCCATATCCCCACCGTTGCTCGCGAGGTTTTTGACGTCAGTGGAGCCGGGGATACGGTGATCGCCTCGCTCACGCTGGCCGTTGCGGCGGGGGCATCGATCCGCGATGCGGCCATTTTGGCCAACCATGCGGCCGGTGTGGCAGTGGGCAAGTTGGGAACGGCCGCCGCCACCGGGGAGGAGATCCTATCCAGTATCGGTTGACCTCACTTCCTGCTCTTGCTCGGGAAGAGAAAACCTTCTCGGATGAGCGGAAGTAGATCGTGGGTTCGTCTGAACAGCAGCACCACGGCCAGGGCGATATAGAGGAATGAAACTTCGACACGGATCTCTGGAGAGACTAGCTGTGCCATAAACAGAGTGAACAACACACCCGCTTCCCAGAGACTCAAGTTCAGGTTCATCAAGACGACCACGGCAAAGATCGATTGAGCTGCGGTGAGCAGAATTTCCTGATCCTGACGCGCATCCATGGGCATCTGGCCAACCTCTCCCAGACTGATGCTGTAGACCAGAGGGATCGTTCCCACCAGGAGGGTCCACTGATTGACCTTGGACGAAATGAGTGCCCCTATGGCGGCTTGAGCCTGTCCCCGCAAAGTCCACAGGGCGGCGATAATGAACTCCGGAGCCTCGGAAGCAATGGGTGCCAACCACTGCACCAGAAAGTATTCATCAATGCCCAGTAGTGTGCCTGAAGAAATCAGGGCTTCCGCAAAAGGTTCCGCGCAGGCGAAAATGGCCACTCCGGCAAAACCGAACAAGGCTGCAGTGACCAGCCGGCGTCTGCCTTTGGGCAGCTGGCCGATCAGTCGGGCGGGCCCGACAAGTTCCGGTTCTTCAACCTCCATAACGGCTGTGCGCCAGGCATAAGCTCCAAAGATTCCCACCAGAAAGACACAATCAATGAGGCTAAGGTGGTGTCTTAAAGGAATGGTGAAGGCATAGAGGGTGGCCACCGTGAGGTAGGCGATTTCTACACGATTCTTTCGATCCAGTTGAACGGCCTTCTTGCGGAACTTCAGATAAAAAAGGAGGACGATGAAGGGCCATCCCCCTCCCACCAGCAGACGATTGGCACCCGTCATGTTGGCGGTAGCGTAATGAGCATACTGGGGGTCGTGGGCGGCAGCCCAGGCGAAGTAGAGATCGACAGCATACTCGGGAAGAACGGCAATGAGGGCCAGGATGGCCAGTGCCAGACCTCGAGACATGTCCATCTGCGCCACCTCCGCCCCCCAGGACAGTAGGAACGCCGCTCCCAGAATGCCCAATCCAAAGATCATCGAATCAAGCCGTGGTTCCAGTTGGATGTGGTACCAGCGCATGTAGATGGCGGGAAGAGTCGTGGCAATGGTGGCGGCAATGAAAAGGCGCATGGGGTGATCACTCTAGTCTGGGAAGTGAAGGCAGTCAATAAGTCGTACTGCGCGGAGCGCGCAGTACGACTGTGCTTTCGTGCATTGGTGATCGCGCGATCACCAATGAATTTCCACCAAATCCCCATCTTCCACGAGATAAGTTCGTTCTACCATTTGACCGTCAAATTTAGCCTTGCCCCAGACTCGAGCAAACTTGAAATCCTGGGCCAGCTCTCTGTGCACGGTCACGGCCACATCAAAAACTGTACTTCCTTGTTTGAGTACATAGGGAGTGGGGTTGGCGTCGGGTTTTTCTCCGGGAGCCTTCGTGTAGACGCGTACGATTTTCAAGGCGTTGAACAGAAACTTGGGAACCTTGCTGAGGTATGCATCGGAAAGGGCGGAGAAGGGCTCTGCTCGAAATATTTCCTGGTACAATTCCTGCCAGGCTGAGAAATTCTCCTGTCCCTGAAGGTCGTCGACCTTGTTGCCGAGAACGAACAGGGGTGGGTCCTGGGAGTCATCGAACACGATCTGTCGATCCTTGAAGGCAGCGAGGATGAAGTCTGTCTGTACCAGCAGATCCGGGTCGTTCACGTCAAAAAGAAGTAATACGGCATCCGCTTGCTGGATCATGACCAGTTGCCACGGTTCCAGGATTTCCGGTGCCAGTGGGGGAGTGTCCACAAGCTGAATTCGAATATCTTGGTAGGGCAGCATTCCTGGTAGCGGCTTCTGAGTCGTAAAGGGATATTGGGCCACTTTGGGTTCAGCGCGAGTGAGATTTTTGAGAAGTTGTGACTTGCCGCTGTTGGGTGGACCGCACAGGACCACCTGCCCAGCACCTTCTTTCTCGACGTAGTGAAAGGGTTTTTGGGAGGCTTTCGGCTTTTTTTTCTGGGCCTCTTTGCGCTGCCGTGAAAGGCGGCGTTTGATGTCGGCCTGCATTTTCTCCGTTCCCTTGTGTTTGGGGATGGTGCGGAGCATTTCTTCGAGCGCAGCCACCTTCTCGGGGTCGCTGGAGGCACTTTTGAACTTTTGCTCAGCCTCAAGGTAGGCGTGTGTCAAATTGGCCGGCACAACTCTATTATAAGAGTATACTAGTGTCTCGTCCTATGAAACAGCGCGGTAATATTGATCCCATTTCTCCCTCCTACGATGTCGGCGATGAAGCACTTTCCGGAAGAATCGATCAGGTTCTGGAAGAGCTCAAGCCCTATCCCCACCTGGATTTGATACGGGAAGTCCTGGTCACTGGAGCCAAGCTGGCTCAAGAGGACTGCGGCCGCGGGGATCTCAAGATTCTGAAGAGTTCCATCAAGGAGCTGCGCTACGCCTTCAAAGTTTTCGCCGACTACCGGGATGTTCCTAAGGTCACGATCTTTGGCTCCTCCCGCTCTCAGCCTGACGATCCGGTGTTTCAAGCAGCGGTCGAATTCGGCCGAAAGATCGCTGAAGATGGATACATGGTGATTACCGGGGCAGGTGAAGGAATCATGGGGGCGGGACATCTGGGAGCTGGGCGGGAAAAGAGTTTTGGACTGAATATCTCGCTGCCTTTTGAGCAGTCTGCCAATGAGACGATCTCCGGTGACCGAAAACTGATCAACTTCCGCTATTTTTTTACCCGCAAGCTCTTTTTTGTCAAGGAATCCAAGGCGGTGGTTTTGATGCCAGGGGGCCTGGGAACTCAAGATGAAGGCTTCGAGACCCTCACTCTCGTGCAAACTGGAAGAAGCGGACCCACACCGATTGTGATGCTGGACGGCCCAGGAGGAACTTACTGGAAGGATTGGCAGCAACTTTTCCAAAGCCAGTTTGTTGCCACCGGCTACGTCTCACCTGAGGATAAGGCCCTCTTTTTCATCACGGATAGTGTGGAGGAAGCTCGCCAGGAGATTCAGAACTTTTATCACTGCTACCATTCTTCTCGATACGTGGACCATGGACAAACACTGGTCCTGCGCCTGAACCAATCTCTGTCTGAGGCGTCGATCGAAAACCTGAATGAAGAGTTTCAGGATATTGTCCGGGAGGGTTCAATTGAAGCCTGCGGCCCTTTTCAGGAAGAGCGGGATGAACCCGACTTGCTGGAGCTTCCCCGCTTGTGTCTGTCCTTCAATCGCCGTAATTTCGGTCGCTTGAGACAGTTGATCGACCGGATTAATAGGTTTTAGGAGAGTTTGGGGACTGTCCCTAAACTCTTCTATTCACTGAGCTAGCTTGGCTAAGAGCTCCCGGGCAGGGAGATAGCCCGCAACCGCCGCCCGACGGATCAGATCCCGGGCCTCATTCAGTTTTTTGGAGCGAAGACGGCTCAGACCCAGATTGTACAGTACTTCCGGGCGTTGATCTCCCATCCGTACGGCCTGATCAAAGGCGTACCCGGCCTCCGGAAAACGACCTAAGTGAGAATAGGACAGACCCAGCCGGTAGTAGGTGTCCGGGGTCTTGGATTCCGGAAGTATTCGTTCCCATTGGTGGGCCGATTCCTGAAATTCACCCAGGCGATAAAGAGTAGAGGCGAAATTGATTCGGGCCCAGGTGGCGGTGGGCTCGGCCTCCAGTCCTGCCCGATACTCCTGAGCTGCCTGGCGGAGATCTCCCAGTTGCTGGTGACAGTAGGCCATACGCAGCAGATAGCTGGCTTGGACGTCCTCTTTCATCAGCTCTTGGAGAATTTCCAGGGCGGCGCTCCATTTCTTTTCAGAGAGAAGGTGCAAGGCGTCCTCGAATTGAATTTCCCGCATCTGAAGCTTAATCTCAGGATCTCCGGGCCGAAGTGCCTCGGCCTTGTCCAGATGACGCAGTGCTTCCTCTCTTTCTCCCTGGGCATTGAGGCAATAGCTGATCAGTTGTAACAGACCGGGATGCAGGGGATTTTGGGACTCCACCTGACGGAAAAATTGGAGAGCGCCTGCCCAGTCCTCTTGAATCATTCTCTGATAAGCGGCGATCAGGGTGTAGTTGGGCGTTGGAACATCGGATTCCTCCAACAACTGTAGAGCGGAATTCAGGAGACCCTGTTGGACCTGGATCCAGGCGCCTTCCTCTCGGGCAGAGGCCTGGAAAGGATCTTGCTCGAGAATCTTCAGATAGAGGTCGAAAGCTGGGCTCTGCCGGCCCACTTTCTGATAGAGGTCGGCGAGAAGCATCATTCCGGTGACGAATTCCGGATGGGCCTGAACGACGGGCTCCAAAATGCCCATTGCCTCAACTCTCCTTCCTTTGACGGCCAGGCGCATGGCCGTGATGTACTTTTCGAAGGCCAGGCGCAGATCGCTTTCTCGCTTGGCTTCCTCTCCTGCCCTTTCTGTCTGACCCAGCTGTTCATAAAGATCGGAAAGTCTTTCGTGATAAAGAGGGTTCTCGGGGTCGACTTCGGTGGCCAGTTCCAGGTATTCCAGAGCCTGAAAAAGATGACCCGCCAGCAGGCGTCTCTGACTGAGCTCAAAAAGCAGTTTCGAGTCCCGCGGTGCTAATTGGTAAGCGAGCTTTAACTGTTCATAGGCCGTCTCTTCTTCACCCTGAGTGTCCAGCAAGAAAGCGTAAAGGCGACGAAATCTTGGATCGAGCGGGTTGAGTTCAACCGCACGGCGTGAATGTTCAAGGGCAAGTTTTTCCTGGCTCTGAGCCAGCAGTGAAAAGGCCAAACGATGATGCGCTTCCACATTCTCGGAACTGTGGCGTAGAGATTCTCGAAACAAGGCAACAGCGGAAGAAAAGCGACCTTGCTTCAGTTGAGCCTCTCCGGCATTGCGAAGCACTTCCGAGTTCCCGGGTTGCTGTTCCAGGGCTTCTTGAAGCAGTTCTTCCCCTTCCCCAAACCTTCCCGAGCGCACCAGAAGGTTTCCCAATTGCAGCAGGAGTTCCGGTTGACGGGGGTGTCGGTCGAGTCCAGCTCTGAGCAGGTGGATCGCTTCCTCCCACTGATGTTGGAGGACCAGCTGGGAGGCTTGTTGAGTGAACTCTCCTGCACTCTGGCCGGAAGCGACTGCCAAGCTAAAAGTGACTATAAGAAAACGAATGAGCACTATTTTCTCTATTTTAGCGGAGTTGGGGTGCTGGTTCCAGTGCAGGTGACAGTCAGAGCCGTGGGCTTCAGCCCACGGGCCCACAACAAAACCGGAGGTTGCGGGGCAGTCTGGAAAGTTCGGGCTTAAAGGCATAGACTCCAGTCATGTTGCGCCTCTCTCCTTTGCTTCTCTGCTCTATCCTCCTTTCTGCCTGTAGCTCTCCTTCCCTCAGCGGGAACCCGATGACCCAGGAGGAGTTTGCTGAGCAGCGTGAACAGATGGTGGAAACCCAACTGAAAAGTCGGGATATTCAAAGTGAACGTGTTTTGGAGGCCATGAAAAAGGTTCCAAGACATCTGTTCATGCCTGCACAGGTGCGTCAATATGCCTACATCGACAGTCCTGTGTCCATAGGCCAGGGACAGACTATTTCTCAGCCCTATATCGTCGGTCTGATGACTCAGACGGTGGATCCCAAGCCCGGGGATCGAGCTCTGGAGGTGGGAACGGGTTCCGGATATCAGGCGGCGGTTCTGGGTGAACTGGTTCAGGAAGTTTACACGATCGAAATCGTTCCTGATTTGGCGGACAGAGCCGAAAAGGTGCTTGCCGAGTCGGGTTATGACAACGTGGAGGTTCGCCAGGGCGATGGTTACCGGGGCTGGCCCGAAAAGGCGCCCTTTGACATCATCTTGATCACTGCCGCTCCCGAGGAGATTCCCCAACCCCTCATCGACCAACTAGCTGAAGGAGGAAGATTGGTGGTGCCTCTGGGAGCAGAAGGAACCATACAAACTCTGACCTTGGTGACCCGGGTCAAAGGGGAAGTCAAGAGAACCTATATCACGGATGTACGCTTTGTCCCCATGACCGGAGAGGTTCAGCGGCGGCGTTAGTGCTGATCATTCCTTTTGTTTTCTTTTGTAATAGAAGTAAACAGGCAGCCCCAAAAGCAGGGTTACTCCTCCCGCTAAGGCTTCTTTGGGATTGGGGATAGCTGCGGTGACCAGGACTACTGCATTGATGAGGACAAACAGGCCTGGCAAAAGGCGATAGAGGATCCAGAAGTAAGGGCTGTCCTTCTCGTTTCGGATCATGAACAGGGTCGAGACCGTGAGCGTTGAAAAAAGAAGGAGAATGAGTCCGGAGTAAAGCAAAAGTTGGCGGAACGTCCCAACGGCCACCAGAAGAAGGGCAATGGCGGTCTGGAACCAGATGGCTTTCAGAGGAATTCTCCTTTTTTCATCCACCTCGGCCAGCCAGGCCGGGAAGAGATGATTGCGAGACATGGCGAAGTAAACTCGGGGTCCGGCGATGGACATGGCCGTGATCGAGCTGAGAATGGCGAAGAGGACCAGGATATTGACGATCACCCTGCCTTGGGGTCCAAAAACAGCCAATGCAGTGATCTCCGCGATGGCGATCTCTCCTTCAATCTGAGAGAGAGGCAGGGAGCCGAAGTAGGCCAGATTGATCCAAACATAGACAACGATCACGATGGTTGTGCCCAGCAGTAAGGCTCCGGGGATGTAAACAGCGGGTCGTCGAATTTCTTCAGCGATGTAGGCGGCAGCGTTCCAGCCGCTATAAGCGAACATCACCATAACGATGGCCGTACCTAGCGAGAGTATGTCTGGTGATAAATTCCCGGCAAGAATCGGGTCCAGGTTTTGACGGACCGGAGTGCGCAGAAGGACCAGCGTGGCAAAGCCGATGATGAGTCCCAGGGTGAGAAGTGTCATGGCTGAATGGAAGCGGCTGCCGAATCTCAATCCCAGAACCATCAGAAAGCTGATGGCCAGTAGGATCAACCCGGCCGACCCTTTTTGAATAAGAGGGTTCTCGAACAGTTGAGAGGGAAGGAAGGGGCTGAGGTAAGCGATCAGAGCCAGTGCGTAGGCGGCGATGGGCCCTGAAAATCCGACCAGAAGGGAAGCCCACCCGGAGAGAAAGGCGGCAAAGGGACCGTAAGAGGGGTAAAGAAACGCATATTCTCCGCCGGCCTGTGGAATGCGTTTACTGAGTAGGGAATAGCAAGTGGCCCCAATCAGCGCCAGGAAGCCTCCCAGAATCCAAACACCCAGTAGCCAGGGGGAGTTTCCAATTTCAGCGGCTATGAGGCCGGTGGTGGTAAAGATTCCGATGCCGATGATGTTGCCAACCACCAGGAGAGTGGCCGAAAGCAGACCGATTTCGCGAAACAGCTGCATGAGCTAAAGTCATCCCGTTTGAGTCAGTGCCTCGACGATGCTCTCCAAGGTCTCTGGGTCTTGATAGTTGAGCATGTGGCGGAAGATCGTACCGTCGGAAGCAACGAAAAATAAGGTGGGAAATACGTTTGTGTTTCCAAACGCTTCCCAGGTAGCCTGATCGAGGTGGACGTTTGTAAAATGTAAGTTGCTTTTTTGAAGATAGGCCGTCCGCTGCTGATCCGTGGCATGGATCCCTATGACCTGGTCGGCGTTGAAGCCGATGACCTGGAAATTAGAGGCGGAATACCGGCGATCCAAGTCTGCCAGAGTGGGGGCGATGCGGATACAGGGAGGACAGCCCGTAAACCAGAAGTAAATCAGTGTATTTCTTTCGGCCAGATCGAGGCTGGTCATCTTCTCATCCTGAAAACTGGTCAGTTCAAATTCGGGAAGGGTTTGTCCCTCCCACCGGGTGACCTTAACTTCGCTACCGCGACTTTGAACGAATGCTTCAATATTGTCCAACCGGAGGGATTTAATTTCCCGGCTGAGAGAATCTCTTTCAAACAGAGTGGGGACTCGAAAGTCAGATTCCATGACCGTCAGCAGTACCTCCACGGCTTGAGGACTGATCCCAAAACCGGAAGCGATGTGGCTCCGGGTTGGGATGTTCCCCATGCTCTCGTATTCGGATTTCAGAAAAAAAGGAATCTGGAAGAAAATCTCATACAAGCGTCCCAGAAAGTCCCTTTCCTCGGAACTGAATCGGTCATCATTATACAGTTGAGAAAAGATGACCGTATCTTCACTCTCGATCATTTCTCGGACACTCTGAAGGACTTTCTCCTCGGCCGTGGACTGGGCCGCAAGAGGCGCCAGCCAGAAGGGTATGAGGAGTAAGAGTATTTTTTTCATGGGCCAAACTTTACTATGCAGTCCCGATTTTTCATAACTTCTGCCGCTGCGGTAGAGAATCCCGTTATGCATCCGACAACGAGCGGGGGGGTGTGGGGGGGCCCGTGACACAAAAACCCCCGGCGTGTAGGGGAAAAAGGTAAAAAAGAATGGTGTAGGTAAAAAGTGGAGGC
>CBDUTA010000085.1:0-11426 GCA_965369785.1 uncultured bacterium
CCAGCAGGAGGTCATGCCCAAGACCGTCGTGACCCTCGCCTACCAGGGTTCTCAGGGACGAAAGCTGCCGCGTCTGACCAACGACATCAACCTGGCAGTTCCCATTAGGTACGATGCCAGCCTATTTCCCAATGGACCGGGCCCGGAGCACAACGGTCGAACCTATTTTCCGTTTTGCAGCGCCTATGCTGCGGATCGTTCCTGTTCCAGTACCGTGCGTTTACCGGCACGAAATTCCAACTTCTCCACCGTCCGCATGGAACTCTGGGATGGCAACTCCAACTATAACGCCTTCAGGATTGGTTTAGCCCGGCGTTTCAGTTCCGGTCTTCAGTTCCAGGTGGCCTACAATTTCTCCCGGGCCATCGACGAGTCCTCCAACACAGGTCACTCCGATGCCAACGGGGGTAGAGGCGAGAACAGTGCCTGGTCTGTGGTCGATCCGGATGACAAATCGACTATGCGCGGCTTGAGTTCAAACCACGTGGCCCAGACCTTTTCGTCTAATTTCACCTATGAGCTGCCTTTCAATCCTTCGGGGGCAGCCGGGCACTTTTTGGGAGGCTGGCAGATCAACGGGATTGTCACGGCAGCCACCGGTCCTGCAACCTCCTTGAGCATCGACCTGGACCGGGCCCAATCGGGTCAGGGTTCCACCTCCCAGAGACCGGAACTGGTCCCCGGAACCAGCAACAATCCTGTCTTGCACGGTGGTCGTGAACCTGAAGAATACTATGATGTGAGTAATTTCGTCTTGTCCGAGGAGGGGTTCTTTGGCAACGTGGGCAGAAACACCCTGATTGCTCCGGGAATCATTACCTTCGATTTCGGACTGTCCAAGAGCTTCGACCTGAGTGAGCAGGCCTCGATTCAATTCAGGACCGAGATTTTCAACATCTTCAACCGTGCCAATTTCACCCTGCCCTCAATGAATGTTTGGGACTCGGGACCCGTTCGTGATTCAACTGCCGCTGAGATCCTGACCACCACGACCACCTCGCGGCAGATCCAGTTCGCGCTGAAGATCCTGTTCTAAGAGAGGGCTACGGTCAGCAAAAAAGGAAGGGCCAGCCCACAAATGGGCTGGCCCTTCCTTTTCGTGTTCCAGGTTCCAGGTCTCCCCATCTTCTATCTCCCATCTTCTATCTCCTATCTCCTGTCTCCTGTCTCCTGTCAGTTGTCAGCTGTCAGCTGCCCTGCTACAATCGATCTTTCAATAACTTAGCAGTATCAGAGGACGAGCAGGAGCGGGTGACACATCTTTGATTGGTCTTGTTCTGGCAGCCGCCGGTAGCGGATCTCGATTCGGGTCGGACATTCCCAAGCAGTTTCTTCCCCTCGAAGGGAAGCCTCTCTACTTCCATGCCTTGGAATGTTTTTCTCCCTTCTTCGACTCGGCGGTCATCGTGTTTCCCGAGGGCTGGGGAGAGACGGTAGAGCATCAAGTTAAATCCTTATCCTACCGGGACCGATTGCTCTTGGAGATGGGTGGACCCCGGCGTCAGGACTCTGTTTATAAAGGTCTCAACCGCCTCGGAGAAGAGATCGAGATGGTCTTGGTTCACGACGCCGCTCGTCCCTTTACTTCCTCTGAACTCATTTCGAGTGTGATTGAACAGACCCGTCAGCATCAAGCCTGTGTGCCGGTTCTTCCCGTGAGAGATACCTTGAAGGAGGTGTCCGATGGACGCATCGTTCGCACGCTGGACCGTGAAGGGCTGAGCCTGGTTCAAACCCCTCAGGGTTTTGAGATCAAACTCTTGAAAAGGGCCTTCCAACAGGCCATCCAGGACGGCTTTTATGGAACCGATGAAGCAACACTGGTGGAACGGCTGGGTTCCCCGGTTCATGTGGTGGCTGGAGAGAGATCCAACCTGAAAATCACCTGCAAGGAGGATTTGTGAGCTCGGAAATGAGGCCAGATTTTCGGGTGGGGACCGGTTACGACTTCCACTCCTTTGAGGAGGGCGAGACGCTGATCCTGGGAGGCGTGAAAATCCCTTCTGATCGAGGCTTGAAGGGTCATTCCGATGCGGATGCCCTTCTGCACGCCATCATGGACGCCTTACTGGGAGCAGTCGGACTCAAGGACATCGGAAGTTATTTTCCCGATACCGATCCCAAATACCGGGAAATCTCCAGTCTCCTGCTTCTGGAGAAGGTCTACCGACTGGTTCAAGGAAAAGGTTTCTCGGTGGGGAACATCGATTTGACGGTGATCGCCGAAGAACCCAAGATTTATCCTCACATCGAAGCCATAAAAGCCAATCTAGCCCGCACTCTGCATCTCAAACCCGACCAGATCGGCATCAAGGCCACCACCATGGAGGGAAAGGGTCCCATCGGTCGGCGAGAGGGCCTGGCCGTCCAGGCCGTTGCACTGCTCATCAAGGAAAAGTAATGGACGTGACAACAGAAAGACTGTCCAAGATGCTTTCAGTGGCCCAGGAGGCCGCTCTTGAAGCGGGAAAGATGCTCCTCTCCCATTTGCGGACCGACTTTCAAGTCTCCAAGAAAGGCCGCATCGATCTCGTGACCGAAATGGACCTGAAGGCTGAAAAGATCATCGTCGATCGAATCCGTCTGGATTTCCCCGATCATGAGATTCTTGCCGAAGAAGGCGGCAAGCAGACCGGGAGTGTCCCCTGCAAGTGGATCGTTGATCCCTTGGATGGAACCACAAATTACGCCCATGGCTACCCGTGTTTTAGTGTTTCCATCGCCGTGGAGTGGGAAGGACAGTTGTCTGTGGGTGTGGTGTACGATCCCGTCAGCGAAGAGTTATTTGTGGCAAGAAGAGGCGAGGGTGCCACTTTAAACGGCCGGCCGATACAGGTCTCCAGGGAAGATCAGTTAGTGGACAGCTTGTTGTGCACCGGATTTTCCTATGATCACAAAGAAATCCAGAAAAATCTGGAGCTGTTCAATCGCATCATCCTTCACGCCCAAGCGCTTCGCCGCGATGGTTCAGCCGCACTGGATCTCTGTTCCCTGGCTTGCGGGCGGTTCGATGGATTCTGGGAATTGAGCTTACATTGCTGGGACGTTGCTGCCGGTCGCCTGATGGTGGAAGAGGCTGGGGGATGTGTCACGGCCTTCGACGGATCCCCCTGCACGATATACGACCCGGAGCTTCTGGCCACCAACGGCAAAATTCACTCGAAGCTTATGGAGCTGCTGAAAGAAAAGGACTGAGGACTGAGTGCTGAGGACTGAGCGCAGACCGCAGCCGGAAGACCGGCTGAAATTCAAAACTTAAGAGTCTTCCCTCTTCTTCTTCTTTTCTTTTTCTCTATTTTCTGCGCGCGAAGCGCGCTGCGACAGCACGACGTCACGAAAGCACGGGCGCGCCTCGCGCGCCTCCTACACGAACTCACGAAAGCACGAAAGCACGGGCGCGCTTCGCGCGCCTGCTGTCAGAGGACAAGGATAAAATAGACTCGGATGAAAATCGCCATAGGGAGTACACGTGGTCCCAAAGTAGAGGCTGTAAAGGAAGCCTGGCAGGTTTTTGCGAACAAAATTCTCAGCGATCCTGAGGAAAAAGCCAGCTTCTACAGCTACGACCTTTCCAATGGGTCCCCCCGCATGCCGCTGAGTGTCTCCGACCTGATGGAAGGGGCTCGCGGCCGTGCCGAGAACATGGCCCTGCAACTGAAAAAAGAGAAGTCTGAGGCCAACTTTTACATCGGGTTGGAAGGTGGATTCCATGTGATTGATTCACAAGGGCCGCGGCGCCAGGCCTTCCTGGAGAGTTGGGCCTATGTGTCGGACGGCTACATGGGCTTTTTTGGACACGGTGGGGGACTCTATGTCCCCTCTTCCATTGCCGATCCGGTCATCGACCGCGGGATCGAGCTGGGAATCGTCATGGATCGTCTCACCAGCCAAAAAGAAGTGGGAAACAGGCAAGGGACCTGGGGAGTTCTGACTCAGGATATCCTGACCCGAAAACATTCATTCGTGATTGCCTTGATCGCAGCCTTCGCCCCTTTTTACCATCCGGAGGCCTACGGTCAGGCGGTCAGACGGTCAGCTTTTTCTTAACCTCCCGGGCCAGTTTTTCTCCCACGAACGGCACCAACTCCTCCACACTGGCACGGCGGATCTTGGCCACACTCCCAAAGTTGCGTAAAAGCCGTTTTTTTCGCTTTTCTCCAATGCCCACGATCTGGTCCAGCTCTGAGTGAAAATCACGCAATGAACGGCGTTTTCGGTGATAGGTGACGGCAAAACGATGGGCCTCATCCCGAATCTCCTGGATCAGATGAAGCACGAGAGAGGTAGGCGCCAGAACAAGTGAACCTTCCTGACCCTGAACAAAGAGGATTTCTTCGCGTTTGGCGATGCTGGCCAAGGGAACATCTTCGATACCCAATTTCGACAGGGCCTGGTAAGCAGAGTGCAGCTGGCCCTTTCCGCCGTCAATCAGAATGAGATCGGGCAAAGAAGCTTGATCCGCCAGCCTTCTACGATAGCGCCGGTGGACAACCTCATAAATGGAACGATAGTCATCCGCTCCCTGGACCGTTTTAATCTTGAATTTCCGATATTGACTCCGCTTCATGACGCCCTTTTCGCACACGACCAATGCGGCTACACCTTCTGCGCCCTGTATATTGGAGACATCAAAGGCTTCGATCCACTGGGGAATCCCGGGAAGATCCATCGCCACCTGTAAATCTTCCAGGAGCTTCCGCTTTTGAGATCTGAGGATCTTAAAACGAGTCTCAAAGGCAATTTTGGCGTTCTTTTCCACCAGAAGCACCAGGTCGTGTTTCTTCCCTCTCTGGGGCACCAGGATGCGCACACGCCGACCCTTGCCCTGCTCTTGGAGCTTCTGAGTCAGCCCTCGACTCATTAATTCCTGATCTTCAATTGCAACCGAGAGGTAAATCTGGCGGGGGATCAATCCGGCAGTGAGATAGTACTGCTGCAGGGCATCCCTCAGGAATTGGGCGGGTTGGAAAAAACCTAGATCTTCCCAGTAAAACTCACGTTTGCCGACCATTTTCCCGGCTCGCAGGGTGAACAACTGAAGTGCCACACGGGGTCCTTCCCGGTAGTAGGCGAATACATCTACATCGTCCTTTCCACCCTGGATAGCCTTTTGTCTTTTGGTCAAATCCCGCAACATCCCGATCCGATCACGATGGAAGGCGGCGGCTTCGTAATACTGTTTTTCCGAGGCCTGCATCATCCTCTGGGTCAGGTTGCGAATCAGCTTTTCGTTCTTCCCTTCCAGGAACAGAACCACATCTTTGGCGGCCTGAGAGTACTCCTCCTGAGTACAGAGTCCCCGAACACAGGGCGCCAGGCAACGTTTGATATGGTATTCAAGGCAAGGCCGGTCAAGGTCTCCGTCAATTTCCAGAGTACAGGTCCGCAGCAGAAAATGGCGGTTGATGATTTTGATGGTGTGGCGTGCCAGGGAAGCAGGCAGAATGGGACCGAAGTAGCGGGCTCCGTCCTCCAGGACTCTGCGAGTCAAAAGCACCTGTGGATAAGGGTCATTAACGGTGACTTTGATGTGCAGGAAAGATTTGTCATCCTTGAGTTTGACGTTAAATTTGGGCTGTTGCTTCTTGACCAGGTTACTCTCCAGGAAGAGAGCTTCCAGTTCATTATCGGTAATGATGTAATCGAGGTCCTGGATGTGGTCCCTCAGGATCTCGGTTTTCTCATCGAGATGACGAGAGAACTGAAAATAGGAACGGACACGGTGCTTGAGACTCTTGGCCTTGCCAATGTAGATCACTTTCCGGCTTGAGTCTTTGAACAGATAAACGCCCGGCTTTTCGGGAAGGCTATCGAGCTTTTCCTCCAACACGCTTCAATTATACCAATGCTGAGTCGTGCGTTCGCACTGCCGTGCTTTCGTGCTTTCGTGCTTTCGTGAGTTCGTGCGGTCAGCCGGTCAGAGGGTCAGGTGGTCAGGTGGTCAGCCGGTCAGGGTTTTCTTGTCTGCTGTCTTCTGTCTTCTACTTCCTTGTGTTAAAGTGACCTCAAAAATCTATGAATCTTCCAAACTCGTTGACCGTAACTCGGATTTTTCTGATTCCTTTGCTGGTCGTCGTCCTGTTGACCGGACGCTTTGCAGACCGTGAGATTTTGGGGTTCATTGTCTTTGTCATCGCGGCTCTGACCGATTATTTGGATGGTTATTTCGCTCGCAAGCGGAAGCAAGTGACGACCCTCGGCAAGCTCCTGGACCCGATTGCCGATAAGCTCTTGATATCCGCTGCCTTCATCTCCCTGGTTGAACTGGGGATCGCCCCGGCCTGGATGGTGGTGATCATCGTAGGTAGAGAGTTCGCTGTCACTGGACTGCGTAGCATTGCCGCAGCTGAAGGTTTCACCATCGATGCTTCCAAACTCGGAAAATGGAAAATGGCCAGTCAAGTGGTGTGTGTCGGCTGTTTGATTCTGGGATGGCGTTTTCCGGATACCTCTCTCACCTCCATAGGCATCGCTTTCCTCTGGGTGGTTGTGGTGCTGGCCATCGTCTCCATGATCCAGTACTTTACAAAATTCTGGAGCCAGATCGACGAGAGCATCAAATTCCGCAAACGCTACGGTTCCCGACGCCCCATCCCCATTCTACGAAGGCGCCGCAAGGACTTGAGTGCACTGATCAACCCGGAAAAAGCATCTTGAACGGGTGCGGATCAAGCTCGGCTGAATGATAAATCTTTGCCTCACGCTGGCAGACCCCTCCTTTACCGTCTTAAATCAGAAAATAACCCGATACACGGGACAAGTCCCCTATATTGAGGTTCGCCTGGATTACCTGGACGAGCCACAAGTCCCCTCAGTTCAACCGGATCAGGGCACGGATTTCATCGCCACTTGCCGTCCCTTGCGCGAAGGAGGCCGTTACCGAGGAGAGGAACAAGATCGACTGGACCTGCTGCAAAAGGCTGCCCACGCAGGCTTTAAATGGGTGGATCTGGAGCACGATGTCCAGGAGAGGCCAAACCTTCCCTCCTCCACTCGCATCGTCCGATCCTACCATTGCTTTGACCGTTTCCCCGCAGATCTACCCTCTCGATTGGAGAGCATGAGAGACACAGGCGGGGATGTGATCAAGCTGGCCGTCTCCATCACTACCACACAACAACTGGTCACATTGCTGGAATGGATGGAATCTGCCTTGGAAGCCACTCCCTGCGTCATCTTAGGAATGGGAGATTTGGGTCAACCCTCCCGCTTGCTGGGAGGATTCCTGGGAAACAGCTGGACTTACGTGGCCGAAAACGAAAGCACTCTGGTGGCTCCCGGTCAACTCACCTTAAAAAAAGCCATGGAATGCTACCAGCTGCCCAACTGGACGAGTCCTCCCCTTTTCTATGGCTTGTTGGGAAATCCGATAGCACACTCGCTGTCTCCGGATATCCACAACCAGCTCTTTCAACACCACCAATTGGAAAAGGTCTACCTTCCTTTTCTAATTGACGATGTTGGGGTCTGGTTTGACTACATCGAGAAGAGCCGACTTTGCTTCCAGGGATTTAGTGTAACCCTACCCTTTAAGACCGACGTTCTGAAAGTCGTCCAGCAGAAGACGTCTCCCGTTGATTCCCTGAACACCTTGACGAAAAGGAACTCCCAATGGGAGGGTCTGAATACCGACTATCCGGGCTTTCTACATGCACTCGAGAAACACGGCTCCTTGAAGGGCAAGACAGCGGTGGTTTTGGGCAATGGCGGAGTCGCCCACACGGTGGTGAAAGCCCTTCAGGACCAGGGGACGGAGGTGACCGTGGTTGGACGGAATCGAGAGAAGGTGTCCCACTTCTCTAAACGGTACGGTTGCCGCTATACTTTGTTTTCAGATTTACCGATGGCTGCGGATCTCTGCGTCAACGCTACTCCTGTCGGGCAGTTCCCCAATGTCCAGGATACTCCGTTAACCGGCGATCAGCTTGACTTCCAACTGATCTATGACCTGGTCTATCGCCCCGAGCAAACTCGATTGCTGGAGTTGGCGCGGCGCCGAGAATTGAAAACCATTTCCGGTATGGAAATGTTCGTCGAACAGGCAGCCCTTCAATTTACTGCCTGGACCGGCCTGACTCCCGAGCGACAAATGCTGAGGGAGATCATCCGGAAGGCAACAGCGGACAGCTGACAACAGCCCCCTTACGAATAGCCCTCTAAGATGGAGCGAACGAAAGCAAAAAAGAACTCTGCTGCTCAGCGATTTCCCCTATTGCCAAAAATCCCCTGGGCCTATCTTCTCATAGGGCTCGTTCTTCTATTGGTTTGCTTCATTCGGTTGAGGCTACTCGCAACCCCTCTAGAGCGTGATGAGGGAGAGTACGCTTATATGGGACAATTGCTCCTTCAGGGCGTTCTTCCCTACATTGAAGCCTACAACATGAAGTTTCCCGGAATATATTTTATTTATGCAATCGTACTGGCAATTTTTGGAGAGGAATCGTCTTCCATCCATTTTTCACTACTCTTGGTCAATCTAGGTACTTCAATACTCCTGTTACTGCTGGGTAAACGTCTACTCAGTAGCACCGTTGGTATGGTTGCGGCGGTTAGTTTTCTGATTGTGACGCTGAGTCCTTCCCTACAGGGACTCTGGGCAAATTCGGAGCATTTCCTTGTAGCTTTCGCCATCGCCGGTATTCTATTGATGCTCATTGCAGTTGAGAAAGATCACATAGGAATATTATTTCTGAGTGGACTTCTCCTGGGAAGCGCATTCCTGATCAAGCAACCTGGCGTTTTTTTCGCACTGTTCGGAATCGTCTATCTCAGTTGGGTTTTCAAGGGAACACTTTCGGTTTCTTTGAAGGAATTCTGCTTTAGAGTAGGAGTGTTTATGGTTGGAATTCTAATGCCGCTTGCCTCAGTCATCCTACTCTATTCCCTCACCGGAAACTTTGGTGCCTTCTGGTTTTGGACGTTTGAGTACGCTTTTCAATATGCTTCCCTGGTGTCAGTTTCCCAGGGTATGACCCAGTTGCAAATGAGGTTGGTGGAGATAGGGAGTCCCAATTTCCCCATAGCACTAGGAGCGCTGCTCGGCTTGACGGCACTGATGTTCAGCAGAGATTTAAGACCAAAGAGCGTGTTCATCTACGGGTTGGTTATCGCTTCATTCTTATCGATATGTCCCGGCTTTTATTTTAGGCCCCACTACTTTGTGCTCCTGGCACCTGCAGTCTGCTTGCTAACGGGTACGGGTGTCCATTGGTTAGCACAAAGGATCGCATCCTCCAATGTACGATCGGTTGCATTATCTGGTGTAGTCGCTGTACTTGTCGTGTACCCTCTTGTCTCACAAAGAGAGTTTCTCTTTCAGCTCTCGCCGCTGGAAGCGAGTCGAGCCGTTTACGGGATGAATCCATTTCCTGAGGCTGTTGAGATCGCAAGATATATTGAGAAGAACACCGATCAAGAGGATAAGATTGCGGTCCTTGGATCAGAACCACAAATCTATTTTTATTCTAAAAGAAGAGCTGCAACTGGCTTTCTCTATACCTATGCATTGATGGAACCGCATGAGTTTGCCCTCGAGATGCAGAGAGACATGATCCATGAGATTGAGCTCAATAAGCCAAGGTATATCATTTTGGTTAATATTCCCACGTCTTGGTTGATGCGTCCTGACTCAAAACGCCTGTTAATCGAGTGGGGGGAAGAGTATCTTCATCAGGATTACAGACTGTCTGGGGTGGTCGATATCATTTCTCCCGAACTGACGATTTATAAGTGGGACACGGAAGCCGATTCTTACTCTCCCGCTTCAAGCATGAACCTTCTGATCTTTGAAAGGGCGGAAGCCAGCTAAACAACAGACAACAGACCGCAGACCATGAAAACACTGACAGCTGACAGATTGGAACTTGGAACCTGGAACTTGAAACGCGCGCGAAAGTGCGGTCCGACTTGGGGCTTTGAACCTGGAACGCGCACGAAGCGCGCTCCGACAACTGACAACTGAACAATGCCAAAGATAAGTGAGCCCTTTTCCGTTCGTATTCCTGCCAGTACCAGTAATCTGGGGTCTGGTTTTGATACCGTTTCTGCGGCATTACGTCTCTATTTGACCGTTCAGGTGGAACCCACGGCTGGGCAGCAAATCGAGTGGGTCCAAGGAGCCAATTCAGGCCCCTCTTTTTCAGAAAAGGATAATCTGATTTCCCGGTCCTTGCACGAAGCCTTTTCGCTTCTGGGAGTCCAACCGCCCGGGCTGCGAATCCGCATGGACAATCCCGTCCCACTCAAGCGGGGACTGGGAAGCAGTGCCGCCGCCATCATAGCGGGTATCAAAATAGCGGAAGCGGTCAGTGGTGCTGATTTCAACACCGAACAGATCTTCCAGGTCGCCTATCCGCTCGAAGGACACCCCGACAACCTGTCCGCCAGCCTGCTGGGAGGTTGGGTTTTGTCGTGGACCAGCGAAGAGAAAATGCAGGCTGAAAAGCTTCTCTCTGCCCTATCCTGCCGGTTTGTCCTGGCGATTCCTGAGGCCACCATCTCCACTCGCGAGGCCCGAGCCATCCTGCCCAAAAACTATTCTCTTCAAGATGCGACCCACAATGTACAGCGCTGCGCTCTGCTGATTCACGCATTAACCAGCGGGCGTAAGGATCTGCTGCGTGAGGCCACTTCTGACCGTCTCCATCAATCGTTTCGCGCACAACTGGTTCCAGGTATCCAACAGCTACTCGACCTCGAAGATCTTGACCCTGAACTATCCGCCTCGCTTCTGGGAATCTCCATCAGCGGCTCTGGTTCGGCCGTCATTGCACTGGTTGATGATCGCGAGGAAGAGATCGGAGAATGGATGCTGGAAACTCTTTCAGCACAAAACACCCAGGCTGTGTTCCGGGTATTCGATCTCGATACAGCGGGTGCCCAGGTGCTTCCCCACGGTGATACAATCCAACCATGACCGATCGATACTCCCGCCAGATTCTCTTTTCTGCCATTGGAGAAGCGGGACAGAAAAGGATTAAGGCATCCAAAATTGTACTCGTCGGCTGTGGAGCCCTGGGTACGGTCAGCTCAGAGATGTTGACGAGGGCTGGAATCGGTAAGTTGACACTGATCGACCGCGACTTTGTGGAGGAGAGCAATCTTCAGCGGCAGAGTCTCTTTACTGAGAAGGATGCTCACCAGGGGCTTCCCAAGGCAGCCGTTGCCGAAAGAGAGCTCCGTGCCATCAATTCAGATGTCGAAATCGAGGGAGTGATCGAAGACGTCACCTGGCAGAATATCGACAGGTTATGCCGAGACAGTGACCTTATCGTGGATGGGACGGACAACTTTGAAACCCGCTTTCTAATGAATGACTTTGCGGTCAAAGAGGAAGTGCCGTGGATCTATGGTGCTTGTGTGGGCAGTTATGGAGTGGCCTTTGCCTTCCAGCCCAACCGTTCCGCCTGTCTTCAATGTCTGTTTGA
>CBDUTA010000086.1:0-11314 GCA_965369785.1 uncultured bacterium
AAATTATTGACCTTCGCCTATGTGCACGGACTCTTCCTGCCCGCAGGGAGGAGGTTCAGAAAATGCCTCTCATCCAGATTTCAAAGCGTTAAAGCCACCCGAATCGTCTGGCAAAATCTACCTCCCGCCTTCGTCTATTGTGCCGAAAGGTAGCGCAGACAGCGCGCAGTTCGTCACTTCGTGACGTCGTGCGTTCGTGAGTTCGTGAGTTCGTGCTGCCCGCGCTTCGCGCGGTCGTGCGTTCGTGCTTTCGTACTTTCGTGCGCGCTTTACGCGCGTTCCAGGTTTCAGGTTCCAAGTACCCGGTTTCAGTTTAGAATTTGTGATTTGGAATTTGTTTGGAATTTGGAATTTGGGATTTTGAATTTCCAGCTTCCGGCTGGCGATTTTGAATTTCCGCTGACAGCTGTCAGCGGTCAGACTGAATATAGGGTCTGTCCACCCACCACTGTCCGTAACACCTTAATTTCCTTGATGCGGTCAGGCTCCACATCGTAGGGATCCTCCGCCAGCACAACGAAGTCTGCCAACTTTCCCGCTGTAATCGAGCCTTTAACGTCTTCCTCAAAAGAAGCGTAGGCTCCATTCATCGTACAAATGCTGAGCGCCTCATCCACGCTGATGCGCTGGTTCGGGCCCCACACCCGACCCGCAAAGTCCTTGCGGGTCACCATACTCTGGATCGCCATCAGCGGAGAAAATGGACCCGGCATGTAGTCGGAAGCAGGAGCCACCGGAATGCCATAATCCAGGAAGGAACGGTGCGCAAACATCCACTTCATTTTCTCCGGGCCATATTCGACCCATTTGTTTCCATGATAGTGCACGTAGGTGTAAAACGGGGTGGGGATGGCTCCGACGTCTTTGATACGGCGTAATAACTCCGGGTTGACCAGAGAGCAGTGCTCAATGCGATGCCGGGGGTCCGGTCGCGGCCAGAGTCGCTGTACGCGCTCGTAAGCGTTTAAAACCATCTCGATGGCGACATCGCCGTTTGCGTGAATGGCCACACGGAAATCGTTTCGGTGGGCATCTTCAACCGCCTCATGAATTTCCTCTTGCGTCATAGTGAGAATACCGTAGTCGTCCGGGCGTCCAACATAGGGCGTGCTCATACGCATGGTCCGTTCTGAAGCGGAGCCGTCGGCAACGTATTTCACGGCGCCGATCCTTAACCAGGCATCACCAAATCCCGTCCGGATGCCGGAGCGCTTCAGACCCTGGAACAATTCGCTGTCACCGGAAACTAAGAAATACATGCGAAAGCGCATCTCCCCGGCAGCATAGGCGTCCTGCAGCGCAGTCAGAGTTACCGCATCACCTCTCGCATAATGCACCGACGTGAGACCGGCGGCACTCATCTGTTCTGAGATCGACTTCACTCCGGCCTGACGAATTTCTCGGGTTACCTCCTGCGACTTCCCCACACGATCTAAAACACTCTTTGCCCGCTCGGCAACCTTTCCAGTGAGTTCCCCGTTCTCCCTGTAGAACTTCCCCTTGGGTGGATCGGGAGTCCTGGCTGTGACTCCGGCGAGCTCAAAAGCCTTACTGTTGTACACGCCCGTATGAGCACCCCGGTGCAAAATCATGGCTGGATGATCGGGAACTACTTCATCCAGATCTTTTCGATTGAAGGGACGTCCGTCTCGCAGCTTTGTGTCGTCGTACTTGTAACCTCTCACCCAATATCCCGGTGGGGTCTTGGCCGCCTGTTCTCGCATTGCTGCTTGAATCTCGGCGATACTTGGAAGATCGACGTTGGCACCGGTGAGTTCTCTAACCCCACTGGGATGGCAATGAGCATCGATAAAGCCTGGAGTCACCGTCATCCCTTCCGCATCGATCACCCGGGTCTTGGAGGTCACTAGATTACGCACATCGTCCGAGCTTCCCACTGCCACGAAACGATCATTTTTAACCGCGAAAGCTTCGACCCTGGGCTGCCCGCCATCGATGGTGTACACGCGACCGTTGAGCAGCACGAGATCGGGTGCGGAACTCTCAGTAGCTGGGGATGGCTCTCGGACGTTTTGCATCGAGCCCGGCCAATATCCGAGGCTGAAGGCTGTGGTTAAGGTCGCACCGGAACCGATAAACTCACGGCGTGTCTGTTTTGACATGTCCTAGCCCGATATTAAAGTTCCAGGTTCCGGATTTCAAGTTCCAGTTTCGAATTTGAGATTTGTTTGGAATTTGGAATTTGGAATTTTCGCTGACGGCTGACAGCCCGTCAACGGGCTTACTGGCTTTCTGTCCTTCACGATTTTCCCCTTCCCCTTGTGGACTGTCCTTTTTTTCCCTAAGGTTACCCCTGGGAGAAATGCATGAGAGATAAGGTGGTCTTGATCACCGGCGGAAGTTCAGGGATTGGAGAAGCTGCAGCCTTGGCATTTGCCAGAGAGGGTGCAAAGGTCAGCGTGGCTGCTCGTCGTATTCCAGAGGGTGAGGAAACCGTACGGCAAATCAAAGAAGCCGGCGGGGAAGCCATCTTTGTTCAGACCGACGTCTCAAAGGCCTCACAGGTTCAGGCACTGGTCGAGAACACGGTTGAAGAATATGGCCGGCTGGATTACGCCTTCAACAACGCAGGGATCGAGGGACCCCATTTTGTTTCCATTACAGACTATCCTGAAGAAGCTTGGGACCAACTCATGGACATCAACCTCAAAGGAGTCTGGCTCTGTATGAAGTACGCGATTCCCCACATGCTGGAGCAGTCCAAGGGTGCCATTGTCAATATGTCTTCCGTGACCGGTTTGATCGGAGGCCGCTCAGGAGCGCCCTACTGTGCCAGCAAACACGGCGTCATTGGCCTGACCAAGGCTGCGGCACTGGAGTATGCCACCCAGGGTATTCGCGTAAACGCCGTCTGTCCGGCTGTGATCCGAACAGAGTTGGCCGAGCGACTCTTTTTCAGCAAGCCCGAGATTGCGAAGCGGGTCCCGGGATTCCATCCCATGGGACGTACGGGAACAGTGGAGGAAGTCGCAGAAGTTGTGGTGTGGTTGTGCTCCGATGCCGCTTCCTTTGTGACGGGCCATGCCCTGCCGATAGACGGAGGAATGATCGCCCAGTAATCGAGTTCATGAATACCCAACAACCGAGGAGGTATGAGATGAAAAGCTTAATTTCAACACTGGCTTTATGCCTTTGGGGCATGTTCCTGACCACTGCAGCTCTGGCTGGCGATGTGGAGGATGTCATCGCAGCAGAGATGGATTCCAGGGTCCAGGAGATGGCCGGAAACGTGGATGGCTACTTTAAATACAAGGGTTCGACCTACACCATTTTTCCTCCTACAGGTGGACTTCTCTCCACAGGGTCGAAGCGAGAGCAGGCCCAAGCGAGATTTGACGCGGGCATGAAGTTCGACATGCAAACGCGGAATTTCGACGTAAAACTCTATGGGAACACCGCAGTCAGTACTTATTACACGGTGGGCACGGTCCGACGATCCGCCGAAAGTAAATCGGAACGGTGGAATCTGAGAATGACCAGTGTGTGGGTCAAAGAAACAGGCCAGTGGAAGCTGGTTCACCGCCATGAGTCGCACCTGACCTTGCGCTAGAAGTCGGAATCCACAAGACAGTCAACCGGGAAACTGAAACCCGGAAGGCTTAGCCCGGACTATGCATAATCCGGCCTAGCTCACCGCTTTGGCAGGAGACTCGGCCGGAAGATTGGACCAGATCTTCTCCAGTTCCGGTGCCTTCCACCAGAGATTTGCCTTCATGTCCTGGACGATCACCCCGGCCGCATTGTAGCCCGGAGCGCCGGTGATGTTTCCGCCCGGATGACAGGAAGCACCGGCGACATAAAGGCCTTCAACGGGAGTGCGGTACTGAGAGCATTCCGGAAAGGGACGCTTGTCGAGAAACTGATCAGCACTCAGCTCTCCACACATCCAATCCCCGTTTTGCATGTTGGGAAGGTGCCGCGAGACATCCAACGGACTCTGTCCCCACCCATCCACGATGGTCTTCTCATTGATGTTGGGAGCGTACTGCTGGAGCAGCTTGATTTCCTTCTCAGTCAACTCATCGATCACCTCATCCCAGTGCTCCGGACCCTCCTTGAGGTTATACGGAGCAAGCTGCCAGAACCAGGCCGTATGCTTGCCTTCCGGTGCCTGGGTGGGATCAAAGACGGTGGGAACCCCTCCGATGAGTTGAAGCCGTGTCGGAACCTCACCCGCAGCGCATTCATCGAGTATGACTCGAATATCCTCGGTGCTGTCCACACCCATGACCATCAGCCAAGCCTTCATAACGTTGGGATCATACTCGGCTGCCGTCCACAGGGGCCGTTCGTGCAAGGCCAAGTGAAGGGTCATGATGGGGGTGGTGATGGAGTACTTGAAATTCTCGGCCCGCTTTTTCAGACTCGAATCGATCTTGTCTCCGTTGATGAGCTGGAGGAAGGTCTGTTGGGGGTTGAGTGTACTGGCCACAAATTTGCGGGCTTTTAAGATGCGGCCATCGGCCAGGCGCACTCCGGTGGCCCGCCCATCCTCGATGAGAATCTCTACCGCTGCCTGACCCTCATACACTTCTCCGCCATTTTTGATGATCATCTGGTTGAGGGAATGGGCCAGTCGGTGGGAAGTACCCCGCGAGATGGTGGAATTGATTCCGCCTGCACAGGCCACGGGGACGACATAACCCTGCCCCGGTTCATCCAGTTCGTTGCCCCGCAACAAAAACAGATAGCTCACCATGGCCTTCACCTGATCACTCTCGAAGACCTCCTCAACCACATCATTGATGGAACGATCGGCAAAATCGTAGTAGAGTTTTCCCAGCTCGCTCTTCTCGAGCAGCTCTCTTTTTTTCTCTGCCTGCATGGGAGGGGAAAAGGTCTCCGGTCCGATGATCGATTGAAGGACCGGAGTAAAACGTCGATGAAAATCACGGAAGGTCCTGGCATCTTTTTCGCTAAAACGGGCGATACTGGAGCAGGTCTGCTCGACGTCAGAGTTGTGCCAAAGCAAGCAGGTCTTATCTCGAAACAACATCCCGACCGCAATCTCGGGACGGACGTATTCCTGCCCGTAACTGGCCAATTCCAACTCTTTGAACCAGGGAAGGTCGGGGACGGCTCGATGGTTTTGAGAGTGGATATTGTGCCAGAAGCCGTGGGCTCGGGGATTCTCATGGGCATCCAAACCTCCCCCCACCTCCAGATGTCGTTCCACTACAGCTACCGAAAAACCTGCTTTGAGAAGATATCCCTGCAGAATCATTCCATTGTGACCGGCGCCGATCACGATTCCGTCGTATTCCCTATCTCCATTCGTGCTCATAGTTCTACCCTTTCTTGCTGCCCGCACTATGCATAATCCGGGCTAAACGGATGCCGGAATCGAAATTCCGAGATCAGCGGCAATCACCTTGGCGGCAACGTAGCCGGGAGCTCCTTCGATCCCGGCCCCGGGGTGCATGTAGGCACCGGCCAGGTAAAGATTCTTGATGGGAGTTCGAAAGTTGGCCAACTCCGGAATGGGCCGGGAGGCCCCCAGCTGTGCTCCGGCCGCCTTTCCTCCAAAAACGGTTCCCTGGGGGTATTGCCACTTGGTCACAATATCCTGCGGGGACATGGCCACCTGCTTCAAGATGTTCTTTCCCTTCAGGTTGGGAATGTACTCGCCCACCCAATTCCAAATCTTCTCGGCATAAGAGTCTGCGACATCACTCCAGGCGCCACTCTTGAGCTGGGAAGGAACAATCTGCCAAATGAGAAAAGTGTGTTTTCCCGGCAGGACCTGGGAAGCATCATGCAGTGTAGGACAGGACACAATAGCTCCCAAACGGTTGGGAACTTCTCCGGCCTGAACTTGCCTGATGTGCTCCTGGATATCTTCTGCGGACTCAAAGCCCAGCGTCCACCGAAGGGCCTTGCAGGCATGATCGTCCTTGGCATTCAGCTGAGGAGCCTCGCTCAGGACAGCATGCAGGACAAACAGGGAGAATTCCTCCAACTGAAAGTCCTGCACCTGCTGGCTCAACTCTTGAGGGAAATGCTCCTGACCCACCAGGCTTTGGAAGGTGGTTTGAAGATCTACCGTGCTGACCACCACTTTGGCATAGAGTTTTCGGCCGGTGGAAGTCTCCACCCCCACGGCCTGGCCATCCTCGATGAGAATGCGCTTAATCGGTGTGGAGTCCCAGACCCAACCGTTGTTGCGTAACTGCTCGGTCCACAGGGACTGGGCCAACTCATGACTTCCCCCTTCCACGATTCGGCTGGATGCGGCTGTGCCCACCACCAACTGGAGAAAACGCCCTGCTCCTGCGTAGTTATGCAGTATTCCCCGAGGAACCATGAAGTGGGAGAGCAGGAGGGCCTGAGTCATGGGATGTTTGAAATCAGCTTGAACAACCTCCAGGGGCGTCATCTCCGAGCGCGAATCAAAATCTTCATAGCCCATTCCATTTTGAGCTGGATTGAGAAGGTAGGGCTGGTAATGGGTATTCAGTGCACAATGAAAGGCCTCCGAGTGTCGTCGCCAGGTTTGGGCATCCTCTCTGGACCAGCGGGTAATCTCGGATTCCGTTTGCTCCAGATCGGCAAACAAGGTCAGGCTTTCCCCATCCCGCTTCAGGAGACTGCTTTGCACAGGGGGATGGATATAAACGGTATTGGCGTTTACGAGACCCAGATCCTCATAGATAGGAGTGACTTGCACCGTATCGTGATAGTAGGCACCGGTGTTGTGCCAGCAACCCGGAATGGTAAACTCCTCAGTGGAAAGTCCTCCACCCGATTCCAGGCGACGTTCGCAAACGACTACATTCAAGCCTGCCTTGCCCAAGTAGTTTCCCAGCACCAGACCGTTCTCGCCCGCCCCAATAACGATGGCATCAAAGGTGTCCTCACTCATGGTTTTTATCCTTCCTTCCTTGGCTTTGGCACTAACATTAGCAACATATATATATAAAAACCCTACTTACTGCAATCAATGGGGAAATCCGTCGATGACGCGGTCCAAGTGGCGGCTCTGTTTGTTCCTCGTTTACCCACAGCTGTGAGCGTTCCCCGTTAGTCTGTCAGAGCCACAGGCTTTAGCCTGCGGGCCATTCAAAGCCACATCCGGTGGACGCGGCGACGGCCCGTGGGCTGAAGTCCACGGCTCTGACTGCTCTCGTTGGCACCTCAAGCACATCCACTGGAGTATTCTTCAAGTTGATTCCTCTTCCCTTTCTTGACTCTGTTCCCGGGGGGAATACAATCAGGAGGATGCACAAGTTAGAGCCCCCCACCTACCGCAAAGTATCCTCGTACGCCTATCCGAGTTTCTCAGAAAAAGAGTATGAAACCCGGCACAAGAGGATCAGAGAGTGGATGAAGGGCAAAGGCCTGGATTGTCTCATCATTTCGGGTGGTGGAGCGGCCTTCGACAGATGCTGGTCCAACATCCGATACGTCACCAATTACATGGGCAGCATGGAGATCACGACTTACTGTGTCTTCCCGCTGGAGGGCGAACCCGTAGTTGCCTCAATTCTGGTTTTGCCGGATCGGGCCGCCCGATCCATCGTCGAGGTTAGAGCCAGAAATGCCATCGAGGTTACGGTTCAAAAAATCAAGGAACTGAGCCTTTCCAGCGGCAGGATAGGGATCGTGGAGCCTGACGTCTTGATCTCCATTCCCATGAACCACTGGGAAAGTTTGAAGAAGGAATTCCCTCAAGCGGAGTTCGAATTCGTGACGGAGGACTTCTGGAAGTTACGGTGGGTCAAGACTCCAGAGGAGATCCAGGTCCTGGAGATGGCTGCCCGCCTGACAGATATAGGGACAGAAGCGATTGTCCAGGCTGCTGAGCCCGGGGTCAGTGAGGGCCGGTTATACGGGGCCTACTATGATGCGATATTCAGCAGTGGGGGTGAACCGGGATTCCCCGGCATCGGTTCAACATCCATGCTGAATCCTGATGCCAGTATGTGCAGGGTTCATCCTATGGAGAGGACCCTCCAGAAAGGCGACATCCTGCTGCTGGAGCTGGGCTCCCTGTATATGGGATACGAAGCCCAGAACCAAAGGTCCATCGCCCTGGGTCCTCCTCCCAGCGACTACCAGGAAATGTACTCGGTCGCCCTCGAAGCTTGGAACGTCGTCACCGAAGGACTTCAACCGGGCAATACCCATGAGGATATCGCCAAGGCCGGACAGATCATCAAAAAGGCGGGATTTCGGTGGTTCTCACCGCTGGTCCACTGGATGCACGGAGGCTGCCCCAGAGACGGCGCCTACATCGGTCACCCTAATCCCAAGCTCTCGCAGGTTCCTGTAACCCTGGTGAAAGATCTTTGCGCGACCGTTGAAGTCACTGTTTCCAACGAGGCACTGACAAAGGGCGTCATGTTGGGGGATACGTTTCACATTACCGAGAAGGGTCCCCGTCGTCTACAGAGCTATCCCGAGAGCCCGGAGATGCTGATACTGTAGCGACGCTGATTTTCTTTTCCGGCTGGATAAACATCCACAACAGACCTCCCACCAGGGTGAAAGCACCCGCAACCACCCAAGCCGCCGTCCACCCATACTGATCCTTGATCAACGGGGTCAGCACGGGTGCGAACATCCCGGCCACATTAATCCCCATGGTCATGGTTGCCGAGACGGTTCCCGCATGAGCGGGCAAGAGTTCAATGGCGGTTGTCCAGTAACAGTTTGCACCCAGAAACGAGAGGCCCAGGGCGAAAGACAGCCATAGGACAGCCATCGTGTTATCCTCTGCCGTCGCACCCAGATAGACCAGGGGCAGGCAGGGCAGTTTGGCACAAAACACGATCAAGCGGCGGGCCGTGGTCTTACCCAAACGCAGACTGAGACGATCGCTCAGCCATCCGCCGAAGGGAGCGCTGAAGGTCATCAACAGAAACGGAAGTGCGCCAAAAAAAGAACCCTGAACGATGTCAAAACCGCGCGCGTCGATCAGATAACGGTAAAACCAGGCAAAGTAGAGATAGACCGTGTAACCCGTACACATGTAACTAATGAACAACAACCAGACATTCCGATCACTGAGGATTTTCTTCCAGGGAGTGGGCTGTCGCGCGGTGCCGGAAGCCTCCTGGGCCGGGGTCTCACGCCCGCTCAAGATATACTGCAGTTCCGCCTCATTGATACGGGAGTGGTCTTCCGGTCTCTCCTCCAGGTAAAAAAAGAGCACCGCCGCCAGGACAAGCCCCAGCAACCCGCAAATGTAGAAGCTTGTTTCCCAGCCAAAGGTCACCATGAGCCAGGCCACAAACGGCGGTGTGAGGGTCGTCCCCAATCCAAGCCCGGCAAAGATGGTACCCGTAGCAAGCCCGCGCTCCTTAGAGGGAAACCACCGACCCACCAAGGCATTCGAAGAGGGGTAGGAGGCGGCTTCGCCCAGTCCGATCAAGAAACGGACGATCCAGATGGCCGGAACCACTCCAACAATGGAGACCAGAAAGCCTTGCCCCGCCCAGGGCGTCAGGGCCGTAAAACCAGACCAGAGGATCAGGCTGACAACCAGTGTCCGCTTATGCCCGAATCGATCTCCAACCCATCCCGCGGGAACTTGAAACAGCGCATACCCCACCACGAAGGCGCTGAAGATGGTACCGAATTGCAGATCGGTGAGCCCGAAGGCCTCCGACATCAGTTTGCCGGCAACGGCGATGTTGATCCGGTCCAGATAAGTAACGAAACTGATGAAGAATAAGAGGGCTAATAGACTCCACCGGATTCGGGTAGGACGTTCCATTTAGTTTGGTGCTGCCAGAAGTTCCGATCTGATCTGATCTGTTGCCACATGATCCACTTCGTAGGTGGTGGCGTCAAGAACGACTCCGTAAACTTCCCGGGCCGTCTGAAAGGAGAGGACACCCTCCTCCACATCTTCCTTCACTTTCTCCACTTCTCTTTCCAGGGGATTGCCCACTCCCCCTCCGCCCCCACTGATCATCAGGAAGCGATCTCCCTCTTGTAAATCGACGTTGCGGGCGGCTCGCACAGGAATCTTCTCGGATCCCCGGATCAGGAAGATCTGATTCAACTTGCCCGAGTGCCCCCCGAGTCGTCCAGCCATGGGGCAAATCGTGGTCACTCCATCGCAGTTTCCGGTCAGCACCCTCGCTTCCCGGCCCAGGTTTTCGATTTCCCAGATGGTTCCCGGCCCGCCTCTCCATCGACCGTGACCACAAGCATCCTGATGGATCTGGTAGCGAAGGGCTCGCAAGGGGAGCAGAGCTTCGGACAGTTCGATGGAGGGCTTTTTCAGAGTACCCAGAGAACCCGTGGGACCGGTATGGGGCCAGCCGTCACAACCATACAGGGCTCCATTGCCCCCCTCGGCCCAAAAGTGGGAGAAGCTGATCAACCTCCCCTTTCTCGGATCCACCATAAATACACCCGGGTGAAAAGGTCTGGTGTTGGCCGCCGGAACCTTCTCCGGGATGGCCTGACCCAGTGCCATCCACACCGCTTCCAGAATCTGTGCGGCAACGATCAGCGTGCAGGCACCGCAAGGGGCGGGGTATTGAGCATCGGTCACGGTCCCGGGCTGGGTCACCAGCTCGAAAGCGTCGTAGCTCCCCTGGTTGTAATGACGAGACAGTTCGGGCGGAAAACAACTGTAAATCGCATAGGAAGCCTTCACATGGGTCAGACTTCTGGGTGCATTGACGATGCCCTTGACCTGAGGATCGCTTCTAGAAAAGTCGAGCACCAAGCCATCCCCTTCAATCTTGGCCTTGACCCGGACGGTTACCGGAACGTCGAGAGTCATACCATCGTCATCGCAGGAACTCTCGCCCTCATACTCGCCGTCCAGCCAGGTCCCAATCTCCGATTTCACGGCTGAACGGGTGGCCTCCCACATCTGATCAACGCTGGAAAAAATCGTGTCTCTTCCATATTTATCCAGAAGCTCCAGCAGCCTTGTCTCCGCAAGTCTCATGGCGCCGTTCATGGCCAGGTGATCCATTTGCACGAGATCCTTGCGACGTACATTGTCCAGGATCAGCGTGTAGATGGCCTCAACCGGTTTGTCGTTCTCGTAGATTCGGGTCGGCCTCAACCTGAGACCCTCACTGTGAAGATCGTAAACCATGGGGTTATAGGCCCGGGGCTGCCAGCTGCCGTTGTCGACCTGATGGGTTCGAATCATGACGAAGAATTCCAGGTTCCCTTTGTAGAAAATGGGCCGGAAGAAACTCCAATCCGGTGGATGGGTCCCCGCACCCAAATAGGGGTCACACATCACAAACACGTCTCCTGGATTGATCTCGTCGAACTCTTCAAGGAGCAGCCCGATTTGAAAATAGCCGATCGACTGGTT
>CBDUTA010000087.1:0-11298 GCA_965369785.1 uncultured bacterium
GCACGTCAGTGCGCCCCTACAGGCCTTAATCAAAACCAAGTGGAGTTTTGAGACGCCCTCTTTAGCCCACGGGCCGGGCCCGCTGAACTTCGAACACCGTGTTCCGGAGCTCTGTAAGGCGGCACTCGTCGCGAAAACACTTCTGTCCCCATCTCGTCTCCCCATCTCGTCCGCATCTTCCGTTTTTGGACACTGACTCCTGATCCCGAGCGTCTTATACGGTTTCCTCATAATAAACGTCGCCATCAGGTGGCAGTGTGCCAAAGGTTGGGGCTGCCGAAGCTAGACCTTGCAATCTGCTGGACGTATGATCTGGAAAGAAGGTACAACGTCATGGAGATCAATGCCTATATCGAGCGCATTGGATACCGAGGGTCGCGCCAGCCTACAGCCGAGACTCTGAGGCAGATCCACCGGGCCCATCTGCTTGCCGTCCCCTTTGAGAATCTCGATATCCCTCTGGGCCACCCGATTGTCCTCTCCCTTGAGTCGTTCTACGACAAGATCGTTCGTCGTCGGCGAGGTGGTTTTTGCTACGAGCTCAATGGACTGTTTGGGTGGCTGCTTGAGCAGCTTGGTTTTGCAGTAGAGATGTTGTCAGCGCGAGTGTTTGAGGGCTCTCAGCCGGGGCCTGAGTTCGACCATCTGGTTCTGCTGATCGAGATGGAGGAGCGTCTGATCGCAGACGTGGGATTTGGCGATTCGTTTCTGGAACCTCTTAGGCTCGATGGCACAGACGAGGTAATGCAGCAGGGCAGCTCATACCGTCTGACCGGGTCGGATTCTGAGAGGGTCCTCCAGCGGCGGAGAGAGTCTGAGTATGAGTCACGATATGTCTTTTCACTGACTCCCCGCCGACTGGCTGAATTCAGCGCCATGTGTCGACGTCAACAGACATCTTCGGAGTCCATTTTCGCACGGAAGACGGTCTGCTCACTGGCCAGATCGGACGGGCGAATTACCCTGTCCAACAACCGTCTGATCATGACGTCCGGAGAGCGACGTGAGGAACGGGAGGTAGCGGATCAGAAGGAGTACCGTGCACTGCTCGAGACCCATTTCGGGATAGACCTTGGAGAAGAGGCGCGAGTTGATCAACTCATGGTTCCAGGAACGCCGTCTAACTAGCGGTTCCAGCGGCCGGCACCGCGAGCCACCGCTGAAGCGCAGCCCGACAGGCGGCAATACCGCGCCATGAAATCGGAACCCGGAACATACGCGCTAATTTTACGTAGTCGTTCGAACGCCAGGGCTCAGATAGGCCGTTGGCGACAGATCGACCTTGAGCCGGGGTATTATATCTACGTCGGCAGCGCATTCGGGCCGGGCGGAGTGCAAGCGCGTGTATCACGGCATTGTCGCAGGACAAAACCCAACCATTGGCATATCGATTATCTGGGCGAGTTTTTGAGCCCTGTTGGCGCATGGTATAGCCACGAACCTAACCGTCTTGAGCATCAATGGGCTCAGGTCTTGTGTGATATGAGTGGGATGTCTTCCATTCGGGGATTCGGTTGTAGCGATTGCAAGTGCTATTCGCATCTATTCCAGACTACTCCAGCACCAGATCTTGCTCTATTCTCCAATATCGTTGGTGGCAAGGTTGAATTATGGTCGTATCGACCTGCCGGCTAACAATGCGGTCAAGCGGACCTGGAACACTGGGCGGGTTTCTTGCAGGTTCAGGTGGCGGGCCGCTTACCGCTATCGTTAGACGGCACAAGGGATATTAATGTACGTAGTAACAGGTTCATTTGGAAATATAGGTAAATACATTACTCGCGAGCTTCTCAATAAAGGCCACGAGGTTAAAACCGTTACCAGCCATCCCAACAAACCGAGTCCCACAGCTGAACCGCAGCCATTAGACCGCACCGTAGCGGCGACATATACTGAGGAAAAATGGCAGAGCCATACCTTGAGCGCCTCTCGCATATCGTAGTGCGGCTTGGGCCGATCTCGGCCGAGAATGTGACGCTCAAGATCAAGCATTTCTTTAGTGGTGCAGCTCTCTACGCAAATGAAAAGATCTGTGCCTCCCTCAGTCCAGCGGGCTTCGCTGTGAAGCTCCCGGAAGAACTGAGACAGAGCCTGATCAATGAGCGTAAGGGCAAAGAGTTTCGGTTCTTTGCAAAGGGACCGATCAAGCGCGAGTACGTTGTACTCTCAGACTCGATCGTTCAGGATGAGGAGATGCTTGAGAAGCTTATTAACCTGAGCGCCAGATATGCCGTTGGCACGCTGGGTTCGAACTCCTTAGATGAGGAATGAAGATTGTGTCGCGCACTCCTGTTCGTGGCGGGTGTCCCCAATTCTGCCCAAGAAATCCGGGTCAGCCGACTTTTGAGAGACTCTCTTAAGTCCCTGGAATCTAAAATATCCCTTCCGGAGGCCCGAAGGGCCGCCATGGAATAGCCAGGGGCGTCACGTCAGCCCCTGGAATTTGCGAGTTCCTCCGAGGAGCCCTGAAAGGGCGGCACAGAGGGGATCCGACCGGCCAAGAAACTTCAATTTCCATCTCCCTTCTCTGGTGAGGGGCTGTTGGATTGATCTGGCCAGAGACTAAATGGAAAAATGAAGGGTAGTGTGCGGGTATCTGCCTGATTGCAGATTAGTTAGGTCGGGTGCTCAGACAAGGGGTCTGAGTTCTCTGACAAAAACCAGAGGGACCATCCATGTCTTGGGTCTTGATTGCTGCTCTCGGTCTGATCGCATGGTTGGTCTTTACCTTCAACAAACTGGTGCGTTTCCGAAACCAGAGCCGGAATGCCTGGGCGGATATCGACGTACAGCTGAAGCGCCGCTACGATCTGATTCCCAACCTGGTGGAGACGGTCAAGGGTTATGCCGGACACGAGAAGCAGACCTTTGAAGCCGTTGTTGAAGCTCGCAACCGCGCCATGGCGGCTCAGGGACCAGCCGAGAAGGGGCCGGCAGAAGGCCAGTTAGCTCAGGCCCTGGGTTCACTCTTTGCCCTGGCCGAAGGCTATCCTGAGCTTCGTGCCGTGGAGAACTTTTTACAACTGCAGGGGACTCTCAGTGAGATCGAGGAGGCCCTTCAAAATGCCCGCCGTTATTACAACGCTGTGGTTCGCGACTTGAACACGGCCATCGAGCAATTCCCCTCCAATCTGGTAGCTGGGTTATTCGGTTTCACACTTGCCGACTTTTTCCGGATTGAGGCCGCCGAGAGGGAGGCTCCCCGCCTCGATTTGGACTCAGAGTGAAGAACACGACTCGACCTCTACTTTTTCGCCTGGCACTTTTAATCATTGCCCTGATTTTCCTGGGCACCCCCTTTACCGACCAACCTCTCCTGGCTCGTTCTCTGGTTTTTGAGAGTTTTCACGCCGACATCCGCGTTGATCCAAGCGGAGAACTGGAGGTGACCGAGACGATACGAGCCCGTTTCGAGGGCTCCTGGAATGGACTTTACCGGTTCATCCCCGTTCAGTATGTCACCCCGCAGGGTTTTAGCTACAAGCTTCGACTCGATCTGGAGAGCATCACCGACGAGCTCATGCGCCCCTTACGTTACCAGACCAGCTCGGAGAGACATTATCGAAGGTTCACCATCTGGATTCCCGGGGCCCAGGACGCAATCCGTACGGTGGTCATTCGTTATCGTGTGGGTTTCGGTCTCCGTTTTCTGGATGATTACGACGAGCTTTACTGGAATGTTACCGGAGATGAAGGCCTGGTCCCCGTTGAATTAGCCAGTGCCCGCATCCAGCTTCCCTCTGAGGTAACGGGCATCCGGGGTGTGGCTTTTACCGGGGGCTACGGTTCTCAGGAACAGTCAGCCCAGGTCCAGGTGGCCGAAGAGACGGTCACTTTCCAGGCAACCAGAGAATTAAACATTCGAGAAGGCCTGACCGTGGCCGTGGCCTGGGACAGGGGAATCATCCACAGACCCGGCACAGGTGAGAAGGTCCTTTTCTTTATCTCCAACAACGGGATCTTTGTCGTGCCTCTGCTGGCTTTTTTCTTGATGTACTGGCTCTGGTATACCCGCGGTCGTGATCCTCGACGGCTTCCCATTGCTCCGCAGTACGAACCGCCCAAAGGTTTGACTCCCGCCGAGGTGGGAACCTTGATGGACAACTATCCGGATCTCAGAGACATCACGGCCACACTGGTCGACCTGGCGGTGAGAGGCTACCTGCGCATTGAGGAAAAGGAGACCGATACCTGGTTTGGCTTGTCGTCGAAGACCGAGTACACCTTTGTGCTTCGAAAAAAGGAGTCGGAGTGGGGGGAGCTGTCTCCCCACGAGGACCAGTTATTGCGATCAATATTTTCCGATGGGACACTGGATTCGGTAGATCTGGCTGATCTGGCCAATGAGTTCTACAAGGATCTTCCCGCCATTCGTGATCGGATTTATGAGAAGCTCGTCCAACGCAAATTCTATGCCGCTCGTCCCGACAAAGTGAAACAGCCCTATGTCTTCGCAGCTATCGTCATCCCCAGCATCTTTATCGGCCTGACCCTGTTTTCTCCCGTCCCCTACTGGCTAGGTCAAACCGAACTGGGCCTTATTGTTGCAAGCCTCCTGAGCGGCTTGCCTGTTGCCTTCTTCGGTTGGTTCATGCCCGCCCGTACCCCGCTGGGCGCTCGAACCCTGGAGCGGGTGCTGGGATTTGAAGAATTCATCGGGAGGGTCGAGTCCGACCGCTTCAAACGTATGATCACAGGACCGGAACAGTTCGAGAAGCTTCTGCCCTTTGCCATGGCCATGAGCGTTGAAAAAAAGTGGGCAGAGGCCTTCAAAGATATTTATAAAGAGCCACCCGACTGGTACAGTGGTTCACACCCCGGTGGATTTCACATCGGTTCCCTGGTCTCCAATTTGAGCCGCATGTCCACTCAGGCAGGGACCACCATGGCCTCCTCACCTCGCAGTTCCGGCGGCTCCGGCTTTGGAGGAGGAGGAGGGGGTTTCAGTGGAGGGGGCTTTGGCGGCGGTGGCTCGGGAGGGTTTTAATCGGGCTGGAAGAGGCTTCTGGTTTTACCTTTTATAGCGCTAGTCGGGACGGCTCGACGACTGAGTTTGAGAACTGATGAAGGGAAGAATGATGCCTATCGATGCATTAGTAGACAAACATTACGGCTTCGGTGGAATCATGGAGAGAATTGAAGCTGGACTCAATCTAGCGGGTAAAGATACCCATGCACTTACCGTTGATGACCTGGCTCCTATTGATGAGTTTCACACCCGAGGGCGAGAGTCGACTCTTGAGGTCGCAGAGCTGGCCAATTTAAAGGCCTCTGATCTTGTCCTTGATGTGGGCTGTGGCTTGGGAGGCACCGCGCGTTACCTGGCCCAACGATATCAGTGTCCTGTTGTAGGTCTTGACCTGACACAGGAGTATATATCCGTTGGGAAGAAGCTTACGGAACTTGTCGGCCTGAGTGATCGGGTGGAACTCCGTCAGGGTAGTGCACTTGAAATCCCCTATGAAGATGAGAGGTTCGATGTCGTATGGACTGAGCATGTACAGATGAATATTGCTGATAAGAATCGGTTTTACTCCGAGATAGCGAGGGTTTTAAAAACAGGCGGTCGTCTGCTCTTCCATGACATCTTTCGTGGCCTTGGAGATCCCCCGTTTTACCCGGCACCCTGGGCTGAAGATGAGTCTATTAGTGCTTTGGCAACGGAGGTCGAGGCCCGCTCGATGATCGAGCAGGCGGGACTGGAAATCGATCACTGGATCGTCAAGGTTCAGGAGTCGATTGAATTTTTTAAAAAGGTATCAGCGCGGATTGTAGCTGACGCTCCCCCTCCCCTGGGCATTCATCTGTTAATGGGAGACAATGCTAAAGAGAAGCTCCAAAATTACCTTCGCAATCTAAGAGAAGATCGTGTGTCCGTCGCTTTGGGAATGGCCCATAAGAAATAGCCTGTTCACAAAGCGTTGAGCGGCCGCGCAACAACAGTCGCACTGGGTGTCCCCTGCCTCGGGGGAACGACCCAGCCTGGCAAAGGCCGAATCAAGTGGAGAGCCTCATGAGTACGAAAATCATCAGCTCCGCGTTCCTGATCATGCTTTTTTCTGTCCCGGCTCTTTCGCAGGACCTTGATTTACAGCTGATCGAGGCAGCAAAAAAAGGCCAAACTGAGAGGGTGAAGTCCCTGCTTGCTGGTGGTGCGGATGTGGATGTCTCGGATAACTCCGGCACAACCGCCTTGATGCATGCGTCAGCCGAGGGTCATACCCAATTGGTTGAAGCCTTGCTCGATGCAGGTGCCGAAGTGGATGCCCAGGCTCACGATGGACTGACGGCTCTGATGGTGGTGGCCCGGGGCAATACCCAAATTGCACGAGCTCTCTTGGATGCAGGAGCAGACGTGAATGCCAAAGCCCAACAGGGGGTGACCCCTTTGATGGTGGCCGTAGCAACGGGCAAGACTCAAATCGTGCGAACTCTCCTGGATGCGGGAGCGGAGGTGAATGCAAAGGCCGATAGCGGTATGACCGCCCTGATGTTGACGGAAAGAAATGGCTACCTCGAAATCGCCGAGTTACTCAAGAGCGCGGGAGCAACAGTAACAGAGCCGAGGCGTCCGGAAGAGACCTTATTAGCGAACGAATTATCTGCCATAACTACGGTGCGGAAGATGGTACTGGCCCAAATCAACTATTCGGTTGCCGACGGAGAAGCCCATTACGCTAAGAATCTTCCTGAGTTGACTGAAGCGGGTCTTATTGCCTCTGAGCTAGCGACCGGGATGCGGAATGGATACCAGTTTGCAACCAGTGGTGAGGGTGAAACCTTTACGGTCAACGCTGATCCTATTTTAGCGGGTGAAACGGGAACCCGCCATTTCTTCGCAGACGAAAGTGGGGTCATTCGGTGGTCGATGGAGGGTCCGGCCACGGCCTTCAGCTCCGGCTTTGGGGAATGAGAACCAGACGCACAGTAGCGAGGGTGCCATTTCATAGAACAAGCCTGTCGAAACCAGTTGGCCCTCAATGAACTGGCTCCGATTTTTTGGCCGGGCCAACCCGGTCTGTTTCGTGACATCGTGCTGTGGCGCTGTCGAGCGCGCTTCGCGCGCAATAAGAAGGAGAAAAGGAATTCGTTCTTAATTTGGAATTTGGAATTTGTTTGGGATTTGGGATTTCGGATTTTGAATTTCCAGTCGGTCTTCCGGCTGCTGTCTCCACTCCTTTCCCATCAGCCAGAACAGAAAAAATCCGATTCTTGTGATCAGGGACACCCATTTTTGTGAGAGGAATGCCGATAAGGACAGGACAAAAAGTTTCAGGCAAGAGAGAGAGTCTCTCCTGGGGCGGTTGGAAAGATCCTGTGAGTCCATCGATGATGGGAGGACCCATCCGGAGGTGTCGTCACATTCGAAGCAATGATCGCGTCTTTCAAGGAAGGAATCTAAAGATATGTTGCCCTTTTCATTGACCCGTGCGAAATCTCAAAAGAAGTCTTCGAATAGAAGTGTGCTTTCCCGGTTTGAAAAGAGTGAGGGCCAAGCCGAGCGGGGAATGGCCTTGTTGATCGTTCTGGTCTGCTCCACTCTCTTCATGCTTTTGGGCCTTTCACTAGCATTAACCAGTATGACTACGTTTAGGATGAGCAACGAATTTGAGGCCCGCGAGAAGGCCCTGTTGATCGCCGATGGGGGATTTAACCTGACACGGACGACGTTTCGGGGGAATGCCTTGAGTGCTCTTTTGTCCAACGCGACTCAGGTGGATCAGTACCTGAATTTTCCGGTTCCAACGGAGCCAACGGCACTGCAGTACTTCAATCGAAATCCCCTGTCTCCGGTTGAGGCCATGCACGTCGACTATGCCAGTCTTCCTACTGCCATCGGAACCAGAACGGTCAATGGACTGTTGACCGTTCCAACAGGAGTCTCCCTGGGTACGGGACATTACTTCGCCAGAGTCACGGACAATGACGATGGTGACGGAGACCTGCTTTCGGACACCGACAGTGTGGTCACTCTCAGAGTGATGGGGATTCGTCGCTCCTCTACCGCTGAGACGAGCGTCTACGGGACCAAAACTCAAAACGCCATCGCCATCCTTGAGGCCACCTTGAGGCGGGACACGACCTTAAACCTGGACAGTGCGTTTTCCGTATACGGACCCGCCTTAAACGCCACCTTTAACGGCAATACCTTTGGGCTGGATGGACGCCCCCACGACATGAATGGAAATCTGATCGCGGGTACTTCAAAACCCGGACTGAGTCTAGCCAACAATAATCCGGGTAACGCCAACGCAACAGGAGCTGCAAACTCAGCATACTCGTCCCTTGCAGGCATGCAAATGGACAATCTTGTGGGGGCAGACGGTGATTTCGGTCCCCTACCCTCCATTAAGGACGACACAGATACCATTCTCAACAGCTCCGACCCCGACGCAGCCAATATCTTTGACCCCAACTGGCTGATGGCCTTCGTGGATAAGCTGACCACCATCGCTGACAATAGCCTTCCCGCTGGGGCCTATGACACTGTGACATGGGGCACTACAGGCAGTCCTGAAATTACTGTCATTGACGGAGATGCCTCACTGGAGACCGATGGTTCTGGCGCAGGAATACTCGTGATAAAGGGTGATCTTGCCTACAATGGGGCCTTCACCTACACAGGTATGATCTTCGTTTTAGGCGGAAACATCACCATGAGTGGAGCCAATAAGACGATCATCGGCGGGACCTTTACTGCTAATGTCATTGCAAATGGGAATGGGACTTACCACTATGGTCCCAACTCGATTGCCTTTAATGGAAACAGCGATTTTCTTTACAGCCCTCAGGCCATTTCCCTGGCTACCAATCTTCTTCCGATGAGGGTCCTGAACTGGCGCGTCAGTACCCGCGAAATGGAGCCCTACTAGGCTGACACGACCTTCGACTCCAGTTTACAGACGTGTCCACTTCGGCATGCATTCTGGCCAGGTCCTGAAACAAAGGTTTCAAAAGTCAAAAACATAGGTGACCTTGGCGATGAGAGCCCTTTCCCTGACTTCCCCTGTTGTACTCCGCCGCTCGTTATAGACCACAAACAAATCACTCAGCGGTTTGTAAATGAGGTTGAAGCGGATGTTGCTGGCCATTTCTTTGACCGTACTGTTGTATTGAATCAGTGCGTCCAGAAACATGTGAGGGGTGAAGGAATAGTTCAGACGGGTCGTCACCAGAGTAGTCCTGAAGTTTCCTGAGGGGAGTTCGATGTCCTCCCGAGTCCAGTCCACCTCTGTGGAAAAGTGATAGCTGGGGCGGAAAGCGAACTCCAGTTGGTAGGAATCCTGGTGGCCGTCATAAAAGCTGCCGGTCCTGATCCGGGTACCCCCACTGAACATGCGAGACGGGTTGGTGGAAAAAGCACCGGAATACTCCACAAACTCGTAGTCTCCCACCGGGATGAACTGACCGGGCCGAATCTCGAAGGGTTCATCCAGACGTTCGAATCGAGCTCTGCGAGTACCCCAGAGGTTGCTGCTGTCCTCAAATCCGATCGAGAGGTTCTGGTCCACCTTGCGCGTTTGCAGAATATTTTCCTGGTCGGTGAGGTAGTGTACCGAGGCTGAAGGTCTGAACTCTCGGATCCAGGGAATGGCCTCACCGGGTCGGGGACGGAACGTCACCTGTCCGGAACTCTTTCGAATCCCTATCCGGGGGACAAAGCCCACTTCGGGATTGAAGTTGTCCTGAATGGAAAGATGCTCTGCTTTCAGGTTCAAGAAACGATCGTTCCATTCGACGTTCAGATCGGCGGCCTTGTCCTTGCCACTGATTCCGGAGGTATCCGTTTTCAACAAATAGGAAGAGATATCCAGATACTGAAAGAAGTTGAGGTTTGCATCCACACCGTAGGTCCCGTTGTTGTTGCCGTCGTTGACATGCTTGTTGACAAAGATTCCACCGATGTCCGATTTGGACAAGACATCCCGGCTGACTCGGATCACGGAGAAGTTAGTGGAAGGGGTTTCCTGGAATTCATCCGCTTGCATGGAGATGATACCCAGGCGGTACGCACCTGCTCTTCCGCTGAGGCGTGCACCTCCGTAAATGGGCACGATCTGGCCCTGTGAGAGCCCAATCCGGCGGCTGAAGAAGGGAATGAGATCCGTTTGCCCCTCACCGCGGAATCCGCTGTCGGGGTTCCCGAATTGGAAAAGATCGGCATTTTCCAGAAAGAACTCTCGTTTCTCGGGGAAGAAAAGACTGAAGCGGGTCAGGTTAATCTGCTGGGTATCGGCTTCAACCTGGGAAAAGTCGGTGTTGACGGTCAGATCCAGCGTCAGGCCCGGAGTGACTCCGTACTTCATGTCAAAACCCACTTCGGGGATGAAATCGACGTCGTCCTGCTCTCTCCTCACGATGGGCGCCGAAAGGTAGGGCTTGACATAAAGGTTGCGGCCTTGCCGGACTCCAGTTAACCCTTCCAATTTGCCCGCCAGAGAAATCCGAGGCAAACGGAAGGGACGTGGGATGGGGGACCAATAGGTCTGCTCGTTCTTGCGCCGGATGACGCGTAGAAAGTTGATGTCCCAGCGCTGAGTGTCAAGGTTTTTGAAGCGCAGGGTCTTGAACGGGATGGCGAATTCCGCTTGCCAGCCCCGTTCGGTGATTTTGGCTTTCACATACCAGATGGCATCCCAATCGAAATTGGTGCTGTCGCCATCTCCTTCCACCTGACCTTCTCGTTGGGCTCCTTTGGGGTTGGTTCCAAACAAGAAGCCGTTGCGATTGTCGTCAAAGGTATCGATAACGAACGAGAAATGGTCGTTGTCAAAGGGACGATAGTCCCTTTTCACCTCGGTGACGGTGATCCCCTCCTTGCCGGCCGAGTCAAAGCAGTAGACTCCGATGTAGAGATTTTCGTCGTCGTAAAGAATCCGGACTTCGGTCTGCTCCGTGGCCGGTTCCCCGGTTCTGGGCTCGTTTTGGATGAAGTCTCCACCCGCCTGGGCCAGGCTCCACTGGGGCTCATCCAGGTTCCCGTCGATCACGATGGGAGCTTCGACGTAAAGGGCGGTGATGATCCTATCGTCCTGGGCGGCGAGAAGGCTCAGAGACCCGGAGGCCACGAGCAGGGCAATTCCAATAATTCGACCGGTGTCACTCATGAAGCCAAGGAAGTATAGCAACCTCCTCAGATTTCAGCCTAGCTCAGGGGGGTAAATCCCTATTCAATCATTTCTGAACTCCCTTCCGGGTGTGCCTCGTTCGCTGGGTCACGTCCGGAATGTGGGAGGCACCTCAGGTGTAAAGTGCCAGCACATGGTTAACAAGTTGTGCCAGGACATCCTTTACACT
>CBDUTA010000088.1:0-11283 GCA_965369785.1 uncultured bacterium
GTATGGATATTGCTCCAGATAGACAATTAAGAGGAGGTGTACCCAGGTTCAGCCCGAACCGCGCCGTGCTTCGTCATGCCTCTTTTGGACTGTATGGATCATCTTAAATCACTCAATCCTGTGGGAGGGACAATCGATGGCTGAAAAACCTTACGACCTCGCGATTGTAGGAGCGGGACAGGCTGGATGTGCATTGGCGGGTAAGATTGCTGAGAGCGGGGTCAATTCCAGCAACGGAGAGCCCCTGAAAATCGCACTCTTCGATCGAGGACCCTATATTAAGGGAAAACCGAATCCGGGCTACGGTTCACCACTGAGACGGCAGATGTTCACCAACGTCTCCCTGGACTTTGTGGGACGATACCGGCACCGGTTCACCCTGCCGCCTGGGGAGACTCGCCGGAGACCCTTAAGCGACGGGGAACGAGCGTTCACGCAGGGAACGCCTAATATTTTCGGTGGGGGCACTCTTCACTACACAGCCCGCACCCACGCTCCTTACCCGGAAGATTATGAGGTGTGGGTCAACGAGACGGGAGCGGACTGGAGCTACCAGAACCTGAAGCCCTTCGGCGAGATGATCCACCGCGACTTCAACATCCACGCCCGACCAAAGGAAATGTGGGTTCGGATGGATTACATGCTCGAGGACGCCGCCCGGGCCATGGGCTACGAACCTCACGACGCCACCCTGGCCAAGAGAAACTGTCTGTTCACCGGCTACTGTGACGGAACCAACATGTGCAAGTACGACGCACGCCAGGGCAGCTTCATCGCCTATCTGCCCATCGCCGAGGAGCGGGGCCTGGACAGCTATCCCGACTCTCAGGTGGAGAGAATCCTCCTTGAAAAGCAGGCAGGGCAGGTAAGGGTCAAGGGAATCGAGTACATCCAGAACGGGGTGCGGCAGACGCTGGAGGTTCCCCGGGTGATTGTTTCCTCCGGCAACTATGGAAACCCGCCGCTGCTGTACCGGTCCGGCTACGGGCCCCGCGACCTGGTGAAAGACCTGGTTGTTGAGAACCCCAACGTGGGCGCCCACACCGATAACCGCCCCCAGCTCCGAGGCCCGACGGCCGTCTTCGATGAGCCTCTCAGTGATGCGGCCTACCGGCACAATCCCGCCCAGTACGTCTACCACGACATCCACGGAGACCCCCACTACGAGCGTTTGGAGCTCTCCATCTCGGCCAACCAGCTGGCGGCACCCGACCGGATGGCCCTGGAGTCGGGCGCTCCCGAGTTTGGCAGGGAGCACAAGGAGTACATGCGGTCCCTGTACGTTGAGTCGAAGATGACCCCGGCCCGCAGGAAGGCGGCCTGCATCGCCCGCTCCTCCATGCACCTGGTCCGGCCCCGCAATATCCGCGGCTACATCAATGAATGGGGGGAGCAGATCTATCGGGGTGATGATCCGAGCATCGTCAAGGGATTGCAGGAAGGTCGTGAGCTGGTCTATGAGCTTTTCAAGAAGATGGGGGCCAGGGAGATTTCGGGGATGGATGCTCCCATTCGAGTTCGAGTGCTCTCCAGCTTTGTGAGCTCCTGCATCGTGGGAGCCGATCCCAAGACCTCGGTCGTCAACCCCTACTTTGAATCCCACGATATCGACGGGCTCTTCATCTGCGACGCCAGCGTGGTGCCCAGGGCCGCCACCCAGGGTTATGCGGGAACGGTGGCCACCGTGGCGATTTTTGGAGCCTCACGCATCATAGAACGCCACTTTAAGCGGGGTTAAATTCGGATCGTGTTACCGAATCTCATTCAAAAGATCCGTAGGCCACCTCTCCTCCAATGACGGTGGCCAGCACCTGAATCTCGGACAGGTCTTCATCGCGAATATTGCGGTCTAAGGGATTCTTGTCCAACACCACCAGATCCGCCAGCTTGCCCACCTCCAGCGAACCCAGCTCTTCCTCACGCAAAACATACTCCGCCCCCCAGCGGGTCATCATGATCAGAGAGGTGCTGCGGTCGATGGCCTCCCTGGGCCCGAACACCCGTCCATCCACGGTTCTTCTGGTCACCAGGACTTCAAGGTTAAACATGGGATGACGCTTGGGATCGTTGTGAGTGTCGGCGCCATAACTGACCTTCACGCCCGCATCGATCAAACTCTTGACGGGAAGTACCCATTGGTGGGCGTATTCCTCCCCATAAACCCGACTGATGTTGGCGGCGTTGCCCCCGTAAAAGAGTGCCGGTTGCAGACTCCACAAGATCCCCAGTTGGGCGGAGCGCTGGATGACCTCCGGGCTCACCATGGTTCCGTGATCCAGGGCAAAACGACCCTGCAGGATCGAGTTTTCCTGGTCGGCTTCAGCATAGGCGTCCAGCATGACCAGGGAGGACTTGTCTCCGTAGTTGTGAACGCCCGAGATCCTATAGCCGTATCGGTTGGCCAGAAGCACGTTTTCATAACCCGGCATTCCCGGGATATCCCAATAACACATTCCTTCGGGGTAAAAATCGTTGGGATAGAGTTCGCGTTTGGGCACGGAAACACACACTTGCCCTCCGGGAATTTCACCGCTATTCGGCCCGGTGCCATCCGGATTTCCCAGGGACATTCCGATCATCCAAATACGGTCTGTTCCATGTCCCTGAAGATTCCCGAAACGTTTCAGGCTTCTTTCAAAGGAAGGATTGACTCGTCCCAACTCGTGAGAATAGGGCAGTCGCAGCGGCAACTCTCCCTGGCGATCCAGCAAGGTGTAGGCCCTGATTTCGCTGCCCTTCAAACGAGTCGACAAAGTGGTGACTCCGAGGGCTACCCATTCCTCCAATTCCTTCTTGAAGGGAGGAGCCAGAATTTCCGGGGGCATCTGGGGCAAGATCTCTTGATCGATCACCTCTCCGGCGGCTCCAAACATCCGCCCGTTGGGCACTCCTTGCTCATCCCTCAGCAGTCCGGGAAGGTGGTCGCCGTAGGTGTCCTGCACAATCTCCAGCATCTTGCTATTGGCGAGCCCCCACATGCCGTAGGCGATCCGTACAAATAAAGGATGATCCGGTGAAGCTCGGTCCAGATCCTCTCGGGAGATTTTCGCCCAGGTCTCGCGTACCTCTTTGGTGAGGCCGACGGTGGAGAAAATCCACTCGCCCGCAGAAACGTTTTCCGCGAACCGCTTGAAATCGGCGACCACCGTCTCCGGCGATTCCCATCTGACGGTAGCAAAGCGGACTCCGTTTTCTTCCAGAAACTTCAAATAGGGAGGGATAATTTCCTGCCGATAATGACTCAAGGCGTAGCTGTTGGGATGAGAGTGGGTGTCCACGATGCCGGGCATCACGGTCTTCCCCTTTAAGTCCACACGAAGCGTGTCGGGTCCGGCCATCCTGGAGATCCGATCGTTTTGCCCCACAGCCATAATTCTGCCAGCTCGAATCGCCACGGCCTCTACCACGGTGATGGGGGGGCGGTCGCCATCCATGGTCAGCACCTGGCCGTTGTACAACACCGTATCGGCGTATCTCAGCACTTCAGGAGGCAAGTCCTGAGCTTGAGAAGCTGTTAACGGAGACCCGAATAGGAACAGAAGACTCACAATACAGAGTGTAGACACAGTCTGAGAGATACCTCTTTTTTCAGTCATGGATGCTCCTCCAGGTTTCAACCTCCATCAGAGCCGCAGGCTTCAGCCTGCGGGCCTGCGCCGATGAAAGGGAGTTGCCGTTTACACCTCCCGGTCTGGCCCGTGGGCTACAGCCCACGGCTCTGTAAGTCTTAGTCACCAATCCCTCGATATTTGTCAGGTGGTCAGGCTATTCCAGTGCCCCGTACACCACTTCTCCCCCGATAATTGTTGCTACAACCTCAATCTCGGACAGATCTTCATTTGCTATATTGCCGTCCAGCGGATTTTTGCCCAGAACCACCAGGTCGGCTAGCTTTCCCGGCTCGATTGAGCCCAGTTTGTCTTCAGCCAACACGTATTCTGAACCCCATCGAGTCATCATGAGCAGTGCCGTACTTCGGTCAATCCTCTCGCGGGGACCGAAGACCCGTCCATCCCGAGTCTTTCGAGTCACCAGAATTTCCAGACCAAACATGGGGTGCCTTTCCGGATCGTTGTGAGTGTCCGCCCCATAGGCCAGCCGGATCCCTTGATCGAGGAGACTCTTGACGGGGAAAAGCCATCGATGGGCATATTCCTCACCATAGACTCGACTCACACCGGCAGCGTAACGCCTCCAAAACAGCGTGGGTTGAAGGCTCCACATTACCCCCAACTCGGCAGATTTTTCCCGCAGATCGGGCCGGATCATCATGCCGTGATCCAGGGCAAACCGTCTGTCTTTTATTGAGTTCTCCCGAGTGGCTTGCTCATAGGAGTCGAGTGCCGTGGCAATTCCCTTGTCCCCGAACGTATGCACCCCCGTGAGCCGATAGCCATATCGGTTGGCAATGCGGGCCGCATCGCGACCCGGATCATCGGGCAGATCCCAAATGCACATTCCCTTCGGATAAAGGTCATTGGGCAGGATTTCCCGTTTTTCCAGAGACACGCAGGAGATTTCCCCCACCCACACTTCATCGGTAGGTAGCCGTGGGCTGGGCCCATATCCATCAGGATTACCTGCCGAGAGACCCACCAGCCACATGCGGTCGGTCCCATGGCCTTCCAGGTTGCCCAACCGTTTCAAGTCCCGTTCCAGAAAGGGATTGGCCCGGGCCAACTCATTGGCATAGGCCATCCTAAGGGGTAGCTGACCCTGGCGATCCAGAAGTGCGTAAGAGGAGATTTCATATCCCTTCAAACGTGTGGACAGGGTCGTGACCCCAACGGCCACCCATTCCTCCAGTTCCCTCTTGAAGTAAGGTGCCAGAAGTTCGGGAGGTCTCTGGGGCATCAACTCCGCCTCTAGAATCTCTCCCGCCGCCCCCAACAGCTGACCGTTGGCCACTCCCTGCTGATCCTTGATGAAGCCGGGAAGAAGCTTCCCGTAAACGTCTTTGACCAACTCGATCATCTGGGTGTTGACCAGTCCCCACAAGCCATATCCGCTGACGATAAATAAGGGGTTATCGGGCACCGACTGGTCCAGATCGTATCGCGTGGTTTGGGTCAAGATCGGATAGATGGTTTCATCGATACCGATTTTTGTGTAAATCCACTCTCCGTCAGGCACCCGCTGAGCAAATGTCTTGAGATCAGCCAGCACGGTCTCTTTCGAATCCCAGCGGACATTGGTGTAGTGAACGTCATTCTCTCTCAAAAACTGAACGTAGGCCTGGTTGACCTCTCGGGCCCAGTCCCGGTGAAAGAGGGCATAACTGTTGGGATGGGAGTGAGTGTCCACAATACCCGGCATCACCGCTTTTCCCTGCAGGTCTACCTGGAGCGTCTCGGGTCCAGCCATCCTCAGGATTCGGTTATCTTCTCCCACTGCCAGAATCTGACTATCTCGAATTGCCAACGCCTGGGCCACGGTGAAGGGAGGCTGATCGCGATCCATGGTCAGGACCTGAGCGTTGTATAAAACGATGTCGGCATAGCTCAGGACTTCAGGGGGCAGCTCCTGCGCTTGAGAAACCCAAACAGAGGGACAGCAGATGAGCAGAATGCTAATGATCCAGGCTGTAGAAGATCGAAACAGACATCTTGGATTTATCATGGTGAAACTCCTCTTAAATCAGGTGCTCCAAAGTAGGTCTGATAGGTAGGCCTCCAGACATTTCAATTTTTTGTGAGAGGACTAAACTGTAGAGCCTTGCTGAGGGCGTGAAGTGCATACTCACGGCTTCTGCTCAGAAAAATGGGAATCGGTCTCTTTTTTGGATAATCAGGTCCGGACATCTTAAAAGCAAGTTCGAAACCAGATTTACAGAGTGTAACTCTAAATCCCTATTCATAAAAGGATTAGTATGAGTGGCAGGAGGTACACTGAGTTCTCAGTCCCTTTAAGGAAGGGTCTTTCTGGGTCATTTCACTCAGTCTGTTGGGCCATTTCACGCAACCGGTTTTAAATAAGCCGCTAGCAGGCAAAGCCGGATGATTTCGTCGCCTGGTTCCAGGATAGTGTAGATTAAGCTTGCCGGTCTTTCTGCAATCTATAGAATAAAAGCAGCCTAGACCAGATGCCATGAGCTTTACTTTTCGAATATCGAGAGAAGACGTCACGCAATTTTGGCTGCAGGTAAGGCATCAACCATGACTTCAGAAAGGAAGAGTATTGTGCTATTTCTTCTGGGGTTTTTTCTTCTTGTTTTTCAGGCCGAGCTTCAACCATCCGTCGCAGCAGCCTACTCTCTGGTCAGCCAGTTTTTCGATGAGGTAACCCCAGAGCAAGAGTTACGTCACATACAGGAGGTTCTTCCCGAGGCCGATGCTTTTTCAGCAAAGGAAGGAGATCCTCCCTACTACAGGGCCTACAAGACTGACCCACAAACCAAGCTCAGAACGGTGGTGGGTCTAGGTTTTTTCACCACAGATGTTGAACTTCGCGAGCGGGGATACGAAGGCCCCATAAAAATTGCTGTAGGTATCAATCTGCAAGGTTTGATCACCCGGATAAAAACGGTCGCCCACCGCGAGCCCTACGGCTATTTTTCAGTAGATCGCGCTAGGTTTGCTGACCAATTTGTGGGAAAAAGCATCACTGATCGCTTCAGAGTGGGACGAGACATCGATGCTGTCACTCGGGCTACAATGTCGATTGGCACCGCCTCAAGATCTATCCGAAAAGGCGCCCGCCGGATACTCAAGCAGTACCTGACACAAGAAGAAGGAGAGCGTGGCCGGTAAAACGATTGTACTCATCACGATAACTGCTCTGTTGTGCCTGTTGAGGATGCCTGTAGCCTATCCGCAAGTGGGCACACCGGGGAGTGGTGCAGAGGATTCACAGCAGTCGGAATCCCCACAGCTTTCCCTTGCCGACCTGGATGCCCTCATTGAGGACGATGGGGATGAGGATCTGGCAGAAGTGATCAGAGGCCAGATCTTTGATCTGTTGGTGCTTTCCGCCTTTCTCTTCCTGGCTCTGGTCAGTTTCTTCAAGAACAGCAGCAGGCTGAAATATGGGACGCTGATCGTGTCGATCGTGTACCTGGGTTTTTTAAAAAGCGGCCTCCTTTCCGTAGTCAACATCTTTGGGCTCATCGAGTGGAACTTCCCACTCTTTAGATACAATCTTTCCTGGTATCTCCTGATGTCCTTCACGGTTGCCTCGACGGTGCTGTGGGGAAGGCTGTACTGTGGTCGAATATGCTCCTTTGGTGCTCTGACTCAGCTTCTTGACAGGGTGCTCCCCTCCAGGCTCAGGTTTGAACTTTCTTCCCGGCTGGACCGGGGTGCCATCTATGTAAAATATCTCCTTCTGGGAGCGGTTATCGTGTACTTTCTGCTGACCCGGGATAACTTAATTTATAGGTACATCGAACCCTTCTGGATGTTTACCTTAAGCGGGTCTACGGTCATGTGGATCATGCTGGGTCTCCTTTTGCTGACCACCGTGTTCATCAAGAATTTCTATTGCCGCTATCTTTGCCCTTTAGGAGCAGCACTCGGACTGGTTTCCAACCTCACTATTTTCAGGATCCGGAGATGGCGTGAATGTAAGACCTGCAAGATCTGCGAGAAGGCATGTGAGTGGGGAGCCATTCAAGGACCCAGGATTTTGGTGAGCGAATGTGTTCGATGTGACGACTGCGAGAGGCTTTACAGAGATGAGAGGAAGTGTCCCCACTGGCTTGTGATGAAGAAAGCGTCCGCCAGGTCTGAGGGCTCCACGCTGGTTCAGGTGAAGTCTCAGTCAAATTAGTCAAGGAGGTCGATGATGCAAACAGCTTCACTTCTTCAATGCCTTGCCCTGACCTTTGGCGGTGCGCTAAGTCTCTCCTACGCTGAGTGTCCCACTTGGGAGGAACTTCTAGCTGATGAGACTGTCCTTCAGGTGAACATCGCCAGGAGGGCATTCATGTTCGTTGCCTATGTCAATCCACCCCAGCTGGGTGTCTGTTTCCTGGGAGAAAGTCTTTACAATGAAATTCGTGACAATCTCATTGAAAAGTTGCCCGACAGACACTTCTTCTGGATTGGTGGTAGCCATTCCTTGGATATGGTCGATATCGCTTCCCGTACCTCCATGCTCCAGGGGGATGAAGAATTCTATTTTGACCTGGCTACAAAGTTAAGAGGGGAGAGGTCATTTCCAGGTATTGAAACAGAGATACTCTTAAGCTTCGAGGGAGAGATCGATTTTTCGGACGGTGTGACCCTATTCTTCAAAGGATTCAGGGGGAACTATTCCAACGAATATTGGCTACCGGAGAAATATCTTGCCGAATGAAGGCTATTTCAGTACCCGACCGAGGGGCCAAACACACTCGGGCCGGGAAGAGGGTTCTGTGCCTTTTACTGCGGGACGCAAGGTGGTGGCCGTTTCAGACACAAGGACGAACGAAACCGCCCCCTCCCGGGTAGGGACGGTCGTTTGAATCACGACCCGATCGGTTGAGTCCTGTTTTTCTTCCGCCTCATTTTCCGGCGGTTGAACCAGTAGTCCCTCGATGTTTTTGCAGTTGGAAAGCAGTGCCATTCCGCGCTCTGGCCCCAGCACGAAGGCTGCTGTCGAGAGGGCATCGGCAGTAGTGGCATTAGGTGCGATGACGGTGACCGCATAGAGACCCTCTGCAGGCCAACCGGTTCGAGGGTCAAGAAGATGGCTAAACCGTCGCCCTTCAACCTCAAAGTAGCGGTCGTAGTCTCCCGAGGTCGCTATTGCTCCTTCTCTAAATCGAAGGAGCCCTATCAGGCTATCCCCGCGGGGGTGCTTGATCCCCACCGTCCAAGGTCTCCCATCGGGTGGCTGACCGAGGACGCCAATATTCCCGCCCAGGTCGATGAGTGCAGCCTGGACACCACGAGCGCGTAGCGCTGCTACAGCCTGGTCAATGGCGTAACCTTTGGCGATACTGCCCAGGTCAAGCCGGCTTCCGGTAGCCAGGGCCGCCGTCCCTGCCGAACCATCCAAGTTCAAGCGGTCGACTCCAACCTGGCCCAGTACCGCCTGAATTTTTTCCGGCGGGGGAATCGAGGTCCGCTCCATTCTGTAGAAGCCCCAGAGCTGGACGAGTGGCTGGATGGTTACGTCGAGAGCACCCCCGGATAGCCGTGTGTAGTGTTGGGAGGCCTGCAAAACCTGAAAGGTCGTGGAGCTGACCTTGATCGGGCCCGCCCCGGACTGAGTGTTGAAGGCCACCAGCTCGCTATCGGGACGATACAGGCTCATCAGGTGGTCGATCTTGAGTACCTCCCTGTGGACTGTTTCCAGGTCGGCGTGGGCCAGCTTCGTGGCCTTAGCGGGACGATAGACGGTGGCTTCGAGAATCGTGCCCATCAGTGTCCAGGTTCGATGAGCCGGTACCAGGTTATCTTGGGAGCTTGTGTACAGGAAGGTTCCTACCGTCCAAGCCACTGCCAGCACGAGCAGAGGCGCTGTCAGCCACATTCGGTGGTATAACGGCCTGTGTTTGGGTGTTGAGACCATGCTCACAGAGTCGTCCAGTCTTTCAATGAGTTCGGCCAAATCTCCTGCATTCTGTTGTCGTCTATTCTAAGCCTGTTTCAGTCTGAGTTGTTGAGTTTTGTTGAGGGAATCACCGGGGACCGGGCGGCCGTAGAGGTCCACCCCTATTGGCGGACAGGGAAGAGCGCCTTCTCCCCGAACCGAAGGGGGCAGATCTGGGAGGTTTGACCCAATCGCAGTTTGCTCTGATTTTCGAATCAGGCAGAAACTCTTCTTAAAGGACGAGTTAGGGGAAAAGCGCTGTTAGGTATCCAAATTGCATTTGAATAAGTGCAGGAAAGGATAAAGATTATGCCTATTTACGAGTTTGACTGCCTGAAGTGCACGAACACCTTTACGCTGATACTGTCCCTTTCAGAATATGAAAGGAAAGCCAAAGCCGGTGTCAGGTGTCCCAGGTGCCAAAGCAGGAAAGTGGAGCAACTCGTCAGTGCCCAGGTTCAGACCTCTAAGAAGTCCTGAAGGGTCAAAGAAAGGGGTCAAATTTAGTCCTATACAGTTATTACTGCTAACCCTGGTGGGATTGATGAGACCCTTACGGATCGAATACCCAGGCGCCTGGTATCAGGTCATGAATCGGGGGTGATGTGAAGATGCCCGCAAGGTCCTTGGCTATGCATGTGTGCCAGGTCAATGCCGACCTACTCGGAGCAGGTTCTGGATGGGACCGTAACCCGAGAGCAACCGCTGAGTCTGTGACATTGATCCAGTAGAAGTTGGAACTGCCACGGCTTACCTGTCGGTAAGTAACCATTCACCCCAATATCGCAAGTACCTGTAAAATCTCATCAACGCGATCTTCGATGGTGCGGTTGAAAACGAGCTGATTGGAGGAACACCTGTTCGGGTTAAGCTTCACTGGGCAAAGGGGATAGGTACAGAGTGAAAGTTGCTGACTATTAGGCAAGTCAGGGCTTGCTTGAAAGCTGTAGTCCGCCCTGGAGACGTTCGATGATGGGGTGAGTCATGACCGAGCTTCGCCTCGGTGAACTGCTCGGACTGCGGTGGGAAGACGTGGTTTTTATGGGAAGGTGATTGACCATCACCCACAGCTTGTGGCGAGGTCGGCTTGGGACACCCAAAACAGAGGCTGTTTAGAAGTGATCGGAATGTCTGAGGAGCTGTCCAGGTTTTCTTAGGAACGAGGATCAAAAGGAAGGGAACGCTACTATTCTTGGCTCTTAGCGAGTGTTTTGGTGGTTCTGTCGTAGATATGGGGTACCTGGAGGCTTCAGACGGTCAAAAAGTTCGACTCCACTCCGGCCGTTTGCGCTCAAGATAGACTAGAGTTTCTATTGATCGAGCGTGCACTCCAAAGTGCGCTAGATACTCCCTGTTCCTCCAACAGGTCGAATTGGATCTCAAGCCAGACACCGGCGGGTTAATATCGCTCAAGACTGGTGTCGAAAAGACCGATCCGCGGCACACCCTTTTTCAGAATCGCCAGGATCTCCTGACGATGGAGGCGGCTCCGATCTCGGCGATGGAACGTGTCCCGCACTGCGCCATCACGAGATGGAGCTCGCGCTGGAGAAGGGACAAGACGGTCTCTACGCCGATCTGACCAAACGACGAGACTCCCCACTGATACGGTCGACCTATACAGATCGCGCGCGCTCCTAACGCAAGGGCCTTGAACACATCAGTGCCTCGTCGAAAACCTCCGTCCACCAACACGGGCACCCGGCCACGAACGGCCCGAACGACTTCCGGCAAACAGTCTACGGCTGCCCGCCCGGTTTCCGTCGA
>CBDUTA010000089.1:0-11161 GCA_965369785.1 uncultured bacterium
CCCTACGAGTATGTTTAATTTCCACCATTTACAGAGCATGAGCATCGATCTTTCAGGGCAACTTGACATCATTGAGAAGCGTTCAATAAGATTCAACTCTCTTCGCACGGAGTAGAAGCTGTTCTACACGGGGACCTTGCAGTGACATTGATTGTGTTTTACGGACTGGCAGCAACCGCTGTTGCAGCTGCTATTCTGGTGGTTCTCATGAGCCGGGCCGTTTACAGTGCACTGGCGCTGATTGTCTGCTTTGGAGCCACAGCCGGACTGTTCTTCCAACTCGGGGCACAGTTTATCGCGGCCGTCCAGGTCATCGTTTATGCGGGGGCCATCATGGTCCTTTTTCTCTTCGTGATCATGCTGCTGGATCCCGAATCGGAAGTGTTTCTTCCCAGTCGCTTGAAAAAAGTTTCCGGTTTCGCACTGGCCTTTGCGGTGTTGTTCACCCTGGTACTTTCACAGGCTACTGATCGCTGGGCCGCTGCTCAAGTTCTGACAGGCTCTATTACAGGTACCGAAAGGTCCTCCGGGCCGGGTGGAGAAGTCGAGACCCTTGCCCACTCCCTCTTTCGGGATTACTTACTGCCCTTTGAAGTCACTTCAATCCTCATCCTGGTGGCTGTCCTGGGAGCGGTTGTTCTGACCAGACAACACCACGAAAAAGAATGATCTCAGCAACCCATTATCTGACTCTAGCAGCGATCTTGTTTGCCATTGGAACCGTAGGAGTGATCACTCGGCGAAATGTGATCACCATGTTCATGTGTGTGGAGTTAATGCTCAATGCGGTCAATTTAACTTTCATCACCTTCTCTCGTTTTCTGGACCAGATCGATGGCCAGATCTTTGTTTTTTTCGTCATGACGGTCGCCGCGGCAGAGGCAGCTGTGGGTCTGGCACTGATCGTCGTCCTTTCTCGCCACACCGGCACACTTGATGTGGATCAAGCAAACACGATGAAGTGGTGAGTGGTGCTGGAATATTTCTGGATTCTAATTCTATTTCCTCTGGTCGGGGCCGCAATAAATGGCATCCTGGGACGCCGTTTCCCTCACCCCGTGATCGCCTGGCTCTCCTGCTCAACTGTTGCCTTGAGCTTTCTAGTGGCACTCCTTTCTTTTTACAACTTTCTTCGCCTACCCGAAGACCAGCGCATTATTACCCATCACCTTTTCACTTGGATCCAGTCGGGCAACTTCGTTTCTGAATTCTCCTTTCTTCTGGATCCTCTCTCGATGGTGATGATTCTCGTGGTCACAGGCGTAGGATTTCTCATCCACATCTACTCCCTGGGATACATGGCGGGCCAGACTGGCTACTACCGTTATTTCGCTTACTTGAATCTCTTCATTTTTATGATGAGCGTGCTTGTCCTTGCCGACAATTATCTTCTGATGTTTGTCGGGTGGGAAGGCGTGGGCCTGTGCTCTTACCTTCTCATCGGATACTACTTTGAGAGAAAAAATGCTGGAGATGCTGCAAAAAAAGCCTTTATCCTCAACCGAATCGGAGACGTCGGTTTCCTTATCGGAGTCTTTTTAATCTTCCGTACCTTTGAAAGCGTTCAGTACCTCACCGTCTTTCAAGCCGTCTCGGACCCATTCGCAGAGCCAGGAGCGAAGTTTGGAGTCCTGGGAGTGATTACTCTGTTGCTGTTTATCGGGGCCACGGGTAAAAGCGCTCAGGTTCCTTTGTATGTCTGGCTCCCGGACGCGATGGAGGGCCCCACCCCGGTGAGTGCCCTGATACATGCCGCCACCATGGTCACAGCCGGTGTCTATATGATCGCTCGTTCGGCCCCACTGTACAGTCGCGCTCCCGAAACGCTTTTCATCATTGCAGTCGTGGGTATCGGCACGGCTTTACTGGCCGCATCGATCGCCACCGTCCAGAGAGACATCAAGAAAGTCCTCGCTTACTCGACCATCAGCCAACTGGGCTATATGTTTTTGGCGCTGGGTGTGGGAGCCTTCGGTGCCGGCATCTTCCATTTACTGACTCACGCTTTCTTTAAGGCACTCCTTTTTCTCGGCTCTGGAAGTGTGATTCTGGCACTTCATCATGAGCAAGACCTTTTCAACATGGGAGGGTTGCGCAAATACCTGCCGGTGACTTTCTACACGATGTGGATAGGCACTCTTGCCATTGCAGGAGTGCCTTTGTTTTCAGGATTCTTTTCCAAAGATGCCATTCTGTGGAAGACCTTCGCGGCTGGAAACGAAGCACTTTGGCTGATAGGAGTGGTGGTGGCGGGATTGACCGCCTTTTACATGTCTCGCCTCATGTTTCTGGCCTTTCACGGAAGGGAGCGATCGGAGAAGCGACACCAAGACGCCCCTGCACCTTCGCCCAAGGAACCTTCCTGGTCTGTCACCCTGCCTTTAATCATTCTGGCCCTCTTCTCCCTTTTGAGCGGGTACATTGGGCTCCCCAGCTATTTGGGAAGCAATCGACTGGAGGCATTCCTGGCACCTTCCTTCCGCTTTCAATATAGCGTGCAGCCCAGCCCGGCCATGGAACACGCACACCTCACAGAGATCATCCTCACCTTGGTCACTCTTGCAGTGGTCTTCCTCGGTTTCGCTGCAGCCTATCACTTTCACGTCAAAGACCCACAAGTTGCGGCGCGCTTGGCCCATCGCTTTTCCTGGCTCCATTCATTGCTCCGGAAGAAGTTCTTTGTAGACGAAATATATGATTGGTTGCTGGTAGCACCGGTCCAACGACTTTCTAAAACCATCCTCTGGAAGGGTATGGACGGGCGGGTTATCGATGGACTGGTTCATGGGACCGCATCCCTGATGCAGGCATGGAGCCACAGACTGAAGCGCATCCAGAGTGGTTACGCGCGCCTTTATGCGACCTGGATCCTGGGTGGAACCCTCCTCATCCTTTGCTACTACTACTGGATCTCCCCATAGAGCATGTTTGGAATGGAATTACAGTTAACCCTCTTACTCTTGTTACCCGCCTTTGGGGCCCTGGTGATTGCTTTCGTTCCTATCAGGAACATTCGTTTGCTCAGAGGCACATCTCTGTTTTTTACTTCCATCACATTCCTCTATTCTCTCCTGTTTTTCACTCACTTTGACTCCGGGACCGACACCATGCAGTTTGTCCAGAATGTACCCTGGTTGAATGTCGGAGTGCTCCACATCCATTATCACGTGGGAATAGACGGCATCAGTCTTCTCCTGGTGATGTTGACCACATTTCTAATGCCTCTAGCCATGCTTGCAAGCTGGGGCATTGAGGAGAAAGTACGACCTTACATGTTTTTCATGCTTCTTCTGGAAGTGGGCATGATTGGGGTTTTTGTGTCGCTTGATCTGATCCTCTTCTACATCTTTTGGGAGGTCACTCTCATTCCTATGTACTTTCTGATCGGTGTGTGGGGGGGGAAGCGTCGCGTCTATGCAGCGGTTAAGTTTTTCATTTACACCATGGCTGGATCCTTGCTCATGTTGGCCGCAATCCTCACCCTTTACTTTTTTAATGAAGCCCAAAACTTTGACCTGGTGGAAATCACCCAGAGACTCTCGCAAAATCAAATCCTATTGCCCGTTCCCGTCGAACTTCTACTCTTTCTGGCATTCTTCTTAGCATTCGCCGTTAAAGTACCCCTTTTCCCTTTTCATACCTGGCTTCCCGATGCGCACGTTGAAGCGCCTACGGCAGCCTCGGTCATTCTTGCCGGCGTTCTGCTCAAGATGGGCACCTACGGGCTTCTCCGTTTCTGCCTGCCGCTGTTTCCCAAAGCATCTACCGCCCTGGCCCCGGCTATTTCCCTTTTAGCCATTGTGGGCATTATCTATGGTGCCTTGGTAGCTTTGGTGCAAACCGATGTCAAGAAACTCGTTGCCTACTCTTCGGTGAGCCACATGGGCTTTATTGTTTTAGGAATTTTCGCCTTCAATCTCCAGTCTATTGAGGGTGCTACTTATCAAATGTTGAGCCACGGGCTCTCTACAGGCGCCCTCTTCTTGCTGGTAGGGATGCTTTACGATCGTCGCCACACCCATCTGATCCAGGATTTCGGTGGCCTGGCCCATGTCATGCCCCGCCTTGCAGTACTTTTCATGGTCATCATTCTGAGCAGCATTGGGCTCCCGGGGCTGAACGGATTTGTCGGAGAGTTTCTGATTTTGCAGGGCACTTTCCTGGAGAACGCCGGGCGTGCCGCCTTTGCCGCCTCAGGCATCGTGCTTTCGGCAATTTATATGTTGTGGGTCTATCAACGCATTTTCATGGGAACGGTCCAGAACGATCAAAACCGTACTCTGGCGGATCTCAATGTCCGGGAAACCGTCCTCCTGGTGCCCATCATCCTTTTGACGATATGGATGGGACTTTATCCCAGCACATTTTTGCGCAAGATGGACGCCTCCGTTCAAAAGGTGGTGGATCGGATCGAGCAGGTTCGCGAACCTCAAATTTACCGGGTGGACCACCGTGGACATTAACTACACGGCTGTTTTACCCGAAATCATCCTCTCCCTGGTGGGTATCTCGATTATGCTCCTGGTTCCCTTTGTTCCCAGGGAGCGGCAGACACACCTCGGATACCTTGCCCTGGCGGGTCTTGTCCTGGCATTTTTCGGTGCCGCAAGGGGATGGGGTCAGACCGAATTGGCCTTCTTTGAAATGATCTTTCAGGATGACTTCGGCCACTTCTGCAAGATCTTTTTTCTGTTCGCGAGCACTGTGATCCTCTTGATCTCGATGAATTACTTGGAACAGGAAAAACTGTTTCAGGGCGAGTTCTTTGCTCTTCTACTCTTCGCTACCGTCGGGATGCTGTTCATGGCCACAAGCGCCGATCTCATCATGACTTTTCTGGGCCTGGAGGTCCTCTCCATCTCGACCTATGTCCTGGCAGGTTTCAGGACACGGGAAAGGAAATCAAGCGAAGCGGCCTGGAAGTATTTCATACTGGGTGCCTTCTCAACCGCCTTTCTCCTGTACGGAATAGCCTTCCTTTACGGAGCAACCGGATCGACCCAGTATCGGCAGATCACTGAGGCAATCCAGGCCTCACCCGACTACTCACTCATACTCTTGGTAGGATTGGGTCTTCTGGTGGTGGGTTTCGGTTTCAAGGTCGCCCTGGCTCCCTTCCATGCTTGGGCACCGGATGTGTACGAAGGTGCTCCAATTCCCATCACGGCCCTCCTGGCCGTAGCTTCAAAGGGAGCTGCCTTGCTCGCCCTTGCTCGAATTCTCTATCAGGTCTTTCCGGACCTCAGCCAACAATGGCAGGCCATTTTATGGCCTGCGGCAGTATTGACCATGGCCATTGGTAACATCGCTGCGCTGACGCAATCCAACATCAAGCGAATGCTGGCCTACTCCTCTATTGCTCATGCCGGCTACCTGCTGGTGGGACTTACCGCTCACAATCCTTTGGGCACCCAAGGCATCCTTTTTTACCTGGTGGCTTATGCCTTAATGACATTGGGGGCTTTTTCCGTAATACAGATCGTGGGGCGTCGGGGAGAAGAACGTACCACGATCGAGGACTACAACGGCATAGGCTATCGATATCCCTTCCTGGGTATCGCACTTTCCATTTTCTTGATCTCCCTGGCTGGAATCCCTGCCACGGCCGGCTTTATGGGCAAACTGTTTGTTTTTGCCGCCGCAGTGCAGAGTCAGATGTATGGGTTGGTGGTCATCGCTCTTGTGACCTCGGCAATAGGCATTTACTATTACCTCAGGGTGATCGTATATATGTATATGGGTGAGTTAAAGAAAGAGGAGACTCCCATCACGATTTCCACACCGATGCGCATCATTCTCGCCCTTATGGTGTTGGGAACCCTTTACCTGGGAATCTTACCGGGAATCCTCCTAGACTTGGCAGCGGAGGCAACGAACTTTTGAAAGAAGCAAAGAAACAACTGGAAGACGAGTTAAAGAAGCTGGGTCGAGAATTGAAAGATGAGATCCCGAAGGCCCTGAAAATAGCTGCAGACATGGGCGACCTGAGTGAGAACGCTGAATATCAGGCGGCTAAGGAAAGACAGTCTTATCTTCAAGCCAGGCTGGGCCAGCTACGGGAGCGACTGGCCAAACTCTCCATGGTCAATCTCAGCAAAGTCCCCACCGACAAGGTTTCCTATGGTTCGAAGGTGGTACTTTTGAATCTGGACACCGACAAGGAGGTGACTTACAAGTTGGTGAGCATCGAAGAATCGAACGTCAAGGAAGGATTGATCTCAACCTCCTCTCCGATCGGAAAGAGCCTCATGGGACGCCAAGAAGGAGATGAGGTGGAAATCCGAACCCCGGGTGGACTTAAAAACTACGAAATCCTCCAGTTCACCACCCTCCATGATGGGTAGGGCCAGGCTCAGTCAGTGGACATTGCCCCCGTTGTGCTCTGCTGATAGAGGCTTGAACCGGAGGCAAAATCATTCTCCAGGCGTCGCTTGAGGACCACGTGATTTCCATAGATGTTCTCAATCGTTCGGACTTCCGCCAGCAAACCATCGGGCGATTCAAGCAGAACCAGGCGGGCCGCCTTTCCGGGAGCTATCCACTTAACATCCAACAAGGTTTGCCCTGCCGAGACATCGTTGGTGAGCAGCGCCACCTGCCGCCACTCCTTTGAACCCTGAGGCCAGAGAGAAAGCCCGCCGAGACTCAACACCACCATCACGACAAGAAATCGTCTTAACATGAAACTGATCATACGCCGCGGAGCTGACGGGTCCAACAGGGGCATAATGTGGGCCTAACCAGGATTGATTCACTCACTTGGTGTAAAATGGAGATGACATGAAAGAAGCCCTCCGCCTATTCCTCAAACAAAAGCACCATCATTTCTTTTGGGCTTCCTATGCCCTTCTGGTACTGGCCGTAGCCGTGCTGGGAATGTTAGGGGGATTACTGTTCGGGTATGCCATCGACCTGCCCGAAGTGGAACAGCTCGAGCAAGAACGGCCCAATATTGTCTCCTATGTTTATTCTGAAGACGGTCGAGTTTTGGGCCAGTTTGCCCTGGAGAAAAGGATTCTAATCACTTACGAACAAATTCCCGAAAACCTGAAAAACGCGATTTTAGCCGCCGAGGATGCTGATTTCTTCCAGCATTCCGGGATCGACTTTCAGCGACTCTTCGTCACCCTGGTGCGGGACATCCTGCTGAGCGAGAGAAAGGGTGCCTCAACCCTGACCATGCAGTTGAGCAAACTCCTTTTTACCGGGTCCGAGAAAACGATTGAGCGCAAAATCAAGGATATGCTTTTTGCCCTGGAAATTGAGCAAAACTACTCCAAAGAGCAGATTTTCACATTTTACTGCAATCAGATTTATATGGGCCACGGAACCTATGGTATCGCTTCTGCCGCAGACTTTTACTTCAACAAGTCCCTCGATTTATTTTCACTGGCGGAAAGCGCACTGCTGGCAGGCATTATCCAGGTCCCCGGACGGCACTCCCCCATCAATCATCCGGATGATGCGACAAGGCGCCGAAACTCGGTCTTACGGCAGATGTACGACAAGGGCTTTATCAGTGCACGAGCCCTGCACGAAGCTCAGGCTGAGCCCCTCTTGGTTCGTGGAAAAAACTATGAGCAGAGTCCGGCTCCCTATTTTATCGAGTGGGTTCGACAATACCTGGAAAGAAACTACTCCACGGAACAGATTTGGGAAGGCGGGCTGAGGATTTATACCACCCTCGATTACGAAACACAGGTGGCAGCTCGCAGGACTCTGCGGAAAGGACTACAGAACTTCGACAAGGAGATCCATAAAGGGGCTGGTTTCATCGAAAATATTTTGGAACAGGGTCAGGATCTGGACACTTATACTCATCCTGAGTGGCAGCAGATTTTTTACGAGGACCAGATCATTCATGGCTTGGTGATGGAATCCTCCCCCGAGGAGGCCCTCGTCAAATTAGGGAGTTATACCGCCCGAATTAAACCGGAGGATATGGCTTGGACTGAACAGACACAGGTAGACCAGGTTCTCAAACCAGGAGATGTGGCTGCCTTTTCCATTTTAGAGATCCAGCGAACTGAGAAAACGATCGAGGCAATCTTAGATCGGATCCCTGAGGTCCAGGGAGCATTGATCGCCATTGATAACAAGACCGGTGCCATCAAGGCCATGGTGGGTGGATTTGATTTCCAGTACAGTCAATTTAATCGGGCAACCCAGGCTCTGCGTCAGCCCGGATCGCTTTTCAAGCCCTTTACTTACGTGTCCCTAATGGAAGAGGGTTACTCTCCTTTTGAACACGTTTTGGATGCTCCCGTGAGTTATCGTGAAGGTCCCGGCCGCATCTACGCTCCTGAGAATTCTGACCAAGATTTCAGGGGATTGATGACCATCCGCGATGCTTTCGCCTTGTCCCGAAACGTGCCCACGATTCGATTGGCCAACGCGCTTGGGATCGACAAGGTGATTGATGTCGCTCATCGCTTCGGCATTCCACGTGAACTCCCTCCTTATCTCCCCGTTGCCTTGGGTGCAGGAGAACTCACGTTGCAGGAAATCACATCAGCCTTTACTGTATTTCCCAACAACGGAGTACGGGCACACCCCCATTTCATAAAGCGCGTGGAGGACTATTATGGCGCGACCCTGATGGAGCATAAGAATCAGTTTGAACAGGTCATTTCTCGCGAAACGGCGGGGAAAATGCTTTATCTGCTGCGTAGTGTGGTAGAGCGCGGGACCGCTCGCCGAGCTCGGTCGCTGGAACGCTCCCTGGGAGGAAAGACCGGGACCACAAACGATTCGACCGACAGCTGGTTCGTCGGGTTCACCCCGCAGATCACTTCAGGCGTATGGGCCGGGTATGATGAAAAGAAATCCCTTGGAGAAAGGGTCTATGGTGCCACCTTAGCTCTGCCGATCTGGATTGAATTTATGGACAACATCTCCGAGACGATGCCGATCAAGGACTTCGAAGCCAACTATACACCCCTGGACATCACCCTGGCCCAAAGACAAGATGTGGGAAAGGACGGGGAAGAGATTGTGCAGCAGCCTTGGAGTGTGGAGGACATCCCACCGCCCCAGCCATTCTGAAGAGAGTTTGGGGAATTCCCCAAACTCCTCGCTCAATTTTCCCGATCAATCACAAAGTCGGCAAAACTCAGTAAGGCCTCGCGGTAACTGGAGTCCGGAAAATCCAGCAGGACCGTCTTGGCCTTTTTCGCGTATTCCTCAGCAAGATTCTTTACTTCACTCAGGGTCCCATAGGCCTGAACCAGTTCCATAATCCGCTTCTTGTTCGCGGAGCTGAAGTCCTGGGTCCGTACCACCTCGCGAATAAATTCCTGTTCCTTCTGATCCGCTCTCTCCATGAGGTAAATGATGGGTAACGTGATCTTCCCTTCTTCGAGATCTTTGAGAACCGGTTTACCCAAAGCATCCTCATTTGAAGTGTAATCCAGCAGGTCATCCGTTAACTGGAAAGCCATACCTACATCATGACCATACGTCCCCAGCTTCTCCTCTTGCTGGTCGTCCATTTCTGCCAGAATAGCCCCTAACCGGCCGCATCCGGAAAACAGATGGGCTGTTTTCCGCCGACAGATCTCCAGCTGATCCTCGACCGAAAGGTCGATGCGGCCGTACTGTTCCCACTGAATCAGTTCCCCTTCTACCATCTTTCGTGTGACGTCGATCAAGAGGTTCAAAACCCTGAAGTTTTTCAACTTCAGGGCCAGGTAGAACGAAGTCATGTATAACCAGTCACCCATCAACACCGTGACCTGATTTCCCCACTTGGCGTTTACGGAGGGTCGACCGCGACGAACCCCCGCATTGTCAATAATGTCATCATGAACCAGGGTTGCCACATGAATGAGTTCGACCACCACGCTCAGGACGATGGCGGGTTTACCCTCGAACCCACAAAGCTTGGAGGAAAGCAGTAAAAGGACAGGACGAAAACGCTTGCCTCCACCGTCGTGCAAATAGGAATTGATGTCATCCACCAGAGGAAAGGCCGAGTAGCCCTCTGTTTTCAAGGCGAGCTCCACTTCCTGCAACTCGTCTTCAACCAGTTTAAAGATATCCTTAGGAGTCAACGTGACACTAGTTTTCATGTTTTCTGCCCGCGCTAATATACCAATTCGGGTTCCAGGTTCCAAGTTTCAAATAGCGGGCTGCGCCCGCGTTCCAGGTTTCAGGTTCCAGGTTCCAGGTCAGATTTGGAAATTGTGATTTGGGATTTGTTTGGAATTTGGGATTCGGGATTTGGAATTTCAGCCGGTCTGCCGGCTGTTGTCTGCGGTCTGAACAGCCGTTCGAAGTTTTTCGTGGTAAGGGCACCGATTTCCTCCGAGGTTGTCCCGCGCGACTCCCCGAGTACTTCGCTCACCTTCACGACAAAGGCCGGTTCGTTTCGTTTGCTTCGGAAGGGGACAGGGGCCAAATATGGGGAATCCGTCTCTATGAGCAATCGATCAGAAGGGATTTGGCCCGCGATTTCGCGCAGATTCTCTGCCTTGCGAAAGGTAAGAATTCCACCAAAGGATATGTGAAAACCCAGTCGGAGACAACGTTGGGCCGTCTCAAGGCCAGCCGTAAAACAGTGCAACACACCCCCAGGCCCGTCAGAAAATTCCTCCTCCAGGATCTGGAAAGTTAATTCTTCCGCTTGCCGAGAATGAATAACAACGGGTTTTCCGGATTCTCGCGCCCTCCGAAGCTGCTTTCGGAAGGCTTCGATTTGTTGAGAGCGAGGGGAATTGTCGTAGTGGAAGTCCAGTCCAATCTCTCCCCAGCCCAGAATCTTGGGGTGCTCCATGAGTTGCTGTATTTCTTCCGCCAGCCCATCGTGATAGAGGCGGGCATCGTGGGGATGCACTCCCATACTCCCGTACAGACACTCATGGTCCTCCACAAGCTCCATCAACGTGTCTACACTTTCGATTCTGGCTCCGACACAACCAATGGTCAAGATCGTGGATACACCTGCATCCTTTGCTCTCTCGATAACCTCTTCTAAATCGGGTTGAAAGTCAGGAGAATCCAGATGAGCATGAGAGTCAATGAACATTACTGGAGTCTTGCCCCCAGTCGAACGGGTTCATTGAAAGCGACAAGAACCGGCTTACCCTTATTCGTGGCCGCCACAATCATCCCGTTCGATTCGACACCCATGAGCTTGACCGGTTTCAGATTCGTCACCACC
>CBDUTA010000090.1:0-10953 GCA_965369785.1 uncultured bacterium
CAAGAGTACGCCTGCGGGGGTCTCGGTCGCGACGTGGCGCAACGCACTCCCGCCGCCCCAAACGTCATGGTATTCCTGGGACGAGACACTAGAGGCTGATCTTCAATCCATCACTGGCGATCTCGGCCGGGCCCTGGTACCCCGAACTTCGAACCTCGGAGAGAAGATCGTAATCGTCGCACACCGGATACAAATGGGTGATGATGAGTCGTTTGCAGCCTGCCTTTTGAGCAATTTTTCCCGCTAATTCCGGGGTGAGGTGGCCCTCCATTTTCAGTTCCGAGGGCTGGGCGGCATCGATTAAAGCGGCATCTGCATCCTGAGCCAACTCGATCAGTGCCGCACTAAAGTCCGTGTCCCCGGAGTAGGCAAAGACCTTCCCTTGGGAATCGGTGAAACGATAGCCCACACTGTTTTCCGTGTGAGGAACCGGCAGTGAACGGACACTCCAGTCAGGAAATTCCAGCTTATCGTCCCAAATCTCACGGAGGGTGAGACGTTCACTCTCCAGGCGGATATAAGTGCCGTAAAAATTCATCAGTCCCCGGTGGAGGTCCTGCAATCCGGGAGGCCCCATCAGAGTCAGTTTCTTGGAGCCGAAGTATTCGGAGTTTCTGAGCGCGAACAGAAAGGGTCCCAGATCTCCCGTGTGATCGGGATGAAAATGAGAAAAGAGAACAGTGTCGATGTCCTTGACCCTTGCACCGTATCTCTCGGCACGGTGCAGGGAACCGGAGCTGGGATCGACCAGTAGGGTGGTCTTGTCGAAACGGATCACCAGACCGGGAGAAGCGCGCTGGGGATGGGGAATCGAGGTCCCGCTACCCAGGATCGTGATTTGCATGAGATCAATATTGCAGCCGATCTCGTAAACGAGAATGGCGTTTTTTCACCTTGTCATTCTTGACCCCGATCGACAAGGCCTTTTTGGTGCCCACCATTATCACCAGTTTCTTGCCCCGGGTGATTGCAGTATAGATCAGATTCCGCTGCAGCAGGAGGTAATGCTGCATCAGGATAGGGATGATCACGGCTGGATATTCGGAGCCCTGCGATTTGTGTACGGATATCGCATAAGCGAGAACAATCTCGTCCAGATCACTGTATTCGTAAAAGACATCCCGGCCCTCAAAGGAGATGATGACTTTTTGAGAGTCGGAACCGATGCGGGTGATGCGGCCGATGTCGCCATTGAAGACCGCCTTGTCATAGTTGTTTCTGATTTGCATGACCTTGTCTTTAACCCGAAAATTCCTTCCACCTCGAAGAACCCCGCCTTGCCCCGGGTTGAACGCCTTTTGGAGTTCGGCGTTAAGGTTTTCCGTACCCACGATGCCTTTGTGCATAGGAGTGAGTACCTGAATGTCATCGAGGGGATCCAATCCAAACCGCCGGGGAATACGATCCTGGGTGAGCTCCAAGACTGTCTTGAGCACTGTATCCGGATCTTCCTGCTCGATAAAATAAAAATCATCCAGTTTCAGACCAGGAGGTGTCAGTGTAGGGAGGTGGCCCTGGTTGATCTTATGGGCGTTGACAACGATTGAGCTTTCCTGAGCCTGACGGAAAATCTCACGCAGCTCGACGACGCGCACAACGCCCGAGGCGATGATGTCCTTGAGAACGTTTCCGGGACCGACAGAAGGGAGCTGATGAATATCCCCCACCAGCACCAGGGTCGCTCTGGGAGGAATGGCCTTCAGAAGGTGGTGCATCAGTACGGTATCGATCATTGAGGCTTCGTCCACGATCAGCAAATCGCAAGTCAAAGGATGTTCTTCGTTTTTCTGGAAGCCTCCTTTTCGAAGGCTGTATTCCAGCATCCGATGGATCGTTTTGGCCGGGTGGCCCGTGGCCTCATTCATCCGTTTGGCGGCCCTGCCGGTGGGGGCAGCCAGCATGATCTTGTGTGTCACTTTGGTGAAGATCTTCAGGATGGCGTTGATGATGGTGGTCTTTCCCGTTCCCGGCCCCCCGGTGATCACCATGACCTTCTCCTCTAGCGCGCATTGAACTGCCCCGATCTGTAGAGTTGCCAGGGTCATGGAAAGCTGTTTCTGAAGCCATTCGATGGCCTTTTCGGTATCGATCTTACGAATGGATTTAGGTGCGGAGATCAAAGTCCTCAATCGCCGGGCGATGCTGGTCTCGCAGAGATGGAGGGTGGTTAAATAGACCTCCTTGTTGTTCTCTCTAAACTTTTCGATCTGATCGTTCACATCCTCGATGACGATCCTATTGTCCGAGGCAATAGTGCCCAGGCCCTTGAGGATGATCTCCCGGTTAACCTGCAGGATTTGCTGACACTTTTCGATGAGGGGTTCGTAGGGATAGAAGACATGACCCTCATGGGTCAGCTGATTGAGGACGTAGAGGATGCCTGCCTCTGCCCTCAGCTCTGAATCCTTTTCGAATCCCAATTTTTCGGCTATGGAGTCCGCTATGACAAAACCGATCCCAAGGATGTCCGTGGCCAGACGATAGGGGTTTTCCCGCACCACCTCGATGGATTGTCGGCCATACTGTTTAAAAATCTTGGCGGCATATCCTGAGCTGATTCCATGGCTCTGAAGAAACAGCATCACCTCCCGAATCTCCTGCTGCTCGGCCCAGGCCTTCCCGATCATAGCGATCCGTTTTTTTCCTATTCCCTGGATCTCGGTGAGTCTCTCTAGTCTGTTTTCGATGATATCGAGAGTCTCCTCGCCGAACCTCTTGACGATTCTCTCGGCCATGACAGGACCAATGCCCTGAATCAAACCGGAGCCCAGGTATTTCTTGATGCCATAGACCGATGCGGGGACCTGAGACTTGAAATGCGAAATTTTGAACTGCTTGCCGTATCGGGGGTGATGGGTCCATTCGCCTTTCATGGTGAGGACTTCTCCCGGAGTGAGAGCCATAAGATTTCCCACCACGGTGGCCAGCCCCCGCTGTCCGGGGACCTTGACTTTGGCAATGGTGAACCGATTTTCTTCGTTGGTGTAGGTGATTCTTTCGATCTGGCCCTGCAATTCTGTGAGCATGCTGGAATCGGTTTGCTTAATGAAGTCTCTTATATCACAATCAAATTGAGAGGTTGACGGAAGGACCACAACTTCCTAATATTACCAACCGAAGGACGAGGCACTAAAGAACCATTTTGTTGAGTTCGGAAATTCTGAGAGATTCTCTGGCCGGGATTCAGAAGAAGCTTGCCGCTATCGAGTCCCAGCTTGAGACGACCAAACAGGAAATTGAATTCAGGTTTCAGGCACTCGAGCGTCTGCCGGAGGGCGAGAGCCGCCCTGTCAGGCAGGTTCCCTCCTCCATCGCACCCGAGATTGCGCTCAAACGAATCAACAGTGCCAATAAAAAATTCAGTGCGGGCAACACCCAGGAAGAGATTTTGACCGCTTATCTTGGGGAAGTTAACGCTTTCGTGAGCAGGGGACTGCTGTTTCTCAAAAAAGACGAGAGATATGTGCCCTGGAAAGCGGTCGGCTTTGACCTGCAGCAGATCCAGATCCAGGAGAAGGGAGACCCGAAAAATCCGATCATCCGTGCTGCCCGGAACCGACAGATCGTAGCCACTAGAAGCGATTTGGATCGGACCTTTCCCTGGTTGAGTGGATCGGGAGAGCTGCCCCGGGAAACCGTCTGTATTCCGCTCGTCTTTGGAGACTTGGTTCCGGTGGTTCTTTACGCCGATTCATCGGATTCGATCCTTCTTGACGCCCTCGAACTACTCACCCACCTTGCCGTGCTCGTTTTGAAGAATCACTCCCTGCAGGGGTTGGTGGTTTCCGAAGAGGCTAAGGCACCGCCCAAAGTGGAGAGGGAAGAGGAAAGCAGTGAATGGATTCCTCCCGAAGTTCGGGGACTTCCTGAGCTGCCATCCTTGGCCTCGGATCTTCCTTCCGCCATCCCACATGCCACAGCCATTCCTCATTTAGAGTCGTCACCTTCGCTCAAAAGAAAAGAGAATTGAACACCTAACGTTTTCCTGATTGTCAGTTGTCAGCTGTCAGTCGTCAGTTGTCAGCCGGTCACCATGCCTACTGTACCCAATCGGATCAGCCAGAAGGTCACTCGTTTCACCGAGTCCGTTATTCGGGAAATGACGCGTTTGGCTTTCCAGCACGAGGCCATCAATCTGGCTCAAGGATTCCCTAATTTTCCGGCACCTGAGGAGATTAAGAAGGCGGCCTGCCAGGCTATTCAAGACGATATCAACCAGTATGCCATTACCTGGGGAGCGCCTGGTTTCCGCCGGGCTATCAGCGACAAGTACAGGGAGATTTATGACTGGGAGATTGATCCCGAAAGGGAACTCACCGTGGCCTGCGGTTCCACCGAGTGCATGATTTCTTCGATCTTGGCTTTGGTCAATCCGGGAGATCAAGTGCTTGTGTTTGAGCCCTTTTATGAAAACTACGGTCCCGATGCCATCATAGCCGGTGCTTCACCCGTTTATATCTCTCTTGATGCCGACCGCGATTGGACCTTTGATTTTCAGGAACTGGAACAGAAGATTCAGGACTCCCAGTCGGGTGGGGGAATCCGTGCACTGATTCTCAACACCCCCAACAATCCTTCAGGCAAGGTTTTCTCTCTGGAAGAGCTGGGTAAGCTGGCGGATCTTGCCCAGGCCTACGACTTTTACGTCATCACCGATGAGATTTATGAACACATTGTCTATGATGATCATAGGCATCATCCCATTGCCCTCTTCTCGGGAATGAAGGACCGGACGATTACCATCAGTGGACTCTCCAAGACTTTCAGTGTGACAGGATGGCGGATTGGATACATCATCGCTCCGGAGGATCTCACCGACGGGATCCGCAAAATTCATGACTTCCTGACGGTCGGAGCCGCCGCGCCCCTGCAGGAAGCTGGTGCAAAGGCGATGCAAACGAGAGGGCAGTACTATGAGAAGCTGGCCTCGGAATATCGCCAACGCCGGGATTACCTGGTGAAGGTTCTGCAAGACATCGGATTCAAAGTTTGGACTCCGGCGGGGGCCTACTACATCATGGTAGATATTTCTCCTCTGACCGACCTGGATGATGTTCAATTTGTCGATCAACTGATCAAGAACTATGGAGTTGCTGCGGTTCCAGGAAGTAGCTTTTATCATCGACCTGAATTGGGCAGACGCTTTATTCGATTCGCTTTTTGCAAGACCCAGGATGTGCTGCGTGAAGCAGCCGAGCGGCTGCAGCGGTTACGAGACTGATGGAGAATAAGGATCTAGCGAGAATTTTCAGTGAAATCGCCGACATTCTTGAAATTCAGGAAGCCAATCCTTTCCGAATACGCTCCTTTCGACGAGCCGCCCAGATTATCCGAGATCTCACCTTCAATGGGGCTCAGGCCTCCCGGGAAGACCCCGAAAAGCTGCGAAAGATCCCGGGCATCGGTGAAGGCACGATCCAGAAGATCCAGGAGATTGCCGAGACCGGTGCAAGCCAGGAACATGAGGAACTTAAGGACCAGATCCCTCCTTCACTGCTCACCTTGCTGGAGTTGCAGAACCTGGGCCCAAAAAAAATCAGCCTGTTTTGGAAGACCCTGAATATTGGCACCATTGGTGAACTGGAAAAAGCGGCGCGAGAAGAGAAACTGCGCTCTTTGCCGGGAATGGGAGAGAAGAGCGAGGCCAAAATTCTTAAGGCCATTGAAGATCATCGTCTCCTCCAGGGCCGCTTTCTTCTCGATGACGGCATCGAAATATGCCAGGGATTGATGGACTACCTCAAATCCAAGGTCAAACTCAAGCGAATTTCTCCGGCCGGCAGCGTGAGGCGCAGACGTGAAACCGTTGGCGATATCGACATCCTGTTGACTTGCGATTCTCCCCTGGAAGCGATTGATGCATTCATTGGGCATCCCGATGTCCAGGAGGTCTTGTCTCAGGGAGAGACCAAGGCCTCGGTGGTTCTTCGCCGTGGCCTCCAAGCCGACCTACGGGTGTTGGAGGATGACTCCTTTGGTGCCGCGCTGCAATACTTTACCGGATCCAAAGGGCATAACGTTGCCTTAAGAGAACGGGCCAAACGGATGGGCTACAAAATAAGTGAATATGGTTTGTATCGGCTCGACCAGAGGGAGAAAGAAGATCCGCCAGAGAAAGTCGCTGGCGAAAATGAAGAGGATATTTACAGGCTTCTCGACCTGTCATTCATTCCACCTGAGATCAGAGAGAACCGAGGGGAAATTGAAAAGGCGGAAGCCGGCAAATTACCTGACCTGGTGACGCTGGAGGATATTCGAGGTGACCTGCACATGCATACGACGGCCACCGACGGTCGAAATTCGATCGAGGAGATGGCTGCTGCCGGGATTGCCGTGGGATACCAGTACATTGCCATTACCGATCACAGCAAGGCCCTGGCTATGACCGGGGGACTGGATGAAAAGAGGCTTCTCGGCCAGATGGAGGAAATCGATCAGGTGGCCTCCCGTATGGGCAAGATTCACATTTTCAAGGGAATCGAGGTCGATATCCTCAATGAGGGGGATCTGGACCTTGATGATGACGTCCTTTCTCAACTCGACCTTGTTATTGTGTCGATTCATAGCCGCTTCAATCTTTCTCGCAAGGAGATGACCTCGAGGATCTGTCGAGCCCTCGAGAACCCCCATGTCAACATCCTGGCTCACCCCACCGGACGCCTGCTGACCAAACGGGGCCCTTATCAGGTTGATCTGGAGCAGGTGATCCAAACCGCCCGGGAAAACCGGGTTTGCCTGGAGATCAATGCCCACCCCTCTCGCCTGGATTTAAGTGACGTTCACTGTCGCATGGCCCGCGATCAGGGCGTATTGATCAGCATCAACTCGGACAGTCACAGCCGGAAAATGCTGGGCTATCAGGAGTACGGCCTCTTTACAGCTCGGCGAGGTTGGCTCGAGGCCAAGGATGTGATCAATACTTATCCTCTCGAGAAGCTGCGAAAGGTGTTGAAGAAGGAAGAGTATCCGGCCGCCGGCCAGAGGCCGGTGAAGAGAGGACTGAGTAATGAGGACTGAGGACTGAGCACAAACGATAGACCACGGACCGCCGGCCGGAAGCCGGAAATCCAAAACCCCAAATTCCAAACAAATTCAAAATCTAAAATCTAAAACCTAAAATCTGGAACGGGGAATCTGGAACGCGCGCGGAGTGAGCTGCGATGGCACGACAGCACGAACGCACGACAGCACGAAAGCACGAAGGCGCGCGAAGCGCGCATTGGCACCTGGACGCCCTGTTCGTTACAATAGGGGCCCTCAGGAGGGAAGAGTGATTAAAGATCTGCTTGCCAGACAGGTGGTTTGCACGACGGTGGGTGGCAAAGGGAAGCCCTGCCACGGAGGGCTCAAGCGTTACCATCCTTTCGCTGGTTACTATAACGAACCGGACAAGGAACTGCTTGATGAGATCAAGAGCGAGTTTCCGGAGGATCCGAAGCTGATTCTTCTCAAGTGTGAAACCTGCCAGACGATCTACCGACTGCCCGAGGAGCTGAAACGAAAACTCAAACAGACCGTTTAAGGCCACGAGCTTCTTTTCCCCTTTTGTTCTGCTTTTGTGTGCTCCTCACAGCTCAGGGTTTCGCCTGGGGCCCTGACGGGCATCGATGGATTACCAACCGGGCCATGGACAACCTGGAGGGGCCTTTCCAAGAGCAGTTTTCAAAACATCGCAGCACCGTCGTTCAACAGACCATGGGCCCTGATTACCGAAAGGATCAGGACCCTGCGGAACCTTCTCGCCACTTCATTGATTTGGAACTCTTTGGGGAGTTCCCCTTCTCCGATTTGGACCTGAACTACGACCGTTTGGTGGATCGGTGGGGGAAGGAAAAAGTCGAGGAGAACGGAACCCTCCCGTGGGCAGCTCAAAGGACCTTTGAGAAGCTGGTCGAAGCCTTCCATCGCCAGAACCTTGAACAGATTTTGCTTTATTCCGCAGATCTGTCCCACTATGTCGGAGATCTTCACCAACCCTTCCATACCACCGAAAACTTCGATGGTCAGCTCACCGGCCAGTTGGGTATCCATTCTCGATTCGAAAGCGACCTGGTCACTTTGTCCCTTGAACAGGTTCCCATTTCCAAAGCCGCTCTAACCGATTTGGGGCCGGTGATGGAGCAGCTTCATGCTGTGGCTGTGGAGAGTTATCAGTGGGTAGACAAAATTCTTTTGGCGGATAGGAGAGTCGTATCAGACTTGGGAATGGACCGAAAGCAATACCAGGGCAAGGCCAATAAGGGAAAGAAATATCCTCATCAATACTTTAAGCGTATGTCCGACGAGGTGGGTGGGATTTTAGAAAATCGCCTCAATCAGGCCGCCTACCTGGTGGGGTCCCTGTGGTGGATGGCCTGGGAGAAAGCTGGCCAGCCGGCTTTCTAGTTCCAGGTCGGAGCGCCCTTCGGGCGCGTTCCAGGTTCCAAGTTCCAAGTTTCAGGTTTTGAATTTGGAATTTGGAATTTGTTTGGGATTTGGAATTTGGGATTTTGAATTTCCGGCCCCCGGCCAGCGGTCAGCCGGCCAGGTTCTTCACAGATCCCAGTAGGGTGAAAAGACTCGCCGGGCCTGTTCTCGATAGCTCAGGTATTCCTCTGTTTGCTCCCGTTCCTTGATTTGAGATCTTTTGGGGTCCATGCTGGTGTCCATGGTGCAAACGACTGCTTCAGACAAAGCCTTCAAATTGTAGCCTCCTTCCAACACAAAGAGGATACGACCCTCACACACCTCCTGGGCCAAGGAGTTGAGCAGGTCAACGAGCTGGCCGAATCCCTCCACGTCGAGATTCATACCCGCCAGAGGGTCATTCTTGTGGGCATCATAGCCTGCTGAGACCAGGATCAATTGGGGATCGAACTGGCGAACAATGGGAAGAACCAGGTCACTGAAAAGATCGCGGTAAAATGGATTTCCGGCACCGGCGCGAAGCGGAAAGTTGACGGTGAAGCCCTCACCCTGCCCTTGACCCAGCTGGTTGAAATGGCCGGTACCCGGGTAAAAAGGATATTGATGGGCGGAGAGATACAGAACATCGGAACGGGCGTAGAAGATTTCCTGGGTTCCGTTTCCATGGTGGACATCGAAGTCAACAATGGCCACTTTTTCCATCCTACTGTTTTGGATTGCCCAATCGGCGGCCACCGCGACGTTGTTGAAAAGGCAAAATCCCATCACCCGGTTGCTCTCAGCATGATGGCCGGGCGGCCGAATCAGGGCGAATCCGGAGTCGATTTTTCCTTGTAAGAGCTCATCGGTAAGAGCCACGGCACTGCCTGCTGCCAGAGTAGCCGTCTCGAATGAATCAGGACTGGTGTAGGTATCCGGATCGAGCTGAGAAAGCGCTTGTCCCGAAGTATCCTGGACTTTGTGCCAGTGCTCATGGGTGTGCACGGCCAGGATCCACTCCTTCTGAGCTGAAAGGGGCGCGACACTCACCAGCTGCCCGGAGGGGTTCCACCTCTGGACGGCTTGAAGGATGGCCTCGATCCGCTGAGGACGTTCCGGATGCTCTGCCGGAGTGTTGTGGTGTGTAAAAAGGCTATCGAGAACGATTCCGTATTTCATAGGTTCGTGTCTTCGTGCTTTCGTGCCTTTGTGCTTTCGTGAGTTCAGATTTATGGGCAGCTCAGTGTGAGGAAAGGATAAGCCCACGAACGCACGACATCACGAATGCACGAGCGCGCTTGGCGCGCTTGACGCGCTATCTCTCTCCCCATTTGAACTTCTCCCGCAGCACGTCGAAAAAACCCTTGTCGCCGTGTTGAATCAGATCGATCTGATATTCTGATCGGGTACAGCGAATTTCTTCGCCCTCGCTCAAGGCCACCCCCACCTGGCCATCGACCGTCAACATGACATCTTCTCCCGATTTCACCACCACGCGAATTCTGCTTTCCGCTGGAATCACCAATGGACGATTCGTCAGTGTATGGGAACAAATCGGGGTCATCACCACGGAGTCCAGGGTAGGGTAGAGGACGGGGCCTCCGGCAGACAGAGAGTATGCCGTGGAGCCTGTCGGTGTGGAAATAATCATCCCGTCGGCCAGGAAATTGGCGATAAAATCTTCGTTGACAAAGGCGTCCATACTGATGATGCGGGCCAATGCTCCCTTATTGATGACGATGTCGTTGAGGGCGTGATAGGTCTCAATCGTACCGCTGGTGTGATGAACCTCAATCTTGAGCATGCTGCGGCGATCGGTGGTGTGTTTTCCGGCCAGTAATCGCTCCAGTGCGGGATAGAGCTCATCCAGGGTGGTCTCGGTCAAGAATCCGAGAGAACCGACGTTTACACCGAGGATCGGAGTGTCTCGACCTTGAATGGAGCGGGCCACCGAGAGCATGGTGCCGTCCCCGCCGAAGACCACAATGACGTCTACCCGTTCCGGAATCTTCTCCCGAGGTGCGGTGAGCACGTTGTCCAGGGGTGCGCCCTGAACGATGCCTTCCTCAACGATGGTCTCACAATTCCGAGATTGCAGCCACTGCACTACTCGGGTTAGAGTGGCGGAAAAGTCCTTGCTGTGGGGTTTTGCTACGATACCAATCTTCACGGAAAAGCCCTCGCGGTGGGTAGGCCCTCACACTGCTTGTCTATTGGGTTGGTCGCTCTTCTTTCGCTGGTTGATGAAGTTATCACCGCACTTCTCAGAACAAAAGTGAAGTGTTTTCCCCTTCAGGCGTTTCGTAATGGCCAGGTCTGTCGCAACGTACATCCCACATTGAGGATCTTTGATCATTCGACCGGCAACCGTTTCTCGAGCTCTGTCCGTGCCAAAACGGGGCTTGGAGTGCATTTTAAGGGTCGGACTGAAAACCCGAATCAGAAGGGAGCGAATCACGCTCAAAAAAACCAAGAAGAGAAGAATCCTGATGATCCAAGTCATCCTAAGGGTCTCCTACTAGTATTTGGGTTCTAATATACTCAATCTGCTGCTCAATCTCTTTACGC
>CBDUTA010000091.1:0-10931 GCA_965369785.1 uncultured bacterium
TCAAGACACGCAGGGAATGCGCCTTATCAGCCTTTGTTGACAGGGCGCATGGCCTGCACACTCTTCCCCACCCCTTCCCTCCTGATCGGAAATTTCTCAAAGGGCCGCCAGAAACGAAAGAATCCTCTCCTGGGTATCACCAGTATCCTCGTACAGGATTCCATGTCGGGTTGCAGGCACCCTCGCGACTTCCTTCTGGCGGGTACCCAGCTTCTTGTAGATCAGTTCGGCGCTTTCCGGATCCACCGTGGGATCGTCAGTCCCCTGAATAAGGATAACCGGACACTGCACATCAGGCAGACGCTCTTCCAGTTTCTCCACCATGCTGCGCAGTTCGTACAGACCTCGGACAGACTTGTTCCGGTAGTTGATGTGGGGGTGTTCCGGTTGACTAGCTCGAAACGGCATGATGCCTTCAAAGGATGAGACCCATCGGACCAGTTTGTTGGCGGTGTGCACCAGCGGGACAAAAATGATATTGCGGTCCCGGAACTTCATGGGCGTGGAAATGGCCACTACACCGGCCAGGCCCTCCGGTTGGTCGGCGGCAAGGAGAAGGGACAAACCTCCGCCGGTGGAGAATCCCACCAAGCAGAGGCGAGGGGTGAACGCCGACAGAATCGAAAAACCTTCCCGCACCGGCTCCAGCCAGTCCTGCCAACTCCGCTCCCGGAGATCCCAGGGAGAGGTCCCATGACCCTTGAGTCGCACTCCGATCACCGGATAACCCAGGGTCTGTAGCTTCTCAGCGAAAGGGCGGACTTCAGCGGGCGAGGCCGAGAACCCATGCACCAGGACAACACCCAGTTCCTTTCTCTCTTCAGGCAGGAACAGGAAGGGCTCACCACTCTCCGTAGCCGTCTCTTGCCGGTTGATTTCCTCATGGCGAGGTTTGGAAAAGTATTGCCTGTCCCAGGCGTAAGCAACCCGTTCGTCGTCAAAGCGCAGTTTCGCCAACCTTCGGGGATCAAGCGCTGGAGCTTCTTCAACAGACTGCCTGACCGAGCGGGAAACCCCGGAAATGGGTTCCACTTCGTTGGCATAGACGACTACCAGGTTCTCGATACGGATTTCGTCGAACTCGTTTTCCTTAAGAAGCTTGGGGAGAAAGCAGTATTGTCCATTGACCTTCTCGACAAGAGCCATGGAGGTGGTGGTTTTCAGAAACCGCTCCAGCCCGGGGCATCGTCCCTCCAGAACTCCACGATAAGCCTCAGGATTTCTGAGGCTTCGATGAAGATGAATGGAAGGTTCCTTTTGTGCGTGTTTCACCGCCAGGTAGAGGATCTTGTGGAACAGTGCGTGGTCCACCTCCGTTTGCCCTCTATTCACCAGCGTCAGAATGATACTCGAAGCCAGGTGACTGAGATTGACGGTCACGCCGGTATACATCCTGTGCATGTACTCGTCTCTAATTTTTCCGGCCTTGTCCCGCATGCGCCGTGCTATGAGGCGAACATCCCAACTTCCCTCTTCGGGTGGCAGCCCAAAAAAACCATCCAAAGAATCGATCTTGCGACTCACCGGAGTCATCAGCTTTCGCTCCCACCAGCGCCAGAACCTGGAAGGCTGCACCGGGTCACCCAGGCGAATATCCATATCCGTGTCCTTGAGCAGGATATTCCCCTCGATGAGCAGTTCCTCAGAAAGCCGCCGACTCAGTCCCCGACCGACCAACTCTCCCACCTTGTGGAGAATGTTGTCGCTCACTCGAATGGGGTAGAAGGTAATGTTAGCCGGTACGATCAAAGTGGGCCGACGTGCCGCCGCCAGCAGTGTGTCCTCACCTTCCATGCCCAGGGCCTCGACCCACGACTCCACACGCTTAACATTCCCTGTCTTATGGGCCTGGAGGATCGACCTCTTGAAGGCGTCCAGTGCCAGTGCCAAAACAGCGGCTCCGGTGTGGTGTTTGCGCCGTTGCTTGGCCATGCGCGAATAAACACTGTAGTGCCCTTCGCTATCTATCACCCGGCGATCCTTCACCATTCCACCCTCTGGGAAGACGATCACCTTACGACCCCGGAGGATTTCTTCTGCCAGAAAAGGAAGAAGCCTGGGATGGTCATTGGGTACCGCTCCCACGCTCAATAGATAGTTGGAAAATGCAGATCCCTCGACGAAAAAATCCTTCGAGGCCACCGAGCGGCACTGGGCCCCGGTTTCCTGGTAGATCAGGTACTGGGGGAAAAAAGTCTCGAAGCGGGCAAAGTGGTTGAAGAGAAAGATGTCTCCCGCGTCGACCTGGCCCTTATGGTGCAGCTTGATATTGACTCGCAGAATCTTCTTCAGAATCGTGAAGATTCTTACCGACCACTCATAAGTGGACGGGTTGATCTGAAAAGTATCATCCAGGTCCATTTTTCACTGTGGCTGCCCACTCTCGTATTGAACCAGAAACTCCAGGAGGTGGCATTGCTCCTCCTCTTCCATCTGAAGAAACTCCAGAGCAACCAAATTAAGAGGTTTTCCGTCGAGGGCAAATGGGTTTGATCGAACGACCCATCCGACAGCATTCAGGGGACGTGAAGGAGGCAAGTAAAGGTTTATTTCTAGTTTATCCCCCGCTTGCAAAAGAAGAGCTGATTTAAATAACAATCCGCCTACGCTGATATTTTCGGTTTGGGAATCGACAACTTTCTTGCCAATGAGTTCCGAGTCTGCAGCGTCAATGACCGTGAACCAGAAAGGGATCTGCACACTCACCCGAGGAGATTTTCTCCTCTGTACGGTCACCCCTTTGTCGTGGATGGAGATGGCCACGTGTCGCTTTCCGGAGGGAGTGATGTTGATGATCTGGGCATCCCAATAATAGACAACAGCCCCCTCATCCCAGTATTTGATTCGAACTCCCTCTCCTTCTTGAAAGAGGTTCTGGGAAGTGGGTCGGGCAAGCTCCAGCCAAATTTCAGCTGGCGAGCTGGTGACGACTGTAGCGGCAAGAGTTTGCTTGGACTCTCCTTGAATGGATATCGCTGACCCTTCCTGCGGGTAAAGACCCTGGTCATCAGTGTTCTGTTGAATCATTTTACCTGCCACCGTTTTCGCCGGTTCGTGTTAATAATTCTGGTAAAAATATTAACACAGGGGTCTGCAGAAGTAGGTGTGCGCACCTGCGGGATTCACCTTTGGACTTGTTCCAACCCGGCCACGATGAATTCCCATTGGAGCTGCATTTGATCCCGAATGGACATGGCTGTGAGACCTTGACGGAGGGCCTCTTCCCGAACAGAGTTGGCCTTACCCTGTTCAGACCTGAGTTGATCCTTCCATTCTTCGATACGCTTTTTCCATCGCTCCGCTTCTGGATCGGGAGGACCCAGAACCTCACCCACTTTAGAAAGAAGAAACAGGGGCATTTCAGTAACCAGCGTGAGGGGATCACCACCCAGGGCGAGAATCGTCTCCATGGAACTGGGGCGAAACTTACTGGCCGTGACATCATCCTGGCGATCCAGAAAATACTGAGTCATGGATTTCGAATCGGGACGAGTGGCAAATCCCTCTTCCAGTCGAAAGAATCCTTTCTCTCCCTGACGGTCGACGTCATGAAGCCGGTATCCCAATGCGTCAACGGCATGCCTGCATTTCGCTTTCAGCTCTTCACAGCGGGACGACCAGGCGGGTTCGATCAAGAAAAAGGGTCCCCCGGCAAACGCCATTCCATGTAAGGAGACATGACAGTGAAACGAGCCGCCCTCCTTCATCCACCAGGAGGCAACACATTTATTTTCAGGGCGCGCATCCAGGTCAGCCGGGTCACGGGGGAAACCGAACTCAATGTCATCACCCGGCAGCTCGCGCTTGAAGTGCTTGAGATATGAAATTAAATCGATTTGTTCATCTCTGTCCGTGTACCAGGAGCGATTGACTTCTTCTCCGTCCGGGTTGGCATGAGGAATAATCCACCACTGATAATCTTCCAGAATCGGCGAGCCCTTTGGAAGGCGGGAGAGATAGGCCACCAAACACCTCAACAAACGGGGGCCGACCGGCTCATCAGAATGGCATCCGGCGATGAGGCTGATTCGGCAGGCTCCCTGGCCGAATCGATAGGCGGCAATCGGCCTGCCCTCTCGAGAGTGGCCAATCCTCTCTCCCTCCGGAAGAGAGGATGAAGCAGCGATTATGGAATCAAACAGTTCCTGCATATTCTCTCGTCCCAGTGGCTGGCTACAAGTGGCGCTTGCCACAAGCATATGCTAAAACAGAGAAACCTTATGAGAGTAGCTGGAATTCAATTTTCCTGTGAAGAGTCCAAGGAACAAAACCTCAGCAAGGCGGAAGAGCTCATCAACTCCGCTGTCAAGCAACATCAACCGCAACTGGTGTGCCTTCAGGAACTCTTCACGACCAAGTATTTTCCCAGCCAATTCGACTACAGCTTCTTCGACCTGGCCGAGAGGATACCGGGGCCCACTACCGAAAAAATGGCTCGTATCGCCAAGCAGCAGGGCGTCTATATTATCGCTCCCATCTACGAAGAGGCAGAGCCCAACCTCTACTTCAACAGTGCTCCCTTAATTTCTCCGGATGGAAAAATACTGGGAATTTATAGAAAAATCCATATCCCCCTTTTTGAATACACCCTCGAGGATGAGACCAATGGGGAAAAACGACATATCTCTTCTTACGAAAAGTTCTACTACGTGGGTGGGAGCGATGTGCCGATTTTCGACACGGAGATCGGTAAGATAGGAGTTCTCATCTGCTGGGACAACGAGTTCCCCGAGTTATGGAGACTTTTGGAGATGAAGGGGGTCGAATTCGTCTTCTCTCCCTATGCCATGTCCAGACCCAGCGGAAACTTTTATAAGGAGCAGTGGCTCTTCGAGGCAAGGTGTTGCGCCTATTACTTCACAACCTATGTGATGAAAGTCAACCGGGTGGGCCCGGAAGGAGACATGGTCTATCGCGGGCAAAGCATCGCTATCGATCCCACCGGACAGCTCATTGCTGGTCCGGCGAGTGAGGACCAGGACGACATCCTGTGTGCGGATCTCGATCTGGAAAAGATCCGCAAGCTTAGAAACAGAAGACCCAGGCTCATGAACCGAAGGCCTGAGGTGTACAAGCAGCTCTCTGAACCGCTGGCCCGAATCGAGAACATCTTCATGGGGGAGCCCAGCACCCACGGGAAACCCCGCTAATTCGTGAGTTCGTGCGGGCATGCGCGCTTCGCGCGCGTTTCGGTTTCGGATTCCAGTTTTCAGGTTTTGGATTTCGGGTTTTGGATTTCGGATTCGTTTCGGATTTTAGATTTTGAATTTTGAGTTTTGAGCCCCTTCTTCTTGCTTCCCCGGTGCAGCAGCCGGATCGGGGTCGCATAGAAGCCATACCTTTCGCGCAGACGGTTCACGATGAATCGCTGGGTTGAAAAATGCAACTTCTTGGAGCCGCGGAGAAAAAACACAAAGGTGGGAGGAGTGACGGAAACCTGGGCAGCATACTTGACCCGGAACTTCCGCGAACTGGAAGACATCAAGATAGGTTGAATCTCCTTCTCCAGGAAAGTATTGAGTTCACCGGTAGGAACGCGAATCCGGCGAGCTCTATAGGCTTCGCTGACCAGATCCAGGATCTTGACGACCCGCTGACCCGACTTTGCGGAAACAAAGATCATGGGCGCGTAGTGAAGAAAGCGCATCTTCAGGCGAAACTCTTTTTCCAATCCGACTGCCGTGTGAGTGTCCCGAACAATCAAGTCCCACTTGTTGACCACCACGATGATCGAGGTACCCGCATCGTGGGCATAGCCTCCAATAGTGGCATCCAGGTTGATGGCACCCTCCGTGGCATCGATCACCAGCAGCACGACATCGGCTCGCTCCAGGTTTTTTCGGGCCATCACGACACACATTTTTTCCGCCTTCAGTACCGTTTTCCCCTTGCGGCGAATACCCGCCGTATCGATCAAACGATAGGACTGATCGTTGAACTTCAGAACCGAATCCACCGAGTCACGAGTGGTCCCTGGAAGGTCGGTTACAATAACTCTCTCTTGACCCAGAAAGCGATTTAACAGCGAAGACTTACCCACATTGGGACGGCCAATGATGGCGACTCGGATCTCCTCTTCGGCACTCACCTCCGCCGACTCCGGGATTCGTTCCAGTATTTCCTCGACCAGGGTGGAGACACCCTGTTTGTGCTCGGCGGAAACCGGATAGAGGGTTTCCACACCCAAGGCATAAAATTGGGCTGCTTCGGGCTCGAGTTGAGGAACATCCACTTTGTTCACCACCAGTAGGTATTCCCTGCCCCTCGATCGCAGGAGAGCATTCAAGGTCTCATCCAGCGGACTCATTCCCTGGCGAACATCCACCAGCAAGAGAATGAGATCGGCCTCTTCCATGGCAATCTCCGCCTGCTGGAGGATTCTCTCAGGAATAATCTCCTTCTGATCTGGGATCATCCCTCCTGTGTCGATCACCTCAAACTGCTTCCCATACCACCGAGCAATCTCAAAGAGGCGATCCCGGGTAATTCCCGGTTCATCCCCAACGATGGCCTTTCTTTTACGGGTGAGCCGATTGAACAGGGTGGATTTACCGACGTTGGGTCTTCCGATGATGGCAACTCGATACATCAGGACTAGTCCACGAATTTTCGGTAACGGCCAAGATCAGCCAGAGGCAACGCTGCCAGCAGATGAATCCCATCTGCACGGTATTCCTGAGAACGAATGTGTGCTCGCTCCCGCAGTTGTGAAACCACATCCCCTCGATCAAAGGGAATGGTGAGGTGTACTTCTCGGTAATTCCGATTGATCAAAGACTCGATTCTCTGAAGAAGTTGAGGCAGCCCCTCTCCCGTTCGAGCCGAAATAAAAAGGTGTTCTCCTGAAGGATCGAGGCGGGGAGCTTTCTGCAACAGATCGATCTTATTGCAAGCTTCCAGGATGGGAGTGTCCTTTAGACCGATCTCGTCCAGGACTTCATAGACGGCCTGCCGTAAGGCCTGAAAATTGGAATGAGACACATCCAGCACGTGGAGGACCAAATCAGCCTCCAGCGTTTCCTCCAGTGTGGCATGAAAAGCTGCCACCAGCGTGTGGGGAAGCTTCCGGATAAAGCCCACCGTGTCACTGAGAAGAACCTCCTGACCGGAATCCAGCGTAATCTTGCGAACCAGGGGATCCAGGGTGGCAAACATCCTGCCGCTGACATAGGTTTTTTGGTGGGTCAGGCTGTTGAAAAGAGTGGATTTCCCTGCATTGGTATAGCCGACCAGACTCACCGTGGGAATAGGCACTCCTTGACGTTTTCCACGGTGCAGCGCCCGCCGCCCTTCCAATTTCTTCAACTCCTTCTTGATGCGTGAAATGCGCACCCGAATGGTGCGTCGATCGACCTCGAGTTTCGTTTCTCCAGGTCCGCGGGTACCAATGCCACCGCCCAAACGCGATAAGGCCAAGCCGGTACCGGTGAGTCGCGGCAGCCAATACTCCAACTGGGCCAGTTCTACCTGCAGCTTTCCCTCTCGGCTGCGTGCCCTTTGAGAAAAGATGTCCAGAATCAGCTCGCTGCGATCGATAATTTTCGTCTCCAACGATTTTTCCAGGTGGCGAAGTTGAGCGGGTGTGAGGTCCTCGTTAAAAATCACAAGATCGGCCTGGCACCTGAATACGGCATCCTGAATCTCTTCCAATTTCCCCCGACCGACCAGATAGGAGGGATCGGGTCGGGACTTCTCCTGAAGAAACACTTCCAACACTTGCGCTCCTGCGCTGGCTGTCAGCTCTTTCAGTTCCCGCAGGGATTCCTCCTCAAAGGCGCGCTGGCGATTGTCCGGGAACACACCCACAAGGACGGCGCGCTCCGGGCGCAGTGAGGTGATTTCCATGAGGCTAATTGTATCGTACTTATAGGCTGGCGCTAACTGGCTCACCTTCGCTGGAAAAATTCTTGAAGATCTGCTCTCCGTGAAAGCGTCCTGTCTCAATAAAGATACGGTTGGTCATCTTCCCGGATACGATGGAGCCGGCCAGATAGATTCCCTTTACATTGGTCTCCAAGGTTTCGGAATTGTGCTCGGAGATGCAAGTTTCCGGGTCCACCTGAATCCCCATTTTCTCCAGAAAACCCACGTCCGGATGATAGCCGGTCATTGCCAATACGTAGTCATTTTCGAGAGTTTTTTCTCCTTCTGGAGTGGAGAGAACAATTTCCGTCTCTCGAATCTCTTGTACGGCACTTGAAAAATAGGCTTTGATCTCACCCCGTTTGATTCGATTGTTGATGTCGGGCAAGACCCAATATTTGACCTTTCTTTCCATCGCCTCCCCCCGGTGAATCAGGGTCACTTCGGCTCCCCCATTGCGATACAGATCCAGGGCCGTCTCAGCGGCTGAGTTCTGACCTCCAATGACAGCGACTTTTTTCTGAAAATAGGGATGGCACTCGGAATAATAATGGCTGACCTTGGGAAGATCCTCACCGGGAAGGTCCAGCATATTGGGATTGTCATAGTATCCCGTGGCAATGATGACTCTCCTGCAGCGATACTCCTGCTCCTCTTCCAGACGGTCTGTGCTCCGGACCAGAAAATCATTTTCCTGCCCTTTCACCGAGATCACTCGCTCATAGTCTTTGATGGGAAGCTCAAAGTCATCGGCTACTCGGCGATAATACTTCAGGCCGTCCACTCGCTTCGGTTTCTCCGAAGAAATAATCATGGGGACGCCACCGATTTCGAGCAGATTGGCCGTAGTGAAAAATTTCATATTGACGGGATAGCGGTAAATCGAATGGACCAGGCAACCCTTCTCGATCAACCAAAAGTCAAGGTTTCTCCTTTTCGCCTCGATTGCGCAGGCCAAACCCGCAGGTCCCGCTCCAACGATAATCCAATCCAGTAGTCGATTCATTGACACCATCTCTCCATCTTCACTAAAATAGCCAATCGCGGGCGATTAGCTCAGCTGGTTAGAGCGCCGCCTTCACACGGCGGAGGTCACTGGTTCGAGTCCAGTATCGCCCACCAATCATCCAAAAAAAAAGCAGGAACTGTCAGCCAGGATTATGTATAAATTATCTACTGCAGTGCCGCAATCATCCACGCTGACTGCGTTGCGCTTCCTTGGGCTCCTCGGCGTACTCCGTGAGTACGCCTGCGGGGCCCGACCCGCAAACGGGTGCCCTCGCACGCCTTGTCATCGCGGCACCTGCGGCACTTCGTCACGAAAACTTATACATAAGCCTGGCTAACAGCCCCTGCACCGCATCATCTTATCAGAAATTCCGAACGTGCTGGACCAGAACTTTCATCGTATCGGAGATTCCGCCCGGAGCAAGGAGCGTCTTGAGGCCAAGGCGCGCCTCCATTCTTTCCGAATTGAGGAGCCCTTGGGCTTCCTCCTCCATAAGGCGTTCCTCCAGGCCCCAATCCAAGAGAAACTGCCGCTGAGTCCTCAGGGGTTCGCTCTTCCAGCCCAGTAGAGCACCCGTCTTGTCCATCACCTCAAAGTTGACGTGGGAGGTGATGTCCTGGCGCCCCAGGTTGACGTAAGGGTCTGGAATCACTTCGTGGCGGTGATAACAGAGGAGAGTTCCCTGGGGCCGGTCTCTGGAGTCATACTCTCCCCAGTCGTAGCCATAATCCACGGTCAGAACCACTCCGGAGTCGATGCGCCGATCCAAATCCTTCAGCACTTCGACCATGCGCAGATTGACTTCATACTCACAACCCTCTCGCCACTCCTTGAAGCCCGTACTCATATACTCCAGGATAAGAGGATCTGTTATCTCACCCTCCACCTCCGAAATCTCATCACCCACAGAAACATAAATCTCTCTCACCTCCGAACCTCGGACCCGGACACGATGCACCGGAAGGGCGTCGAAAAATTCATTGGAGAAGACGATCCCCTGAATTCGCTCCGGTAGATCCACCCCCACTTCCACCGGAAAGTACTCCACACAATCGAAAACTTCGGGATATCCGTCCTTCAGCCTTCCCAGGATGTCCCGCCCCAGGAATCCCTCTCCCACACCCAATTCCACCAGATGAAAGGGCCTGGGCCGGGCCAGCAAGTCAAAGTAGTGAACGAAGGCACTGACCAGGCTGTGAGCAAAGAGCGGATGGGTGTAAGGAGAAGTATAGTAGTCTCCCTGGGGACCGAAAATCGTCTTCTGGGTCGTGTAGTAACCCTGGCCTGGGTCGTAAAGACAAAAGTCCATGAAACGTTCGAAGGGAATCTTCTGATTTCTCCACGGAAGAGTTAGGGGGGACAAACTCAAAAAAGCTGTACGGTTAACGACAAAGAAAAGAAGGAACCCAGAACAACAGACTCAAGACTCAGGTCCCTCCAACAAGTCCCGTGAACTAAAAAAGAACCCGATCTCAAAGCGGGCGGACTCGGGGCTATCACTCCCGTGAACCCCATTGCGTTCGATGCTCTCGCCGAAGCGCTGGCGAATCGTTCCCTCTTCGGCTTTGGAAGGATCGGTTGCACCCATGGTTTCACGCCACACAGTGAGGGCTTTCTCCCCCTGCAAAACCATGACAAAGATGGGTCCCTCGGTCATGAATCGAATCAGGCTCTGGAAAAAGCTCTTCTCTCGATGAACGTAGTAAAAACTCTCCACTTCCTTTCTGGTCAGGTGGAGAAGCTGGGCCGCTACCAGGGACAATTGCTTTTCTGCAGCCATGGCCAGGATCGGACCGACAAGGTTCCTGCTGAATGCATCGGGCTTGATGATGGCTAACGTTTGTTCCTGCAATGTTACTCCCTATGAACTCTGCTTTGCGACAACGTCCTGCATGGCGGAACCGATTTCAGCGGGACTCTCCACCACGTGGATTCCACATTGCCTCATTTTCTCGATCTTCTCCGCCGCAGTCCCCTGGCCCTGGGAAATGATGGCTCCGGCATGTCCCATACGTCTGCCGGGCGGCGCGGTCTGGCCTGCAATAAAGCCCACAACGGG
>CBDUTA010000092.1:0-10898 GCA_965369785.1 uncultured bacterium
TCGCGGTGTACCAGATCGCGCATGGTGTTGACGGCACCCCAGAAGTCATACATCTCCATTCCCAGGATCACGTCTGCCTCGCGTATCAGTTGCCCGCGGCGCCCCGATTGATTGAGGTAGTGATCGTTGGGAAAATTCATACGTCCGCCTCGATCCACAACCGGGGCCTGCAGGGCCTCGGCAAGCTCAACCAGGCGGGTCATGCCATCGGGCGTGTGTGCCACCCGGTCGGCCAGAATGACGGGCCGTTCAGCATCCACCAACAGCCGTGCCGCCTCACGCAGGGCACCGATTTCACCCTGGGGTGGAACGGTCTGAGCCAAAGAGGGAATGCGGGGCAGGTTACCTACCACCTCTTTTTCCTGCAGGTGGCCGTCGACGATGATCACTACCGGTCCCATGGGCGGGGTGGTGGCGATCTTGTAAGCGCGCAGCACCGACTCCATGAAGTGCTGCAGTGAGTTCGGGGTGTCGTCCCATTTAACGAAATCACGCACCAGCTTGGCGGCGTCCTGAGCTGCGTGGGACCATTCCGCCCCGGGCCTGCGATCGGCCGCATCCAGGTGGTTTCCTCCGAAGATGATCAACGGTGCGCGGTCACAATAGGCATTGTAGATTGCCATGGCCGCGTGTTGGAGACCTACCGTGCTGTGACACGCCATAGCCATCGGCTTATAGGCGAGCTTGGAGTATGCATGGCCCATGGCGACGGAGGATTCTTCATGGAGGCAGGTCAGCCACTCAGGCTTCGTGTTGCCACCATAGTTGACCAGGGACTCTTGCAGCCCCCGGTGGCTGGAGCCCGGATTAGAGGCAATATAGTCAATGCCGAGGCTTTTGATCACGTCGGTCATGAAATCGGAACCCGCGTTGCGAACAAAATAATGGGCGGCTTCGGCTTCGGAATAGCCTTCGGGCACATCCGATTCCATCGTTTCCACGAAGTTCGAAGGCGGCAAGGCGGACACTGCGGCACTCGCCTGTGACCCGGCTTGGGCACCTTGCGCTTCTGATTGCGAGGCAAGTCCCGACAGGGCGCCCGCGCCCGCGACCCCTTTGAGAAAATCACGTCTGCTCGTCATGTCAAAATCTCCTTGGTATTGATACTTGATGGAGGCATCATAGCCAATGGCCTTACTTTACCTCCTCGGCCCGGTTTCCTCAAATTTTTCTTGCCTCGTGGGAACGCCGGTGAGAGGTTCTGTGCTTCTTCGGCCTGAAAAGACTTTTACGGCTAGTAGACGACACCCTCTGGAGTGAAGGCCATGAAGGAGACGGAGTTCGAGTTCTTCAAGAAGTAAATGTACAGAGTTCCTTCTTGCGGATAGATGTAGAGCCAGCTTTCCAGGGAGTCTCCCATTTCCACCTGGTCCCACCAGGCCTCCTGGGGTCCCCAGATGTGTTCGGTTTGTTTAACGAAGGTAGTTCTAACGTCAGCAGGTCCCAGCAAACTGCGAACCTGGATCTTCTTCATGCCGACTTCGATCCCGCGGCTCTCCTTCTCGGGGATCTGACAAGCTGGCAGGAAGAACGTCAAGATGAAACAGACTCCGATCTGTCGAGCAACCCGCACAATACTTCGAATTGTGGTTTTAAATTGTCACGAGGTCGGTGACGACAATCACTCGGGGCCGCTTCGATGAGCCCCGATACATCCGTCACACGGGCTCAGCGGACCCCGGAGAGTCGTTGTTGAACTCGTGACAGCGCCGCCTGACTGGCGTACTGTGACCTGGTGAGGACATTGAGACCACACCATCGAGCGATAAAGAAAGAGCTGACCGGCTGGGTAACCAGGCGAACATGGCCCTCCTTTATGGCATGGACCACCGAATCCGTATTCTGCTCCGCGTAGACCAGACTATAAGTCCATCCCAGCTGAAAGAGCCAGTGGAGGTCGGTGTTCCCGACCACCGGTAAATCCAACTGCCCTGCCAGTTCTTTGGCCCGCTCATTAAAATTGAGCCAGGAAAGATAAAACTGGCTGTATTCGAGGGCATCAAACAGGCCACTCCAACGGGTGACCCGTTTTCTCAAGGCAGTGGGAATCGGAAAAAAGGGATGAGGAGCGATGACCAGTTGGTTCGGTCCCTTCTGTTGAGCTACGACCTCAGGGTTATTCCAGGAATCGTCATAGTCTAAGAAGTTGTAGAGAAGAACATGCTTTCTCTCCAGGGTGGCTTCCACTCCGGGTATCAACAGGATGCCCCGCTCTCTGGCGTATTCCTCCAGAGAAGAAGAAAACAAGAGCTGGTTGTGGTTGGTAATCGACAGGACTTGAAATCCCTGCTCCGCTGCTGTGTCAATCAACTGTTGGGCAGAATGAACAACAATGCACTGACCATCCTTGGGATCGTCACTGGTGTGTGAGTGAAGTTCTGTCTTGAGCCAACTTTTCATACCAACATCCAAGCCCTTATCATAACCGTCAATCATACGGGATTAAGTGACGGCGGCCACAATATTCAGTGTACAAAAACATGGGGACGTCCCGTACGCTTACCGGGTTTTGGGCAAACGTGGGAACGTCCCTCAGGTTCACTAGGTTTGGATCAGTTGGTCAGAACCTGATCACGATCACACCTCCGAAGTGTATACCCCTTCTACTGCGACGGTGGTTGCTTCGGCGGCTATGTCCATAGCTGTCATGACCCCGATGGTCACAGTAGGCGTGATCATCGTGTCCGTGCTGACGGCGCCCATAGGTAGTTTTGTGGTTGCGGCCTCGATCGTAGCTGCGATTGTAACCGCGATCGCGGCCTCGATCATACCCTGCTCGACGTCCATAGGCAGGTGCTCTATCGGGTGCGTAACGGTCACTGCTGCGGACCGTGTATTGCCGACGCTTCCCTCTATCGGAGCTCTTAGCTCCAACAAAACTGGGCATGAGCAGGATAACAACCAAAACTGGAATGAACTTGAAAACCTTCATAAGAGCCCCCTCTCGATGGTAATTAAGTATTACCTGTTAAGAGGGACTTTTTAATAAGAAGTTTCAGATCTGATGCAAAACCGGATAAACAGATACTAGGGACAGAAGTTTTTATACTGGGGACAGAAGTTTTTTGCTCCCCTGACTGTGTCCCGAAGCACAACCCGAAAAACGTGTGAGCCATCCCAATAATTCGCAGTGCAGAATTTTGATCAAATGCCGATAAAAAAGGAGTGATGAAAGAACGTCGACGGCATAAAAGATACGCAGCCCCTTTATTCTGTTCTTACGAAACCGACAAAGGAAAGGCCCCTGGAATTATTTTGGACATATCACTCGGTGGAGCTCAAATTGAAGGTTGTCTGACTCCGACCGAGGGCAGCCTGATGACGGTAACGTTTCTGGTGAGCAATGGTGAACCTTTCAGCGTTGGCGCGCAGACAGTCCGTTGCCAGGAACACACTTATCGAGCGTCCAAGACTTTTCGCTTTGGTCTACAGTTTTCCCCGGTTGGACCCGAAGAGCATCGGAAACTGGGCGAGCTTGTTTACCAGGCTACTCAGCGAAACTTGGAAGCAGAATGCAAAACTTGACCACAGCCCCGATTTCTTGACAAAAGAGAACGAAGGCAAGACTCATTAGAAGAGCCCTACCCGTTCCTTCTTATTTTCTAGCTACCTGTCGTCTTAGTTTCTCATTCTCCCTATCGCACCGAGACCCAGCCTATCAGGAAAAAGAAAACGACCGCTCTGGAAGAAGTGTCCAGGCGGTCACCATTGTCCCCAATCGCAATCGGCAGGTTCGTTAGTGCAGTCTTTTGCCTTTTTGAGAACTATAGGGACAGAAGTTTTTTACCCACAGCCATCTTTATTTCGTAGTTTTTCGGTGCACCAGCGTTATAGGTATAAAAGCTTAATGTGGTTTCATCAGAAATCAGGAAGAGTTCGATGCGTTTGCCCAGACTGAAAATAGACACGGCGGCAGCCTGGTATCATTGTTATGCTCGAGTGAACGGTTCCCTGAGCGCCTTCCCTTTGGATCATCCTGCAGCTCACCGAAAGCTACTAGAGATCATCCACCACTACGTTCTCGGTTATCGTTGCCAATTGGCTGGGTTTTCTATCATGGGAAACCACTACCATTTGGTAATCCATTTTGAGGCGTTTCGCCAACTGAGCCCAGAGGAGCTAGAAAAAAGGGCTCGGCACTTTTATCCCAAGCCTGAGCAGACGGCTCACTGGAGAAAACATCGCTGGGAACGATTTAACCGTCGTCTGTTTGATATCTCTGAGCTCATGCGCAATGTCCAAATGGCTTATGCAAAATGGCACAACCGACGGTTTCATCGCCGGGGGTCGTTTTGGGAAGGTCGTTTCAAATCGACGTTACTGGCTGATCTAGATGCCATTCAGGAGTGTCTGATCTATGTGGAGTTGAATCCGGTGCGAGCAGGATTGGTGCAACGTCCGGAACAATGGATCCGATCCTCAGCTTATCTTCGGGATCTCAAGGCAGACCACTGGCTGCTTTCCTTGGAGGACCTCTTTCCTGAGTCCAGACAGTTCTATGAACACTACCGAGCAAGGCTCTTCTATCGAGGAGCCTTACCTAGGCAGCCTGGAGACAAAGCGATTTCAGAACGAGTCCTTGGCGAGGAGGAACGAAGAGGTTTTTCAAGAGAGGGCTCGTATCGAAAACGACTGCGTTTTTTTACAGATGGCCTCGTGATCGGGGGCGAGGAATGTGTTCGGAATTGGATCACCCAGCTCAGGCGCCAGGGTAAGTATGTTCGTCGACGCCACCCCATTCCCCACGAAGGACTGACCTGCCTCCGGGAGCAACGGACCGTTACGCTTAGTGTCAGCAGCTAAAGGTAGCGTGATCCAGCAAACTCTCTTTCAACTACCCGAGTTGTAAGGAGAACCCTAGCATCAGTAGTGATAGATCAAACCCTGACCTCTATATAGCTGAACCTGTCTACCAACTAGACCCCTTTACCTTCCTTTATTTACCAACTGGAAAAGAACGTCCCCTTTATTCCCAAAAAGCTTCTGTCCCTAAAATTGTCCCAAAAATCAAAAAGCTTCTGTCCCTAAAATTTGTCCCTATGTTTGTCCCTAAAAAGTCCTGTCGCCTCGGGCTTCGTAGAGGCGGGTTGCGAAACCATCATCGGTCAACGATTGAACCAATCCGGTATGGAGTGGTCCTTGCACGGTGCCAACGCAATCATTGCCTTGCGGTGTATTTCTCACTCCGGACGGTTCGAAGATTACTGGGAGGCTCGCACGGGATAATACCCCACTTTTATGTCGTAGGCCCTTCCCGCGACCCGTTGACTTGACAATGCCCGAACTATTCAGGAGTTCTCTGCTGTAGCAACGCCGCCTTCATCTGAGCGCAGTGAAGAAATCATCCACCTTGCTTGGGTCACTCCCCAGAGCCGCCAGCAATGGACACTACCCGAAATGGGAGGGGCCATTCCTCTAAAACTTCGCCTGTATCGGGATCCAGCTTCAGGATACTATTGGAGCGAGAATCGGAAAGACCGTCCACCAAGAGTGTTTTGCCATCAAAAGCTAAACCCTTCAGGCCCCCGTTTGGAAGAATGAGTTTCAGAGGCGCACAGCTTTCTGGGTCTATCTCGCCGATACGGGAGAAAATCACGTTCCCCTGTAGGTCGTTAGGGTCTTGTCCGAATGCAAGAAAGGCAAAAAGGCGGCCATCTTCTCCACCCAATGACAGAATGGGAAATCGAAGGGTGCCATCGGTGACCTGACACGTCTTTACTATAGCGCCTGTCTCAGGATTGATCTTAATAAGACGGGCCTCGGGAAATGTGACGGCACTCGTATAGAGAAAGCCATCCATGAAGGCCAGACCCTGATAAACAAGTCCCTCTGATACAGGGGGAAATGCAAAGGTGCGGATCACTTGTCCGGTGTGTGTCGAAAGTTCCCACACCTTTGTTTGATTACGCGAGTTAAGGAAAAGACTGTCCCCTGAACTAGCAAGGCCAGAATTAAAGGCATCAATGCCTTGCGGAAAGTCTTCGGGCAAGGGCAGAGTCCGAGCCACTGAGCCCGTTGAATTAAGAACGAAGAGTCCGGGTTCATTAGTCCCTCCATCTATACCCAGTACAAACACCTCGGGAGGGACAAGCAATGTTCCCTTTACCATCACCGCGTCGGCCTCTAAACCCAGGAGACCTCTGTAAACCACTGTAAGAAAGAGGTCTTCGGTATCGGCCGATATGGGATTCTGGCTGAAGTCAAAGGTAAGTTCCTGCTCGACGTTGGTCAGATCGACTGTCTGCTCTAGTGAGACGGCAAGAACTTGTCCCTCCGACAAGACCGCAGCTATTACCTGTCCTGTTCCACTTTCTTCACCAGGGGTAATGTCGGCCACTTTTGCTGCAATTTTTGTAATGAAACCACTAGAAACCTCGGTCTCGGTGACAGTAACTGTCATTCTGCCTCGGAAAAAGTAGTCGATCAATCCCGCGGAGTATCCGATGGCACGGGGAAGAAGAAGTGATGCGTAATCTTGAAAGACTCTGTTATCCAAAATGTACCCCAGGCTATCTCTACCCGCTAATTCATCGAGATTCTTGAAGTTGGCCCCACGCGCTACAAAATGGCCTACCCCCTCGCCCTCAGAAATCTTTGCGTTGTAGAGGCGTAACCTGCCTGCGGGCGGTTCTTCGCTCATAAAAAGCGGCTCATCAACAAAAAGCGGCCCCAAGCTGTCCTTCTGAGGGAACTTGAACTTCTCAAAAACTGTGTCGTAGCTTAGAAAATTGGCGTTGGAGTACTCGGCTAACCCTTGAAAGATGGTCGCGACTGGCACAGCCTCCGGGTCGTCCGAATCAATCCGATCAATGAGATGAGCAATGGGGATGGGCGCACGGGGGTTTGTGGGAAGCGTAAGAATGACAGGATCGAAGTCGGGAGTTCCGGCCATTTCGTCAAAGAGGCGGCTACCTAATGTGGCATGAACAAAGTCTTCAAAAGGTGCTTCAAAGGGATGGGCGTCATTGCGAGTATGGGCAGGCTGGGCTGCATCCTGGACGAGATGGATAAGATGGCCTAGCGTTCTTAAAGTCTCAGAGATCTTTTTTTCCCGAACCGACTGGCTTTGTGCCTTGAGTCCCTCGAAAAAGGTCTCTCTGGCCTTCTGCCAGGTAGAGTCAAAAGAAGCTGGTTGAGCCTGAGGATTTTGCCCCCAAATGACTGAGGAAAAATTGATGCTTATGCACACCAATGTTGGAAAGGGAACGATCATGAGCCCTGCGTCATCCCAGTTACGCAACGGGTTGTGAAAGTGGTTGCAGGGACGGATATGATCATCTTCTGCGTGACTCCCTATGATGACCCACTGGGTCACCCTGTTACCAGAAATCTCCCCTTCGATCCCCTGGGCGATATCCAACTCTGTCTTAAGGAACTCGTCTAATATTGAAAAGCTAACAGCCCTATCGCTGAGTTCCATATGAGTCGCTCTCGAATAAGGGTGAACAAAACCGCCTCCCGAGAGCACTAGGAAACTGGTCAAAGCAATCATCACTGTTTTCTTCATCGGTACCTCTCTTAATCAGCCCTCGTCTACTGGAGGCCAAGATTCCTTCGTTCAGTTTGTTCTAGTCGGATTAGATTTGAGATTTTCTCCCTCGGCACACAATCAGGAGAGACAACACTCAGCTCTTCAAGGATTTCCGGGTTGCAAACGTAGACAAAGAGCTTATGCAGATTGCCCACTCTTTCCTGTCGGTCTGTCAAGCGGCCTAGTTCAAACACGGTTTGGTCCCCTCTCTTATACAATTTGATGGGGCCGGGCGGAGAGAGCGCCTCCACAGGGTCCCATTGCCCCGTGGAGGCCGCATAGCCAGGCTTGAAAATCATAATCCGTGGCTTCCTGACCACTGATAAGGGGTTTAAGGAGACTCCCCGGATTCCGGGAATAGTGAAATTTCCTTCTGAATCGGTTAGAGTCTCTTGAACTTCAAAGTAGGTGTCTCTAGGGTGGGCTATTCCGGCACTTTTTTTCGCCCAAAGAGCCAGGACAACGGCCTCCTCGATCGGCTGCTTTGTCTCCATATCCAGGACCTGACCCTCAAATGGCCCATCGACATGGATGAGCCGACGTGGATCGGAATACATGAGATATCCCCAACTTGCCAGGAGAAGCAGTACAACGCCTGTGACGATAGTCAACACTAGCCTTCTCATCAGCTCACCTAGAATGTCCTGAGCCGCCATATTCCATCATGATCTAGCACAAACAGAACATAAAATGACAGTTCCATCCCATCCTCAGTCCGCAACATCTCGAACTCTGCTTGATCACCCCTCACCCCCAATAATCGGATGTCCGTGAGTGTTGAGTCCACCGTGGCGAGTGCAGGGACACTGATATTGAATATCTCGCGATACCTCTCTCTCGATTCTATAGCAATAAAGCTTAAAGCGGTGTCGATATCTCCTATTCTTAGGGCATCTTTCATGGCCTTCCATTTGGCCACAAGATCGGGGAGAACAAACACATTAATCGTTGTGGTGGCAATGCTCTGGTTCCCTGAATCATCGGTAACCGTCAGGGTAGGCAACAACATTTGCTCTTGGGTGTACGTATGACGGATGTCGTCAAATGTGTCGGAGTCAAGGTCCACCACTCCGTCCCCTTCAAAATCCAGCTCAAATCGGACTAACCGCATGCCCACGAGGTTCAGAGCTTGTAGTTGCACGTTGAGGGGACTTACGCCCTTGGACGGGCTGGCCAGCAACCGGAGAGTCTCTTCCTGTAGGTCCTGGACTTCCACCGTGACAGACTCTGTTGTACTGTTCCCCGCTTGATTGACAAGCTTGGCGGTAATCACGTTAGTGCCAAATTGCAGCTGAGCCAAGGCGACGAACTCTCCGTTGTTCAGTTCTGCGGGAAACCGGTTGATCGTAACACCCACTTCAGAATCTGGAGGCGCCTCGACAACACCACGAACGAGTACGCTGTTGACGTTAATCACGCTACCGGTTTCCGGGGACGTAATGGTGATTGTGCCAGGGCCCAGCTGCACGGAGAAGTTGACCTGGGCTGCGGGGGACAGGTTGCCGGCCACGTCTCGGATGGTGGCCAAAAGAGTGTGTAATCCTTCCGGCAGCGGCCGGACCGGAGCACAGGCGGCACGGGTTAAGCCAACATCGCAGTTGATGTCCAGGTTGTCGCCATCGGCCTGAATCGTGAAGGTCGATGGATCCACACCCGAGCCAGAATCACTGTAATCGACCTCTATGTTCGGAATGTCGGTGTCGAGAATCGCGTCCTGCGAGGGAATGACAAACAGAAGTTCGGGAGGAATCGAGTCTACGATAAAACTCACCTGGGCCGGATCGGACCGATTTCCATTGAGATCCTGAATCGTGACTGAAAGCTCAATCACGCCTTCAGGCAGCGCCATAATCGGGATGCAAGTAGCCCTTTCTCTTTCGTCATCCACACTGCAGTCAAACGACCACTCCTCTCCATTGACTTCGAAATCTAAAGTGGACCGGTCCACACCTTCACCTATGTCCGTGAAATTCAGCATCACGACCGGTCGGGGGTTGTTGGTCAGTCCACCCGCAGGAGAAGAAGTGATGGCAACCCGGGGAGCCAAGACATCCACGTAAAGAGCAAAATCCCGAATTCGTCCCTTCTTATTCTTGAAGCCCTTAGATTCCAGACTCTGTAGGATCTTCCCGGCGGTACTCACATGGGCCACTTGCTCCTTGCTGGCTGCCCACACCGAGCCATCCAGCGGATCCGCCGCCAGGACAATAAGCTCCTTACCTTTTTTGCCGAATGGTTTCAGTTCAACAAAAAGCTCTCCAAAGGGATCGATGTGAATGAGCGTTTTGTCACCAGCCAGCCAGGCTCCCCCTCGATGATCCGTGACGACCTGGACCATTTTTTTGGTTCTAGTTTTAAAAATCAGTTGCCCTGTGGAGCCCAGGCGACTCAGACCATTTTTTCCAACCACCCAGATGCCTCCGGAATCAGGATCAATTTCGATGTCTTCCACACGAACTTTTCCGCCCAGCTCAATGAAATAAATCAGGGTACCTGTCTCGTCGTAGCACAAGAGTGATCTACGAGTAGCAACCCATAGAAAGGAAGTCAGCTCATCCAGAGCCAGGGCTTTCCCCTTTTCGGGCAAACTCAAGGTCCTCAACCGGTTAGCCTCGGAATCGAACTGATAGAGCAAGCGCTCCAGGCCAAGCCACACTGTTCCTGTGTTCGAATTCACCTGCAAACCAAAAGGCCTGTCGCCTCGCAGCTTGAAATCGTCCCGGTCGTCATCATCATCGTCATCGCGACGCCTTCTACCGCCACGGTCATCGTCGTCATCGTCGTTGTCATCAAAGTCGTCGCCTCCACGCCCATCGCTACCGTGACGATCGTCATCGTCGTTGTCCCGGTCGAAGTCCTCCCTATCCTTTTGGTGTTCCGGCACCGTAAAACGAACTTCACCACCAAAGGTGATGCCTCGCAGCCGGTTTTTGCTGAAGGCCCACACCAAACCTCGACGATCATCGATGTCCATGGCTCTGACATCACCAATGTCAGAGATCTCCAACAGAGGGGCAGCATCTGAAACGTCCATCTTCAAGAGACCTTTGTCTTTGGCGATCCAAAGGGCATCGACAAACTCGGGACCCGTCGAGACAGGCTCTCCATCCTGAGGCATCAACAAGGCCACACTGCTGATCCCCAACACCACCACACAACATAGGACCCATCGGTAATTGCCATTTTTCAATAGATTCATCCCCTTGCCTCCCTGCCTGTTGCCCACTGCAATCAACGGGCCAGCATTCACAAGGTGTGGGGAAAATCTACAAGTGCAGGAAGATCAACAGATTGGACCGAAAGGCACCCATTACGTTTTTCAGAAAGTCATGAAGTTCCTCGGCAAAAAGTCAGATTGCGTCTCTGA
>CBDUTA010000093.1:0-10896 GCA_965369785.1 uncultured bacterium
GCACATCGACTCAGAGAATCCAATATGAGTTAGGTGGGAGTCCGTCAACATCCCGGGCGCTTTTTTAACTTGCATCCTTTTCTTTGGCCCGGGCATAGATGACGATTTCCCGTCCCATGCCGGCAGCTCCCAGCGTTTCGTACAGGCGGCGTCTGATGTCACCCATACCGGCCTTTTGAAGACTGAGCTCAAAATTCTTGCGTTTTTGGTGGCACTTTTGGCCCAGGGTGTCATTGCCAATGTAGTTGTCACCCATCAACAGGAACATATCGATAGGGAAAGAGGCTTCTCGCAAAGTGATCTCAAAACCGGAGGATAAAAGGATTTGAGTCAAAGAGTCCAAAGTGAAATAATTGACATGGTTTGGCGGTGCCAGCCACCATGGCTTTTCATCCGAGACCAGTCTGAATGCCCGCTGAAAGGGGTTGTAGTCGTTGGGCACCATCAGGCAAAGCAGCCCCCCAGGCCTGAGCAGGCTGTGCATTAGTTGCAGCATTCCTCGGGGATCCGGGATGTGCTCCAGGACTTCGCTCATGTGGATGGCGTCAAACTTCCCCAACCGGTCAGTGACTGCCTTGGTCAGGAAATCCGCCACGATTTCCAGTCCCAGGCGGCGGCCATAAGCAGCGGATCGCTCCCCCGGCTCGATTCCCACCGTATCCCAACCCCGTTCCTTGCCCCGCAGCAGGAAAAAGCCCAGGCCGCAGCCAACATCCAGAATGCGGCGGCGCTCAGCAGGCAGATGAGCTTCAAAAGTATCATAGCGATCATCAAAGACGAGATTGTACCAGTCCAGTTCCCGGCGGTATCGATCCGCACTAAGCGACGTGTCCTTGAGTGCTTCCCCGCTGTATACATGGACCAGTTCCTCCTCGGTTGGAAGGGGAACAATATGGGTGAAACCGCATGAACTGCACCCGATGACGTGGTAACCGTTGACGGAATCCCGGACAACGCCAAAATGTTGTTGCCACGTTTTTGTTTCGGTTATGTGATTCTCGTCCTCATTCAAAGTAGATGAATTCGTAATCTCCTGTGTACTCAAATGTTGTTGCCACGTTTTTGTTTCGGTCATGTGATTCTCGTCCCTATTCAAAGTAGATGAATTCGAAATCTCCTGTGTACCCAAAGGTGTCGAACAGCCAGACCCATTCCTCGGAAGTGAAAAAGGCCTCGCAAGTCAGAGCCCAGCACTGGAGATTGAAAAGCTCCTGTTCGTTCCTGTAGCTCTCTACGCTGATCAGTTGGTTTTTTCCAACTCTCTCGATTTCTGTCAAAGCAGACTTGAGTTTGTGAATGGGAAGGTTGTGAAGAGTATTGATCGAGATGACCAGGTCGAATTGAGAATCCTCATAGGGGTAGGAATCCTCAGCTCGATGAACGAACAGTTGATCACGGATTTCCTCTTTTGCATTCGAGAGCCCGTACTCTGAAATGTCAAACCCGGCCACCTGTGCTTCAGGGAGAAGCTGCTTGAGTTCATAAAGAAGGAATCCTTTTCCACAGCCCACATCCAGAATCTTCGCCGTTTCTGTGAGCGAGTAGGTTTCAATCAGACGCTTGGCTACAGCCCGCCAGCGCCCGTCGTACTTGTATCCTCCATATCCGTAGCGACGGTCCCCATCCCAGTACTCCTGGCCGTATTTTTTGGCCACTCTCATGGAGGGTACCTTTTCATCCACCATGCGGGGTAAGTACTCGCGTTCGGTTTGTTTGTGAAGGATGTTGATGACGTTGATAAGATTGCCCATGGTTTACCTCGAGTAGAGTTCCTTTACCGATTGGACGAGACCAGCTTCGGAGATACCGAATTGGTCCATGATTTCCATTTGTGATCCATAGAGATCGGGGAAGAGGTCGGGAATTCCTACACGCTTGAACCGTGTTGAGCGGCTCAAGTTTGCTTCCGCCAGAACTTCAGCAACGGCGCTGCCCAGACCGCCTAAAAGTGTATTCTCCTCGGCCGTCACAACCACGGATACGCTATCGGCCAGATCCAGCAGCTGCTCGACATCAAGGGGCTTGATGGTGGGCATATGGAGAATGCCGGCGTCGATTCCCTCATCGGCGAGACTCGCGGCAGCTGCGACTGCTTTCTGCAGGGTGATGCCGGTGGTGATGATCAGCGCATCTTTGCCTTCTTTGTAGTGAATGGCTTTGCCGATGGAAAAACCGAGTTCCTGGCGCGAGACAATGGGATCGTAACCTTTCGCCAGTCGAATATAGATAGGAGAAGGATAGTCTAAAGTCTGGGGCATGAGACGGCACATTTCGTCGGCGTCAGCCGGACAAATAATGGTCATATTCGGCAGTGGGCGCAAAATGGAAATGTCCTCAAAAGCCAGGTGAGTCGAGCCGAGCGGCGCATAAACCAAACCACCCCCGTTACCAATCAGTCTGACGGGTACATTGTGCAGGCAAACATCAATGGCAATTTGCTCGAAGGAACGTCTGGTGAGGAAGGTGGCGATCGTGTTCACGTAGGGAATCTTTCCTTCCATGGCCAGACCTGCGGCCATCCCGATGACGTTGGACTCACTGACGCCCTCCATGAAGAACCGGTCAGGCATCTCTTCCCTAAATTCACTCAGGGTCTGGAAGCCCAGATCAGAGCCGATGAAAAATACCCGTTTGTCTTTCCGGGCTAGTTCATAAACCATGTTTAGACAAGCTTTACGCATGGTTCACCCCTGCGGTGTTCTCCTCGCTCCCTGACCTGACCAGGTAAGTCCCATCAGTAAATGTTGTCGTCCTGACCGAGGCACCCAGGCATTCCATAAGAGTCCGCACCTGGTCCTCGTCTATCCCGCTCTTGTGGTGCCAGGTGAGATTGTTCTCGGCAAAGGGTACGCCCTTCCCTTTTATCGTATGGCAGATCACTGCAGACGGCTTGTCCGGCTGCAGGGGTAGGTTTTCCAGGCTCTCTTTCAGACTGGCCGTGTCATGGCCATTCACTTCCACGGTTGCGAAACCAAAGGCCCTCCACTTATCACGGAAAGGCTCAAGTTCTTGAACTTGGGAAACGGCATCGTAGGACTGAAATTTATTGTAGTCGACAAGGACCGTCAGGTTGCTCAGTCCATACTTTCCGGCACACATTGCAGCTTCCCAAATTGAGCCCTCATCGCATTCTCCATCACCCACAACCACAAAGACCCGGGCTCCTGATTTTTCATATCGTGCATTAACGGCCATTCCAACTCCGAGGGACAGGCCGTGACCGAGACTGCCTGTGGCCGCTTCCACGCCAGCCACCTTTTCTGAATTAGGGTGTCCTCCAAGGATGCTGCCCTTGCTGCAAAACGTTTGCAGGTGTTGCTCAGGGAAGAAACCCTTTTCTGCAAGAAGTACGTACAATGCCAAACAGCCGTGGCCCTTGCTGAGAATAAATCTGTCTCGTCCCTCCCAGCGGGGTGTGGCGCTGTCGTATCGCAGGATATCGTCGTACAGGACTCGCAAGATTTCCACCAGAGAAAAGGAGGCGCCCAGGTGACCTCTTTTACTGTGACTCAAGACTTCGACAATCTTTCTCCTCAGCGAAAGAGATCGTTCATCCAGTGGGATGTTCAGGGCACTTCTATGCCAGGAGAGAACAGAAATTTTCATACTTGACAGCGGACTCCTCAAGGAATTGCTTCGCCATTTCCAGTTGGCGACCCAGTACTGTTTTGCGCTCTCCTTCGTCCATTCCTGCGAATCGACGCCGTGCCCATTCAGTTGGGATAAACTCGTTCAGCAGGATCAGGCACCATTTCAAGCCGAACAGAGGAAAAAGAGCCCTGATCCGATCATGGACAGAACCATAAGGATTGACTTTCTGAAGAAAAGTGCCCGTCAACAGCTCGATCAGTTCCTCCCCTGAGCGCATGGCTGGATGGGGATGCAAAGAGATGTCGCACAGGGTCTTGACCGGATCATCCCAGCCGAAATATTCGAAATCCAGGAAGACAACACTGCTTCCCCTGCACCTCAGTGCGTTGTGGAATCCAAAATCCGAGGGACTGAGAGTTCGTTCACTCCAGCCAATCTCTCGGGAGAACGAGAGGTTGGCCCGGGCAAGTACCGTTCGGCAGTTCTTGACCGAATCATGGAGAGCTGGCGCGAAGACTTCTTCCAGGAACCCACGCAGTTGCCTGCCATAAGGAACATCGTAGGAAATGTCGTCAAAGTTGTGCAGACGTGTCTGGAGATTGTCCACCACCCCTTGCGGAGAGAAACAGGCCTCCGAGGCAGGTCCCATCGTGTGAGGCTCGATGGTCTCTGCAACATCTTTGAGCGTGCAGAGAAAATCGGCTGCCTGCTGGATGTCCTCTGTTGTTGTGTCGTGAACCGGAGTTCCCTCAATGAATTCGAAAACGGCAGCCCTGCAGCTGAGATCCTTTGCAACCAGGCGGGGAATGCAGTCCACGCCGTGACCCAACAGGATCTCATAGGCCAACAGTTCGGTTCCCATTCGATCTCGCAAATCGGATGGGTGAGAGAAATAATGCTTGCCGGCAAAGACTCTTCCGTCTGGACAGTTAATCTTGAACAGGCGGTTGTTTTTTCCACCTTTCATAATCTCCGTGCTGATCGAAGAAACTTCCAATAACCGATCCCAATCAACAGTCTCCTGAGATCTTTCTTCAGTGGCCAAAAACATGGTCTGCGATCTCCTGCCAGCTACTCAGAACCTTCGCGGCTTTCAACGGTTCGTTTCCTCCCGGGGCATACAAAATCTTTTTGACATGCCTGTCGAAACCCTCATCGAGCAGGACCTCCTGCAGGTCATCGATAAAATGAGAGCAACCCAACTGGGAAATTCGTCTAATTTTCTCTTCACGAGTTGCCTCAAAGAAAACGTCTTCCTTCTGCAGGCCCGTGTAGTCACTGTCAAGAAGACCCCGGCGCCACATCCATTCCAGGGAGGCTCGATGAAGGTGGGTCCTGGTTTCATCGAAAGCGGCAAACTCCGTCTTGTGACTGACGACATAGACCTTGGCTCCCCTGCGCATACAGAGGTGGAGAAATTCTCTTACCCCGGGTGAAGGCTCTGACTGGGCCATTCCGGGTCCGTAAACTCGGGCTTGGACTTTTCGCCAAGCCAGATCATGAAAACGAGATTTTATGAAATTTCTTAGCTCCGTCTTGTCCCTCGGTCCGGAGGGTCCCACCAAGCCCATCGAGAGGGCTTGGCGGAAAAACAGATCGTTATAGGACACAATCGTGTTGTCCAAGTCGATTCCGATGATGAAAGGTTTCCAGCACCGAAGATTCGTCAACGAGGTTATTGCCCGAGCAAGCTGTGTCATATCGTTACAGCGGACTCCAAGATCAGGAGGTGGTTATGACGCACCTGCCTACCCTGCCTTTCCGCACCTGTTCCACTGCTTCGTTGATTTCAGCCAGGTTATAACGGTGTGTGATTTGCTCCTCCAGCTTGAGCTTGCCTTGCCGATAGAGTTGTATGTAGCGAGGGATATCCACGTCTGGTTGGGTCTCGCCGCCGTGGGATCCAAAAATGCGACGGCCAAAATGGAGTGGAAAGGAATCAAGGGTGATCCGGTCTTCATGATGTGGAACTCCTGCAAGGATCGTCTTTCCGGTGTGGCGTGTCAGGCGGTATGCCATTTCCCGAACTTTTGTGAGACCTGTGGTATCAACCGTTGCATCAAATCCCTGACCGCCCGAAATTTCCAAAAGGAGAGCCTCGCAATCGTCCTGTGTGGCGTTTACTGTGTGGGTGGCTCCGAAAGCAGTAGCCTGCTCTAGTTTGGGCGCGTATAAGTCGATGGCCACGATAGGGTGGGCACTGACAAGCGCTGCTCCCTGTAACACATTTACCCCGACTCCTCCCGCCCCAAATACAGCTATAGATTGCCCCGGTTTTAAGGCAGCGTTGTTGAACACGATTCCGAGGCCGGTCGTAACAGCACAACCGAGAAGAGAAATGGCATCCAACTCGAGGTCAGCAGGAATTGCTGTGATCCTGTTCTCCGAGACCACGGTGTATTCGCTGAAGGTCGTCACCCAACCGGCGTTCACCGTGGTTCCGTTCCACTGAAACCGGGGCGGATCTGAGTCGATACCGGAACTCTTCATCCAATGCAGGACCACATGGTCGCCCCTTTTCACTTTGCGAACGCCAGGACCGATTTCTTCCACGATACCGGATCCCTCATGACCCAACAGATGGGGTAAGAACGGATCCACGCCCCGCGTGCCCTTAATCTCATCCAGTTGTTTGCCACAAACGCCGCTGTGCTTGACCTGAACCAGAACCTGTCCAACCTCGAGCTTCGGTATCTCAATTTCCTCGATGGCCAGCGGGCTGTTTTGCTCAACCAGTATTGCTGCTTTCATCATTTACCCCGACTTGCTCGCCAAATTCTTGACGGTTGGAGTGGGTGCCAGACCGAGCTCACCGATGGGACGGATCAAGGCTGATCCTCTGGCTAGAATTGCTCTCAAGTTATTGATGTTAATTGCTTTCCTTCCAGTGGTGGGCAGTCACTCCACCCCCCATGTCTGCCCCAGTGACACGTTTTTGCATTTCCAACACCACACTTGTCCCAAAAGGATGAGCAATTTGCATGCCAGGCTGTTGAGAATCACGAGTGGAAGCGCTCAGATGCTTCGTTCCCGGGAAGTCTCTAAAGATGGGGCAAAGCAGCTCTTGGTTGGAAAGGTTTCCGGAAGGCGGGAGGGGGAAAGTTTGCTGCTTCAGTTGTAGACGGTTACACCGCACTTCTGGAAGGATTCAGAAAATCGTCTAACCAGGGAGTCCTTTGAATGTACGATGAGCGCGCTTTTGATTTTGATTCCATGGATGTCCTCTTCCGGTACCACCTTGTTCCCATCTATGCTTGTCCCTTCCTTGTAGTTGTCTACAAGAACGATCCGATCAAACCGTTCTGCAAAGACTTTCTCCTGCAAAAGGGCACGAGCCATGCTCCCTGCTGGTGCAATGTATATTTCCGTAATCTCGGCCGGAATTTTCTTCAAGGCATTCAAATAGGGAGAGAGGTCATATTCATCTTGGTAGGCAAACTTGAAGGAGTTATCATTTCCGTCTTTTCTGAGTGCCACATAGCAATGATCAAATACCGCTATTCTTGAATACTTGTCCGCCCCGCCTCTGTTGGCAGTAGAGCTATACTCTCGATTTTCATTTCTTTTAGACCTCTTTTTAATGTTATCCAGATACAGCATTTGAATGTCTGCCCGATCAATGGGTTCGTTTGGATTGATCGGTAAAGAATTGAAATCTATCCTCGTCCCACCCTCTTCCTCGTACGCATCACACCTCGTAACGACATCGTCAATGTACAAGAAATCCACAATGTCATAGTGGTTGGCGCGGGCCAGGTTCTTAAATACCGTCGGGTGTAGATTCCAGAACCCGTGATCGATGTCAGCAAATGCAGGCAGGACTAACAGCATGAGCCCTTTTCCTTTCAAATGTCGATGAATCATCTTGAACACATTTTGGGTATTGAAGCAATGTTCTGACGTTCCGAAGTCCGTTATCACATCGAACTTTTTGCCCAGATTGAATTCAAAGTTCAGATCCTGTTTGTAGTCAGCTCTTGTATCGTACGCATCGAGGGAACGGTACTCCTGAACACCTAATAGCTGATAAATGGCTTTTACTTTGTCGTTGGAAGAGTGTGATTGAAGCTCTGCCTCTGTCCTGACTCCTTCCTCCTCACAACCTTCCAGTAACACCTTGCTCAGCTTCTCGTTTTGCTCTGTAAACAAATCCCCAAGACATTTCCTCAGCGCTGGCCTGGCTATGAACATGTCTTGAGGTCCCAGTTCAAGCAACTCGGCTTGCCGGAAGATTCCTTTTCGCTCCAGCCTCCTCAGCCATTCGAGCATGATTACATTGACGCCCATTTAGCCCACCTTTCAGTCATCTGTACGGTTTACAGTATCCTTTCCACAAGTGCTGCCAACTCCTCTACGGTATATCTCTTACCATTCTTGGAGAGGAAGGTTTTTGCGATCCTTGAGTGCTTGTCCAGCGGACGTGCCGAATAGTTTCCACGGGCGTGGCAGGAATCGTACTCCTCATGACCTTCCCCGACAAAAACGCCATAAGGAACAGCGAACGTTTTCGATACCTGAAATTCTCCAAGGGAGTGGACCTTGACGGAATGGCGGGAAAAGGAATCCCGGTATTCATTGTTCAAAGCGCCTTCTTCGTAGACGATAAGAGCATCACGGATGCCCGTACTTCCTATGTCTTCAGGTTTGACGACCTTCAACCCCTGGATTGCCTCACTCCTGAAATTGTCCACCAGAACGATTTCTTCCATCGAGTTTACGAAATCAGTGTTGGCAACCAGCAATCGGGTCCCCAGGCCTGCTGGAGCAATCAACAGCCTCTTGTGCTTTCCCGCCAGATTGTGCATGAGCCGCTCCACATCGGTGTAGACATTGGACGTGATACATAGGGGAGCTAGCCGGTTCTCATGCATTTTTGACCACAGTTTTTCAATGGGCATGGGGCCTGAACCAAAACACTGCACAAAAAAGAGTCCGTCGTCCCTGAGCTTCTTGCTGACCAACTGAAGATATTCGTCCAAGGCCAACTCTGAAAATTCCAATAAGTTTGCATTGGACACAATGACATCGAAGTCTTGTCCGGCTGAAGAAACCTCTTCAATCTTCCACCACGGGTAGTGGTGGCACACTTTCTCATGCCTCTTGTTCGTTGTGGGCATGTTGCTGCTGTCATGGGGAACAAAGATGCTTTCCAAGAATGCGTTTTCTTCAAAAGCACTTTCGAATTGCCAGTTGTTTATCAGACTCTGAAGAAGATAAAAGCTTTCGCAAGCTTCAATCTGCGTGTAATTCTTTAGAGGGCGGTGACGGGACAGATAGAAGGAAAGCATGGAAGCGCCAGGTCCAATTTCAAGAACACTCTCAAAATCCGGTTTTAGTGCACACAACTTCGAATAGGTCGAGAAATAGGCGAGTATGTTGTCAAAAGGCATCAGCAATTGTCTGCGGGGAAACGTAGTCTCCTGAAATCTGACCACGTCCCTGGCAACCTGGACGACCAGTTCCAACTGCTTCTCAGACAACCCACCGACATCTTCCATGAAGGCATCACACCTACCCTCCTGCATGGAGCCCAGGAGCGTCCTGATTTCCTGAATACAGTTGACCCGCACGGGGAAGCCAGCTTTTTCGAAGATATCCAAATTGTGTCTTCGGATGCTGATCCACTGGTTCAGGTACTGTCGTATATGATTCTCACTTTCACGATAGGCCGGTATATCCAACATCGGTAACCTGCAAGTCAGATGATTTCTGGGAGTGTTGCTGCTTCAGCCCTATACTGGACACAGCGATGGAAATAATTCACTCTGATGCCAATGAAACTAAATCCTCTATTTTTATGTACTTACCCATGCACTCCTGACATGTCTTGTGGACCACCTTGTTTTTGCTGAATCCATCCATTAATGACCGATACTCTTCACTGGCCAATATGGATACCAGACTTTTCTTCTCCCCTATTTTCCCCATAGGAATGGCTCCGGCACAGCAGGGTGTGAATGATCCATCGGCGAGTATCATTGGCTGTGAAATAGCAGTGCACAGTCCTGAGCTGGCCTCCTGAAACTCGAAGATCCCCTCGTAGGTACCTCTCATTCTCAACTTTGAAGCAAGATGGGCATCCGTAGTGAGTGGCCCTAAAGCGAGGTGCACATTCTGCATGATGTTCAGGATCCTTTGTGACCCATTCTCTTTCAACTGCGACAAATTCCGCTTGAATTTCTCCCTATTCAGTTTGCATTCAACACCATGCGCTCTTGCCAGCCTTTGCATTTCTTTTCTGAACGGTTCAAATAGACGTACCGCATCCGCTGTCTCCTTCTTCATCGACGAAACGGGCATCAGATCACTGGCAATCCATTCTTTCTTCGAGAAGATCAGGCCAACAATGATCCGCACGTCGTTTTGACTTTTCAGATGGGTGTCAATCAGACCAATGAGTGACTTAAAATAGTCCCCATAGGTCATTCTGTTGTGGGCATGTCTGTGAAAAAAGGTTTCTTCTGATAAATTGTGAAAACTGAAGTAGATTGATTCGATACCGGCGGACACCAGATCCAGGTACACTTCCTTCGTCAAGAGCAGCCCATTAGTGACGATTTCCGGGGACAAGCTTTTGGACTTGCAATACTCAACAGCCTCCATGATTCTCGGATAGAGAAGCGACTCTCCCCAGCCAAACAAGTAAATTGTTTTCGCCAGCCTGTTCTCAGCGATCTGATTGATGATTTCCTTGAATAGTCCATAATCCATGTGCTCTTTTTCTGGTCTCAAGCCTGGCTGTCGACAAAATGAGCACGACATGTTGCACATCCCTGTCAACTCCAGAAAAATGGTATGGAATTTGTTTTTGCCGGCGCTGGGGAGATAAACGGTACTGCATCTTACAAATAAATGTTTATGGGCCTTGACGACATGTTGCACATCCATGGATTCAATCGTGTGAAGTACTTCTTTCTCATGTGCGCTGGTGATGATGACCAGATCGTAGTCGGTGCGCCGGTCCTTGAGATTGCAAGGCGGAAGGATGTCGATTCCTGATAATTTCCCCCGCTTGTAGGTGTCCACCAGGAACGGTACGACAACATCCTTTCGGATGGCCAATGCCTCCAGCAGAAGAGCTGCCTGTGAACTGGCGCCATACAGACACGCCCGTGTGTTTTTGGGTATCTCCTCTAGGAACTTAATCTCTTTCAAACCGTGCTGTGTCCTCCTGGATGTGTCCCCTCTTTTCCGAAGTGGCTCCTCTTCTCCAATGAAGAGGCGGAGACCCCGGCACATTTTTGTGGTGATCAGACCGGCGTCAACCCTTGTCTTGACAAGCAACCCTCATGCCAACTCAAGTCC
>CBDUTA010000094.1:0-10687 GCA_965369785.1 uncultured bacterium
TTGCCAGCTGATCCGCTGAGATGGAGAAGGCGAGATGCGACGGTCCCTCCCCATCGATAGGAGGAATGGTGCCCCCTGGAAGTACTGTGGGTTTCCTGGAAGCACCTTTCCTGGCCAACAGGAGAACCTGGCGATCTTCAATACTGAGCGCGATCAAGCGATCCGGACCTCCGTCAATCTGCTGACATCCGAACACCTCCTGGTAAAAGCGATGCGAACGCTCCGGATCCTCGACCCAAAGCTGTGTTTCCAAGACTCCGTTGATTTCCGGCATGGTTACCATTCCTGTCCTGAAGTACAAACCCGTTGAGGACAACCTCTTGTCTAAAATTTCCCTAATGCTAAGACTTTGGGCTCCTAAAGGCAATGAAAATACCTTTGCCTCATGCGCCTCAGGTTGGTGTAGCGGACGCTACAAGGTAGGTCCACTCCCGCTGTTGATTGGCGGCCCAGCTTATTGACATAAACATCAACCCAAATCTGCAAGATCGGGATAATCCATGTATAAATAAAGTGACGTATAGCAATGAGTTGTGAGTCTGTCTAAAGGACAGGACAACCCAAAACGTGCAAGATCCGCTCTTTGACTACGAATGGGAGGTCACAATGAAGAGAGGGCTCGTCACTCTGGCTGGTGTTTCGCTTCTTCTTTTCGGGTGCGGTCAAATGACGGAAGACGAACCGCCTGTTCCAGGAACTCTTTCCTTCAACGACCCCATCGTTGCGGGAGACCTTCAGTGTAATCCGGCCGACCCCTACCTGAAGGTCGCTCCTGATGGAGATGTGTTGTTGAGTTGGACGGAGCAAGAACCGGCTAACGAGGAGGGAGGGCTTAACTTTTTCATCGCCACACTCAGCAGCGAAGGTGAGCTTTTGGACACCCCCAGACAGATCAATGACCGGCCGGGAGAGGTCTCCTCCCATGGGGGAGAAAATCTGGCCAAATTCACTATCGGTGTCGATGGCAGCGTGACGGGTGTCTGGGCGACTCGCGGTCCCCTGGCGAAAACGGGCGACCTCAGGATGGCCCACGCAGAAAGCGCTGGACTCTTTGCGCCAGCCATGGCTTTGAATGACGATCGGGACAAAGCGATCAACCACGCTTTTTCTGGGATCGCGACCAGTCCCGATGGGAAAATCTATGCAGCCTGGAACGACGGGAGGAATGATTTAGAGTCCTCTCAGATCTTTATGTCGGTGTCTGAAGATGGCGGGAAGACCTTCGGAAGCAACTACTCCATCGCCAATAACGCCTGCCCCTGCTGTCGGCCCAGTATTCTTTTCCTGGAGGGAGGCAAAACGATTGTGGTCGCCTATCGGATTGTCCCGCCCGATAATGTGCGCAATCACGTGGTGATTCGTTCCACGGATGGTGGCAAGACCTTCAGTGATCCGGTGACAATCAGCGACGATGGTTGGGTCAGCTATGGCTGACCGCATGCAGGTGTCTCCGTGGGAGACGACAGCCAGGGAAGGATCCACGCAGTTTGGTGGACCGGCGGCCGGACCGCCGAAGAAGCCGGTATTTACTATTCCTACTCTGAGGACGGAGGGAACAGCTTCGCTCCGCGGCAGTTTCTGGCAGAAGCGCCCCAGAATACCGTGCTGCACACCCAGTTGGTGATCGCCGAAGATGACACGGCCTATGCTACATGGGAAGGCATCAAGGAGGCTGGGTCGCAGATATTCCTTGCTTACCGTAGTCCCGGTACCGGTGAGTGGAGTCGAATCCAGCAGGTGAGCGATGGCAATTGGAATACCATCTATCCGGTCATAACCGCAGACAGCGAGAACCTTTATCTTGCCTGGGTAGAGAAAAAAGGCGAGGCGTCCCGGGTCAAGGTGCGGACAACTGCCTTAGTAGAAAATTAGGAGTATTCCCCTGGGAGGTCTGAGGGAAGTGAACCACTGAAGCCAAAGGTTCCCAACCCACCGATGGATAGCCCGTGCGGGAGCGAGGAATGAGATTAAAGAAGCGGAGGACATTTGGGTTCATAGCATTCAACACCATCATGGCAGTGTGGGTGAGCGCTTTCTTTGTGACCCATCTAAAGGCCCAGATGAAGCAACCCCAGACGGTGGTTCTTAAAGGCAGGATCATTGATCTCAGCTGTGGAGCCAGGGGAAAGGAGCGGACCGGTACCTGGAACAACGTTGGACCGGACCACGTGATGGCGCACGGCAGCATTCAAAAAGATTGCACAACCCTGTGTTTGATGGGTGGTCAACCAGCGGCTCTCGTTTCTGGCAACAAGCTCACAGCAGTCCTCGTTTGCAACCCACGAGGCTCGGGGGCTTCGGAACATACGCTTGCTAAGTACGCCTTGGCGCCGGTCGAAATTCAGGGTTACTGGGTGGGCTCGGAAACGGAAGTAAAGGTATTTGTACCTCTCCAGCTTCGGCGCACCGTGCTGAGTATTGACTCCCGCTACGGTTCAGGAGGTTGGCGAGAACTGGATTGTGCCCCCATGCATGAGTAATCTCTATCCGTCTTCAGTTCTGGATCATCGGAAGTGACGTTCCACAATGCGCCCTGCAGCAAAGACGGCCACAGTCGACAGGGGGACTCCGGTGGGGCCGGTGGTCACCCGAGGGATCACACTATTGTCACAGACAAACAGATGGTCCACATCATGTGACTCGAAATAAGGGTTGACCACCGAGGTCTTGGGGTCGACACCCGCCCGGCAGGCTCCCACCAGGCGTGAGCCTCTGGTCCGACTGTTGAGGGTCACCGGGATATCGATTGGGGTGATCTTCCTGGCCCCCATTTTTGTCAAGATCTTATGGGCAATAGCCAATCCCTCCCTGGCCCGGCGAATCGTCAGGCTGTGATCGCCTCCGTAGACCATTTTCCCAGTGGGGTCCATGGACCAACGCCCCGAAGGCTTGGCCACATTGGGATTCAGCGATCCCGTTCGGAAGATGCCCTTCTCTTGCATGAATTTCTTGTGTTCCCGACCGAACTCGGGGGCAAACACGTCCTGGGCGGCCGCTTCGGGAACCTTTCCATCTCCAAGTTCCGAGCGAAACAAGAGTCGTCCTTCGCCATTGGCCCGTTCATCGTCGATCATGAAATATCCTCTGATGCTTCGGAGTTCGCCGTCACCCAGAGGTTCGTCAAAGAGGGCACTGATGCCCGGGATTCTGGGATGGCCATCGATGTGTTTTCCGATGTTTGAATTGACCACCGTGATCGGGTTGCCAGCCCATTCCGGCGGCCCGTAGCCCGAGCGCATCAAAAGCAGCGGCGATTTCCTGGATCCACAGGCAACAACGATGTGGTCGGCCGTTATCTCGAAGGTGGAGGTCTTGTCGCGACAGATCAACCCGCGGGCCACCCCACGCTCTCCCTGGGCATCGATCAGGATCTTCTCCACCACCGTGTCGGCTAGAATGTCCACCCCGTACTTTTCTGCCTTTGGGATATACGATGCCAGCGTGCTGGAGCGTGAGTCGTACTTGCACATCACGAATGTGCGGCAGTTTCCGCAGTAGATGCAGTTGCGCCGTGCCCCGATTTGTCGGCGGGGGTCGTACCCCATTTGCTTGGCGACTTCATAGAAGAGCTTGTTGCCACGGGTGTTGACGGACTCGGGATACTCATGGATGTTGAATTCCCGGCGGATTTCTTCCACCGCCTGGCGGAAATTCTCCTCCGTCCAGTCCACCCCGGTCTCCTTTTGCCAGTGAAGGTAGTCGATGGGGAAGGGGAGAAGCGCCGAAGCCTGCCAGTGCAGTGAACTTCCCCCTACGATCCTCGCCCCTCGATCCTGCCAGTGAAAGGCGGGATCGCTGCCGCCCAAGTTGGTGAACCTGAGGCGTCTCAGCGAAGATCCGTAGCCTGGTCTGGGGGTGCCTTTGAGGTAAGGCCCCGCCTCGATCAGCGCCACTTTAAGCGGCTCTCTCGTTGTTGGGTGGATGCCCTTTCGAGCGATATTGGCGGCCAGAATGGGCCCGGAAAAACCGGCCCCGATGATGGCAACGTCGTATCTGGAATCAGCCATGGTCTTTTGCTCCTCGTGGTGATCCGTTCACCGCGCCAGTGGGTCAGGGCGAAGCTGGAACTTGACCACCTTGGCCCGGGTCCCTTTGCCCCCTTCACCGTGAAACGGGGTGCGGGTTCCCCAGGTGGTCCACAACCCCTTGCCTTTCCAGCCGCCATTGGGATCATCGATGCGGCCATCCAGTCCCTTGATGTAAAAGCCCATCGGATAGGGAGCGCGCAGATTGAGGAATTTCCCATCCACGAAGGCCAGCAGCGACTCGTTCAGATTACCGGTGGCAAAGGGCACGTCTTTGCCCAGTCCGAAGGTGTCGAACTGATCTACCCAGGTGTAATAAGCGGATTCGGCGCTGCCCGAGTCGGTGACATTCTTGAGCTGCGGACCCGGGAAGGGATAGAGCGTCCATCCTTCCGGACAGTGCTGCCCCGTCGCTTTGGGCCCGTTCAGCGGCCCTTCGCATTTGCGCCGGTCGAAGCTGGCCAGGTGTCCACTGGCCAGCGGTGCCCAGACCACGCCGCTGCGGTCCACGTCTATCCCATGGGGGGAGTAGCCGTGCACGGGCGCACTGGGGTGATTCCAGGGCGGTTCGAAAATCTCAGCCAGTGAGGTGGCGGGCGGGTTGTCTCCGGGAGTCAGCCGAACCACGGAGCCGGGAAAGCCCATCACCGATCCCCACACGGAACCGTCAACCGGACTCACGGCGATACCATAATAGGTCGCTCGGATTCGTTTGTCCTTTGTGGGATCGACGGGCTGGTCGGGCTCCACGTAGTCGTCTCGCTTGCCGTTGCCGTTGGTGTCTAGAATGAGCGCCGTCCAGCCCTGAGATTTCTGCTCGTCGCCGGTCTCCTCGAACATTTTCTTGTTCAGCCAGCCCACCACGTCGCTGCCAGCCACGCCGCCACTGAGCCAAAGGGTGTTGTTGGCATCCTCGGCGAACTGCAGATGGTGGGTGGAGAAACAGGTGTCGACGAGTGTGAACTCCTTGGTTTCGGGATCGTACATGGACAGCTGGCGGCCGGAGCCTTCGATAGGGTACAGCTTGGCCGAGGGATGGTCTGACCCTTCCTGGCAAAAAGGTTGAGTGGTCCGCGGCCGGATTCTGGAGGTGAACCAGACTCGCCCCTTTTCATCCAGCATCGGGTTGTGAACGCTGGTTTGACTATCCCAGATGCGTTCGTCTCCCCAGTAGGGTGACGACGCCCCCATGGGGAGGGAAGACTTCGAGGAGGGGGTTTCCGGATCGCGGACAGGTACCTTCACCTGGCTGGCCCGATGTTTGACCGGGTCCAGGATGGGCACGAAGTCGGTACTGTCCTCGGGAGACCCATAGATAGGGCCGTTGGCGTTGACAGTGGGGTTTCGCTTGTCGGTGGCGATCTCGTCGTGGAGGTAGAACTTGGGGTCGGACCAGTCCCACTGAGTGACCACCACGTTGCGCTCCAGGCCTTGCGGTCGCTTCGGTTTGGAGGCAGGCAATTCGCCGGCGGCGATCCGATCGGTCCAATCAGCAAACAATTCGAGGGAACGCGCGCGGCCCATACGGTTGATGTTCCTGACCATATATCTCATCGCCTGTCCCGATTCGATGCGCCGCCCCCACGCGTCGACCGAGGAGTCGAAATCGCCCAACTCCCGGGGAATCTCGCGGGTCGCTTTGTTGCCCAGTTGGTGACACATGTTGCAGCCGTCGCTCTTGACCTCTCTGAGCCACTGGCCTCGGTGCTTGAAATTCTCGCTCACGCCGTTGCCATCGGACCCGGTGCCCGGGAATTCGCTCTCCTCCGGAACGGTGAGCATGGCAAGCCAATAAAGAGGCGGATAATACTCCGCCGCGGCCGCTGCATTGGGCGCCAGAACCGCTTTCAGGTTCAGGATCTCGCCCGGTTCGGTTCGAACCTGGGGAGAATCGACCAGCCCATAGCCGCGTACCCAGACGCGATACTCCGCAGTGGGGAGGTCGGGGATCAAATAGCGCCCTTGTTCGTCTGTGACCACGATCTTGACGAACTTGGTGGGTAAGTCGGTGGTTTCTGCGATCACCCAGACGCCGGCTTCCGCCCCCTGGCTGCTGGTGACCACCCCGCCCAGATCATCGCTGTCGACGCGGACCTCTTGGTTACTCAGGCAGGCCGGCCAGGTCAATAGCAGGGTGATTAAGGTGAGTGCAATAGACAGGCGTTTCATGATCGGACCTCCGTAGTGTGTATCTGATGGCAAATGATATGCGCATTAGGAATCAAAGGCAATGTGAGTTGGTGGTCCACATGCCAGAACCTGCCTAGGCTTTACTTTCCAGTAAGTAGGCATAAGATAAGTACCGCTCCTTTAGGTACTTGGCTATGAAAAGTTATCTTGCGGCAAGCATCCAGATGTGGGTGGGCAAAGACGAAGAGGAGAATCTCGCGCGATGTTTGGAAAAGCTGGATGAGGCAGCTGACAAGGGTGCAAGTTTGATCGTCTTCCCCGAATCGGTCAATACCAGCGGGCCTTACCAGAGTAGGCAAGAGGCCTTTGATCGGGCATTGACCATTCCCGGAAACTTTACCGACGAAATCTGCCAGAAAGCCGCCGCTCACGGCGTTTTTGTGGCCATCAATCTGAACGAAAAGTCAGAATCTCCCCGCGTCTACCACACCACCATCCTTATCTCATCGGCCGGGGAGATTTTGGGAAAATACAGGAAACACCTGTTGTGGGCCGATGAATACGACCGTTTTTACCCCGATAGGACAGGGTTTCCTGTTTTTGAGACGGAACTGGGCCGAATCGGGATGTACGTGTGTGCCGATGGTTTGATCCCCGAGACCACCCGCTGTCTGGCCTTGAAACGGGCCCAGGTGCTGGTGAACATGCTGGCTTCCAAAGGGCCCGATGAATCGTGGCTCCATGTCCCCGCCCGATCGAGTGAAAATCGGACCTTTGTCATCTCGGCCAACCAGGTGGGTCAGCCGGGAGAGTTGAGACCCCGGGTCGGGGGTGGCCTGATCTTGAGTCCAAGAGGAGAAGTGATCGCCAAGGCCAGTGAGGTCCACGAAGACATCGTCTACGGCACTATTTCTCCGCAGGAGGCCGACGATAAGAGCTGTGGGGAACAAAACGACCTGTTTTTCGATAGAAGGCCGGATCTCTATGGCCTCTTGTCCGAGCAGACAGAAAAACTACCCCTGCTTCAGGATGTTCAGGAAGCGAAGGGAGAGAGCCAGGTCCTCAAGGTGGCTGCCGTCCAGGTGGATTGGAAGCCCGATCCAGATCACGCCCTGGAAAGGGCCCTGGAGATTGCCGAGGATGCCGCTTCAAAAGGGGCCAAGATCCTGGTGCTGCCGGAGTTGTTTCTGTTTGAGAGGGCCTCTCTGAGTGGGAGGTTGGATGCCGCGGTGAAGGAGTCTCGAGAGGCCCTGGATCAGTTCAAGAAGCTGGCCAAGGCGCATTCCGCCTATGTCGCTTTGAGTTTGGTGGAGAAAGAAGGAGAAAACTTTTTCAACTCGACTTTCCTGCTGGATGGGAATGGGGACTGTAGCACATACCGTAAGACGCATCTGTGGGGATCAGAAAAAGAGTGGGCCCAGCCGGGCGATGCCCTGCACGTCTTCTCCACTCCCTATGGAACGGTGGGGATTATGGCGGGCTACGAGGTCTTATTCCCCGAAATTGCCCGGGTCCTGACCTGTATGGGAGCCAGCCTGATTCTGCATCCCTGTACCTGGGAGTTGGAGGACGACCCCTCGCTCATGGTGAGGATCCGTTCGGCGGAAAATCATATCCACATCGTCTCGGCTAACCGGCCCGATTCGCCGGCAAAGAGAGGTAGTATGATCACCACCGTTCACCCTTACCCCAGCCAACCTCACTGGAAAGTACGCTATCCGAGGGTCGAGGAGGCGCCCCCGGGAGTTGAATTTCATATTTCTACTGACCTCGATATGAATGCTCCCCGCCAAAAGACCATAGCGGTACACACCGACCTCATCAGGAATCGCTATCCTGAGCTCTATGAAATTTTGAGTCAGCCTAACCCGGACTAAATTCTGACAGAGATCCTCCGGAATGTAGGAGGCTGGTGTAGAGGCCGCTCTTAGAGCAGCTCTCTGGAATGTGGGAGGCACCTCAGGTGCCGAACAGTCACAAAACAGCCCCGGATTTTCGGCTTCGGCACCTGAGGTGCCTCCCACATTCCGGAGTTTTTGCAATCCTGACGGTCCCGGAAAAAGTCCTCTACTTAAGATCGGGCTGGACCGCCTGGGTGCCGAAGCCCTGCCAGGCCGCAGGAGCTTTCGATTGTTCTGCCGCTTGTGAAGGGGGCAGACTGGTGTCCCAGTGGCGGCCCACGAAACGAGAATTGGTCACACCATCGGACTCGTCGGAGGCCAGCCAGCAGATGGGTGCCGTCATCACCTCCGGTTGCACCAGTGCAGAGCGATCCACTGGCGCATCCTCCGGGATCAGACCGGTATTGGCGAGGCCGCCCGGAACCAGAACGTTCACGCTGACCCCGGTTCCTTCCAGTTCCTGGGCCCAGGCACAACTGGCCGCTTCCAGCGCCGCCTTGGAGGGTCCGTAGGGGGTGTAATGGCGCCGAAGCATCGTATCGAGGCTGGTGGTCACGTTGACGATTCGTCCCCAGCCCTGCTGGATCATGTGAGGCACTGCTTGGCGTGCCAGCATGAAAGCGCCCTTAAAGTTGACGTCCATCAGGCGCTGCCAACGGTCGATGTCGGCCTCCCAAAAACGCACCGGCTCCTTCATATGGTTGTGGCGAAGCGTCCTCATGCCGATGCCGGCGTTGTTGACCAGCATGTGGAGGCCGCCGAACTCGGCAAGAGTTTGCTCGAAGATCCTCTCGGAGTCCTGGGCACGCCCGACATCGGCGATGATCGGCAGCACCGAGCCGTTTCCGTTGAGTTCGACCACTTTGTTGACGATGGGATCAAGTGCTGCTTGATCGATATCGACGAGGGCCAACCTGGCGCCTTTCTCAGCGAGACCGTGAATCATGGCCCTTCCCAGGCCCCCACCGGCCCCCGTGACGATCGCCACTTTCCTGCTCAAGGTTTTATCGGACATCGGTTCAATTCCTGCCTGATCTTACATCGGATCCGGCCAAATGCCCCTTTCCTGGTAAAAACGGATGGCGCCCGGATGGTACTCGAGTCCCACATCTTTGGACATTCCTTCAGAGGTGAACTCCTCCCACAGCGGACCGGTGACCCTTAGACTCTCCGGGTTTTCATACAGGGCCTGGACCACCAGGTAGACCCATTGATCAGGAACCTCTTTTCCGGCGAAGAGGGTGTAATCGTAGTACATCAGGTTGGTGGGAGCCACCAGACCGGTTAGCCCGGGAGCAGGGCGCATCAACTCAAAAGAGGTCCCGGGTACATGCCTGTTGAGTGCTGCAAGGGCCTGGCTTGAATCATCGAAAGAGAGATAGCGCACTCCGCCCAGGGCAGCCTCCATCAGGCTGGCGCCAGCGTCCCCCAGCGTTACAATGGCAGTCGGGACTTTACCCTGCATGAAAAGCTCCCACATTTGGGCGCGACCGGAAACAGGAACCTGTTGGACGTCTTCATAACTCAGCTGTCCCGTGGCCAGAAAGCCCTCGAAAAGAACCTTAAACAGGGGAGCGGCCCTGAAGCCCGAGGGCACGGCTTTCCCTTTGAGATCGGCTACATGGCGGATATCGGAATCCTGGGCCACCAAGAGACCGACTCTAAAGGGCATGAGGGTTGCGACCATTCGCAAATGAGGATTGGGATGGCCTTCAAAGAGTGTCTTGCCTTCCACGGCGAAGGTCAACTGGGCAATGTTGGCCACCCCGAATTCAAGTTGACCTGCATTCACAGAGGGGACGTATTGAATCGTACCCGCCATGGGCTGGGTTCTCAATTGCAGATCACCCCTGGCGGATACCACCTTGGCGATTGCTGTGGAGACCTGGCCTGTGGAACTCCCTTTGGTGGTGCCGATGCCGACCATGTGGACCGGTTCCGTGCAGGAGGCCAAACATACGGCGGCAAAAGCAACGATAAGCTTCATTTTAGATGGAAGTGAGTATAACGATGAGGGCTATATATGGCCAAGAGAAATACTGCCGTGCAGTGATATAATCCTGCTTCCGGAGGAATCGATGTTACAAAGACGAGATTTGAACGAAAAAACGAATCGGAGTTTGTGGTCCACACTGGTAGTCGGCATTTTTCCGCTTCTGGTGACTTCCTCAGGATGGGCACAGCAGGCTGAGAATGCGGCAGACGTTCTGGTCGTCAATGCCAAGATCGTCACGGTCGACAACGATGATTTTACGGAGAATCTGGGAACCATAGCTCAGGCCATGTCGGTGAAAGGAGGGAAGGTGCTGGAGGTCGGAACAAATGACCAAATTCGAGCCGGAGCCGGACCCGATACCCAGGTTTATGATCTGAAAGGGCGCACAGTGTTGCCGGGACTTGTCGTCGTACATGAGCACCCCAACGACTGGGATCCGGTGTCTCCAGCTCAGCTGAGGGAGGTTTTTAAGGATGACAGTAAGATCATTTTTCGCTGGGTAGAAGGGAGTCCCGCGGAGCAGATACGGAAGTTTCCGGAGATGTTGAAGGAGGCAGTAGCAAAGGCCGAACCGGGAAAATGGATCTATTTTGTTTTCTCTCTTGGGGACAGGTACCAGTACAGCACGGGCGGCA
>CBDUTA010000095.1:0-10636 GCA_965369785.1 uncultured bacterium
GTTCGTGCTTTCGTTAATTCGTGCGTTTGTGCTGTGGGGCCGGTGGTATGTTCGTGCTTTCTTTTGTAGGGGCGCACGGTGGTGCGCCCCTACAATAAGACACCCTTTCAGGGCTCCGGAGGCTGTGCTCCATTTTACAGTGGGTACATCGGAAGCGGATTCGGCACCTGAGGGGGCCTCCGCCCTGGCCCGTGGGCTGAATCCCACGGCTCTGACTGCTCTCGAAAGCACGAATTCACGACTGCACGAACTCACGGGTGCGCAAAGCGCGCCTCTACACCTTCCGGGTGCGCATCTTGGCGCCGCTGATCGGGGGTATCCATGGATCCTCCGCCCACACCGTGCTGGGACGCTGTATCTGAGCATCGATCAGATAGGGTTTGCCCTCCTGAGTGAAGCGGCGGGCACGGGCCAGGGCCTCCTTGAGCTGATCGGGAGACTCCACCACCTCGCCCTCCACGCCGAAGCCGTTGGCGATTTGGGCCATGTTCATATCGGGTTTGCCCAGGTAGTCGTGAGGGAAGTGTCCGGTTTCGACCATGCGCCCCTGGGGGTGCCTGGAGACGGCTCGATTGTGGGGCCCGTTATAGGAGTGGTTGTTGTAGACCACGGTGATGACGGGTAGCTCCAGCCGAGCCATGTTCCAGAGAGCGGTGGGCCCGAAGATAAATCCGCCGTCCCCGGTAAGGCAGATAACCTGCTGGTTGGGCCGAGCCAATTTGACTCCGGCAGCCGTCCCCACGCCCGAACCGAGATGTCCGGCATGGGATCGGATATATTCTCTTCCCCCCAGAGGGTTGAAGTTGAACAGATGTTTGGGGCCCGCCGATTCCGTCTCGTCGACGATGATGGCGTCGTCATCGGCAAACTTTGTCAGCTCGTAGGTCAGGCGATCCTTCAGCAGGGGAGACTGATCCCAGTAGGGATTGCGGGTGACACCATGCCAAATCTCCTTGGCCCGCTCCATGAATGCTCGGGTTTTTTCCATCCGCTCTTGAGCCTTCTTCCTCAGGGTGGGGGTCAACCGGTCTTCCACAGCGGCGATCAGGTCGTCCAGCCCGTAGGCCACGTCGGCCACCAGCGGGACATCGGTTGTGATTACATTCCCCATGCTGGCCGCATCGATTCTCATGTCGATGAACTTGATATCGCGGGGCACCATCGGTGCCGCGCTACCGCCGTGCTGCATTTTATTTCCCACGTTGATGACCAGATCGACGTTCTTGGGATAATCCATCCGACCGAGGGACCGGAAGCGCCCCACCCATAGAGGATGGCCTTCCGGAAAATTGGCATGAATCTGAGAGGCCTGGGCCACCGGCATCCCGAGCAATTCGGCCAGTTTGACCGCTTTATCCACCGACTTGGTCTTGTACAGTTCGTCTCCCACATTGAGCAGCGGCTGGTCCGCCTCCACCAGCAGCTTTGCCGCCCTTTCCACTTCCTGCGGGTTGGGTCGTACGCGCATCCGCGGGTCCACCTTGTCGTGGATGATGACCTCAGCACGGACCTTCTCCTGGAAGTAGTCCCCGTGCCAGGTGGCATAGGTGGGACCATAGGGAGGTGTGAAGGCCACCTTGTAGGCTCGACGAATGGTCTCCGGAATCATGTCGGGCCGTCGGGCCAGCCAATGCCACTTGGTCATGGGCCCAACGATCTCCTCCTGATAGGCCACCTCCTCGAAGCCGTCGCGGCCGGCCGTGAAACTCTTGTCGGCACGATAGGTGTAAAACACCATGGGTACCTGGGATTTAAAGCAGTTGTACATCTGTCCCATGGCGTTGACCAGGCCCACGACCGCTACCTGCATCGACAGGACCGGCTCCCCCGAGGCCTTGACATACCCGGCAGCCATGGCCGCCCCGGGACCTTCGTGGGGAGTCAGGATGTACTGAAGCTGTGGCCGGTCGACCAGAGCCTCGTAAAAGGTCACCTCCGAGCTGCCCGAGTTGCCGAAGATATACTTGACACCGGAAGCGATTAGCTGCTCGGCAAAGGCTTCCCCACCGTTTCCCTGGAAAATCCTGACCCCATCCGGAGAGATCGGTTCAGGGTCCTGACCATGGACCAGAGGGGTCAGGGACTGGAGGATGGACTGGGCTGCCACCGCCGACATTCCAGCACTCGCCAGTTTCTTGGCAAATCCTCTTCGAGTGATCGCTCTTGACAAATACTGTGCGACTGCTTCTCTCATGGTTGTCTCCTTAATTCGGTTAGTCGTCGCTCCTACCCCTGGTCTGTGCCAGGTATTCGGCCATTGCGTTGATTTCCTCTGCTGTAAACAGGGCTCCCCGGCCCACCATTCGATAGATGATTCCCGTCCACTCCTTGCGGTCTCGCCTCACGTTCTTCCACATGGCGTCTCCGTGACACTGAAAACACTTGCTGTTGAACAGAGCCTCTGCAGCCTGGGGAGAGCCAGGGACCGGCCTGGAGTTCTCTCCGTAGTGTTCGACCAGGTAGTTGACGATGGCACCCACCTCCTGACTGGAAATCTGTGCCCCCCTGGAGACCATGTCCTGAACCGTTCTCTCCCATTCCCCTCGACTATTGCTGAGTGTCAGCACCCTGTCCAAGGTATGACACCCTGCGCACACACCGCTGACCAGGGATCTGCCTTCTCCCGCGGGCATGGACTCTGGCTGGGACTGAGCTCGGGCCGGGATCGTCAGGAAAAACCCCATAAAGATCAGCGCTACCACGACTTTCGTTCTTTCTGACATCGTTGACTCCTTAATCCTTTAGACTCCTCTAACTAAAGTGCCGTTTGACGATGCGACCGGCTGCGAATACCGTCACCGAGGCTTGCGGCGTACCGCTGTTTCCGGTGGTGACTCGCGGAATCACGCTGGCATCACAAATAAGCAGATTGTCCACATCGTGTGACTCAAAATGGGGATTGACCACCGAAGTTTTGGGATCCACTCCTGCCCGACAGGAACCGACTCGATGCCCCCCTCGGGTGGCCTCTGTAATTCTCACCGGGATGTCGATGGAAGTAATCTTGCGGGACCCCATTTTCTCCAGTACCTCGCGAGCGATTGCCATTCCCTCCTTGGCCCGCCGGATGGTCACACTGTGGTCACCGCCGTAGAGCATCTTTCCATCCGCATCGATAAACCAGCGTCCGGAGCCCTTCCCCACGCTGGGACGTAGAGATCCGGTGCGCAAAATCCCTTTCTCTTGCATAAACTTCTTATGTTTCCAACCAAACTCCGGCGCAAACGTGTTCATCGCTGCCATCTGGGGAAGCCGGTTCACTCCGAAGTCAGCCCGAAAAAGAAGCCTTCCTTCACCATCCGACCGGTCATCGTGGATCATGTAGTATCCCCCGATACTCTCCTCTTTTCCGTCACCCAACGGCTCATCAAATAGAGCGCTGACACCCGGCACACCGGGATGCCCATCGATGTGCTTTCCAATGTTGGAGTTCTCCACGAGGATCCGATTCCCTCTCCATTCCCCAGGTCCATAGCCGGAATGCATCAGAAGCAACGGCGTCTTCGAGTATCCGCAGCAAACGATGATCTTGTCAGCGGTCAGTTCGTAGGTGGACCCGGCGTTTTGGCAAATCAGGCCGCGGGCCACTCCCCGTTCTCCTTTGGAATCGATTAGAATTTTTTCCACCGTGGTGTCAGCCAGAATATCCACTCCCTGGCCCTCCGCCCGGTGGACATACCCCAGAGTACTGGAGCGCGAATCGTATTTGCACATCCTCCGGCCGGCACAAAAGCCACAGTAGATACAGTTGCGACGGGCCCCGCTCTGGCGGTGGGGGTCGTAGCCCAGCCCCTTGGCCACATCGTAAAAAAGCTTGTTGCCGGGGGTGTCGACCTCATCGGGATATGGATGGATGTTGAATTCCCGGCGAATCTCGGCCACCGCATCCCGAAAATTCTCTCCAGTCCAATCGACCCCGGTTTCCTTCTGCCAGTGAATGTAATCCATGGGGAAGGGGAGAAAGGCCTGAGCAGTCCAATGCAGGGAACTGCCCCCCACCACTTTGGCTGAGCCACCACCTTCCCAGTGATAAGCCGGATTACTGTCCTCCAGGTTGCTAAAACTGTGGCGCCTCAGCGAAACGCCATAGCCGGGACGAGGGGCGCCTGCCAGGTGAGGTCCGGCTTCGATCAGGGCCACCCTCAATCGATCTCCGCTTCTCGGATTCACGCCTTTTTCCGCAATTTTAGCGGCCAGAATAGGTCCGGAAAATCCAGCACCTACGATAGCCACGTCGTACTTTGTGTCAGGCATAGCCCTCCTCCCTGTGTTCCACTATGACTTGTCAGTCCGGTTGGACGGAATTCTATTACGTTTGACTCGGATGGGACAAGCTTGCCTTCGTTGTGCACAGACCCGACTCATTTTCGTTGCCTTTGCAAACTCCAAGTATTAGCATCGAAGGCTGAACCACACACTGAATCACTAGAAAGGGGACTCATGGCGGATCAGGCATACGATGTGGCCATTGTGGGAGCTGGCCAGGCCGGCTGCACCCTGGCCGGTAAGATCGCGGAAACAGGAGTCAACCCGACCACCGGAGAACCGTTGAAGATGGCGGTTTTCGATCGCGGTCCTTATTTAAAGGGAAAGGGAAATCCCGGATACGGCCATCCTCTTCGGCGGCAAATGTTTTCCAACGTCTCCCTGGACCACGGGCGAAGATATGCCTACCGCACAGGTCTTCGAGGGGGCGGCAGGCGCAAGGTAGGGCCCAAGCCAGGTGAGGAAATCTTTACCCAGACAGTGCCCAATATTTTTGGCGGTGGTACTCTTCACTACACGGCCAGGACCAACGCCCCCTTCGAGGTAGATTACCTGTCATGGGTCCGGGAAACGGGCTCCGATTGGAGCTATCAGAATCTGAAACCTTTTGGGGAGCAGATCCATCGGGACTTCAATATCCACGCCAGACCCGAAGAAGATCTGACTCTTCTGGATCACCTCTTTCGAGACACCTCGCAGTCCATGGGCTACCACCCCCATGAAGCCACCATCGCCAAGAAGAATTGCCTTGTTTCCGGGTACTGTGACGGGACCAACATGTGCAAGTACGATGCCCGCCAGGGGAGTTTTTTCGCCTATCTACCCCTTGCCGAAGAGCGCGGGGTAGAAATGATTCCCGACGCCAACGTGGAAAGAATTGTTTTCGAAAAGGTAGGAGCTCAGGTGCGGGTGAAAGGAGTCGAATATACACAGGGAGGCGTTCGAAAGACGCTGGAAGTCCCGAGAGTGATCGTCTCCGCCGGCGATTATGGCAATCCTCCCTTACTCTATCGATCCGGCTACGGACCGCGAGAACTGATGGATAGCGATCCGATCGTGGAAAATCGAAACGTGGGCCGCAACACCGACAATCGCCCTCAGGCCATGGGACCCATTGGAGTTTTTGATGAGCCGGTCAGTGATGGCGAATTTCATCACCATAATGCTTTTTACGTCTATGAGGATCTCTATCCCGACAAGAGTCTGGATCGTCTCTCGCTTGCCATGTGGGTGGTCAACGTGGGCTACCCCAATCGGGTTGCACCCGGGGCCAAGGCTCCCCAGTTTGGCCGGGCCCACAAGGGATACATGCGCGACATCTGGAATACGGAGAAAATGACCCAGGCACGGCGGGATCTTGCCAGGGAATGTCGCACTCGAGTCGAGGTGGTGCGGCCCAGCAAGCACCGGGGATGGATCAACGAGTGGGGCGAGCAGATGTTCACCGGGCACCATCCCGACATCGTGAAGCCCCTGGAGCAGGCACGCGAAGTAGTCTATGAGATGTTAAAAAAGATGGGAGCTCGAGAAATCCTGGGGATGGATCGACCGATTCGAGTTTACCACCTCGAGGCGTTCGTCGGATCCTGTATCGTGGGTACGGATCCTAAACGTTCCGTGGTCAACCCCTACTTCGAGTCCCATGATATCGATGGACTTTTCATCTGCGACGCCAGCGTAGTCCCGCGAGCTGCTTCACAAGGTTACGCGGGTACCGTCGCCACCATAGCCCTGTTTGGTGCCTCTCGTATTGTGGAACGGCACTTCAAGAGAGGGTGAAGATGGGAAAATGCCCGTGGGCTGAAGCCCACGGCTCTGTGTGTCTCTCGCCAGCTCCGTCAGAGCCGCAGGCTTCAGCCTGCGGGCCTCTTCTAATTTCCCGACAATGCGGCTGAGCGCAGCCTGACCTGAGAGTCCTCGCCCTTCTTGTCGGTCCAGGCCACATAAACGTTCTGGCCATCTGCAGCCAGCATGGGCAAGATGGAATTGTGAGTACCGTCGCTGACCTGGTAAGACTCACTCCACTCCCCTTGGTCCTGATCCAAGTGGGCCAGAAAGATCTGAGGTTTCTCCTCCACGATGTTCTCCCAGGCAACCCACACCCGGTCGTTCTTATCGACTCGGACTTCGCCATGCAAGACGGTGTGAGCAGGGGTTCTGGCCATGAGCCGTCGGGGAGCGAAACTCCGACCTGCGTCGTCTGAATAGGTGTAGTAGATTCCCGCTTTCTCAGCCGTCCGGCCGGCCGTAAACCAGGCTACATGGAGCCTCTCCCGGTTATCGTTGGTCATCGAGGCAGCAGCATGTGGACAAAAGGTAGCGATCCAGCCGTCTTCACTGATATAGGTGGGTTCGCTGAAGGTCTGACCCCCGTCGGTGGAACGAACCACCACCTGGTCGCGCAGGAACTCATCGGTCACAAAGCGATAGGAAACGATCACCGTTTCCCCGCCATCCAAGAAAGCGATGTTGGGCACGCAGCAGGAACAGACCTGCATGCCGGTGACAGGATAGTTTTTACTCCAAGTCATTCCCCCATCCTCAGAGGACGCCATCATGAGCTGAGAGTTGTCGTACTCATACATCTTCATCGGCCTGGCCGGCCTTGCCAAGGTGGATTCCGGGAGGGTCAGATCCTTCATCTTGATGTCCTTACGAGCTTCCGCAGTCGAGATCGGATCAGACATACCGATAAAATTCCGGTTGCGTCCGTCAATCCAGGTCGCATACATCTTGCCGTTGGGACTGGTGTTGATGGTGCCAAAGGCATGATTGACCGACATCCCATCGTCATTCAGGGTAGCAGCCGGTTGAAAGGCGCCTCCTGCCTCTGCATAGACCACCTTCATGTCTCCTCCTGCGCCCTTCCCTCCGCCCTGACCATAGGAAGACCAGAGAGCCGCCATACCACCATCGGGAGTGAGAGTGAACTTGGTGCGGTTGTCGCCTCCATAGGACTGGACCTGTCCCGGCTGGTTGTTCATCCGCCGGGTCTCACCTAATCCCTCAGGATTGACCGTGGCGATAAAGGCGTCTCGACCCTCCGCCTCCTGGGGATCCTCCGTCCAACTCAAAAACACCGTCCCGTCGGGAGCCACTTTGAGGTACTGATCGGCGGAATTGGCCTCAGGATCTCCCACAGATATGGGTTCGTTAAAGGAAAGAACCGGTGCCCCTGAAGCGTCGTCTGCGTCCGTGCTGCTGCATCCGGACAGAGTCAGTGAGAGGCCGGCAATTAAAAGAAGTGCTCTCTTCATGGTATCCCCTTCGTGGTGCTTAAATGTATACAGATTGATTCCTTATAGAATGCTATACCCTTTGGGTGAGAAGGGTCAATCAAGGAGGCTGGACCGTGGGCTAAAGCCCACGGCTCTGACTGCTCTTGATTGACTCCGTCAGAGCCGCAGGCTTCAGCCTGCGGGCCCATTCTTGACTCCACTTGTTCGCCCCACGTACAATTACCGGGCGCAAAATTCCTATACCTGCAACCAGGTTTTGACCCTGATCTGGCGGACCAAAGACGATGCCCAAGTCACTGCTTGAATCAACGAATGCTCAAACTGTGAAAGAAATGTGTGCCCAGGCCTGCTCCCTTCGTGACGGTGGAAAGGGCCGTGTGGTCAGCTTCTCCCCGAAGATCTTTATCCCTCTGACAAGACTGTGTCGTGATTTTTGCAGTTACTGTGTCTTTCGACAGAATCCGCGGCAAGCCAAAAACCTTTATATGAGCCCTGAAGAAGTGCTGGAGGTGGCTCGCAAAGGAGAAGCAGCAGGCTGCCGTGAAGCGCTGCTTGTTCTCGGGGAGAGACCGGAAGAGCGTTATTCAGAGGCTCGGGCATGGCTTCAGGACCACGGTTACGAGAGCACTATTCACTATGTGCGAGAGATCTGTGAGCTGTTGCTCCGCGAAACCGATCTTTATCCTCACAGTAATCCTGGCACCCTGACTCGAAGTGAGCTTCAAACGCTCAAAGAGGTCAACGTGTCGATGGGGTTGATGCTGGAGAGTACCAGCCAGCGTCTTTACCAGCCGGGAGGTCCGCATGAGCACGCTCCCAGTAAACATCCCCGCGCCAGACTGAAAACTCTGAAGATGGCCGGTGAACTACAAATTCCTTTTACTACGGGTATTCTGGTCGGAATCGGTGAGACACCTCAAGAACGAATCGACTCTCTTTTAGCCATCAAGGATCTGCAGGAGCGTTTCGGCCACATCCAGGAAGTGATCATCCAGAACTTCTGCTCCAAACCCACCACCCTCATGGAGCAGTCCCCCGAGGCCTCTACGGAGGAGATGCTGGAAACAGTTGCCCTGGCACGAATTCTACTGGGCCCGGAGATGAACCTTCAGGTGCCTCCCAATCTCAGTTCAAACTACCTGATGTACCTGGATGCAGGAATCAACGATTGGGGAGGAATCTCACCCGTAACGAAGGATTATGTAAACCCGGAGGCCCCCTGGCCTCATCTCGGGAAAATGCAGCAGTCCATGAAGGATCATGGATATCAACTCAAGGCGCGTTTTCCCATTTACCCGGAATATTTCATGAAAAGCTCTGACTGGCTTACACCAGCACTGCTCCAGCGGCTTCGTGGTGAGGCGGACGGGCAAGGTTACTTGCACGGGTACGACTGGAGCGGCGCTCCCTTCCCTGCTCCATCCGAACCCTACCGGGAACTCCAACTATGAAAGAAGCGATTGAAAGTTACCTGAACACTGCGAACAGCCAAACTGCCCACATACTGGAGCGCTCGCTCACAGGGCAAGACCTTTCCGAGGATGAAACCACACACCTGTTTTCTACAACGGGTACGGACTTTTGGGCCGTGCTGTCGGCTGCCGACACTCTTCGTCACCAGACCGTAGGGGAGGAAGTCAGCTATGTGGTGAACCGCAACATCAATTTCACCAACGTTTGCGTCAAGCGCTGTAGCTTTTGCGCCTTTAGTCGCACCTATCGCAATAATGAAGGCTACTACCTACCCCAGGAGGAAATTCTGCGAAGGGTCCGTGAGGCCCATGAATATGGGGCAACGGAAGTCTGTATCCAGGCAGGACTTCCCCCGGGTATGGACGGTGATCTGTACATCCGTCTGTGCCGGGTCGTCAAGGAAACCATCCCTGCGCTCCACATCCATGCCTTCTCTCCCGAGGAAATCCTCTATGGAATGCAATGCTCCGGCATGAGCTTTCGCGAATACTTGTCGGAGCTGAAAAATGCCGGCATCGGGAGTCTGCCCGGGACTTCCGCTGAGATACTGGACCAGGAAGTGCGAGACCGCATCTCACCGGGACGGATCACGGCCAGTCAGTGGGTCGAAGTCATCCAAACCGCTCACTCGCTTGGCATCCCCACTACCTCGACCATCATGTACGGTCATGTGGAAACCACTCGCCAATGCGCACGACATCTGTTGTTACTGAGAGATCTGCAACGGCAGAGCGGAGGTTTCACCGAGTTTGTCCCACTGAGCTTTATTCACACCGATGCTCCCATGTTTACGGATGGACGGGTCAAAGGTGTCCGGACAGGAGCCAGTGGAACGGAAGTGCTGAAGATGCATGCCATTTCTCGTCTGGTTCTCAACCAGGACATTCCCAACATCCAGGTTTCATGGGTGAAGGAGGGTTTGAAGTTATCCCAGGCCTGCCTGGCTGCGGGTGCCAACGACATGGGCGGAACTTTGATGAACGAAAGCATCTCCACATCGGCCGGGGCCACTCATGGGCAACTGGTTCGCCCTGTCGATCTGCGCCGTGTGATTCGGGATGCGGGACGCATTCCGGTCGAACGATCGACCCTCTACAAAGAACTGCACCGTTTTGACAACGAGAAAGTTGCGAAGCTGAATCCTTTGGACCGTCTTTCCGATGAAGAGGCCCGCCGCTTCGGATCCTATGAGCAACTGACCCAAATGGATCGGTTCAGGTTTCAAGCTCCGAGCAAGAAAGCTGAAAGAATCACGAGATCCTAAATGACTCAACGGGTCGGAAGAATTTCTGATTTGACGACTCTATGGCCTACGCACTGACCCTCTTTCGTCTGTTCCTGATCTTTCCTTTTGTCTTCTTGATGACTCGAGAAGACACCTCTTCCGTTGTCGTGGCAGGGATCGTGTTTGTGGTGGCGATCGTATCGGATATCCTCGACGGACCCATTGCACGCCGGCTGGGAACCGCCAGTGTAGCTGGTCGGGCAGCCGATCATACTGCCGATTTTCTCTTCGTGACCTGTGGCCTGATGGCCGGTGCCGCCCGTGGGATTTTCCCCTGGATCCTTCCCCTTCTGATCACCACCGCCTTCGCCCAATACGTGATCGATTCCTATTGGCTGCATCGCCAGCGAGAGCTCCGCATGAGCTGGCTGGG
>CBDUTA010000096.1:0-10516 GCA_965369785.1 uncultured bacterium
GCACAGCTGCTTTTCCGGTTTCCAGGGTTTGGACAACATCAGCAACTGCCGGACACATTGGTCAAGCCTCTTGACTTGCTCAAGTATCGCTTCCATCACTTCCCGCCGCTGATCTCCGGGCTTCAGACTCTCGCGGAGTACCTCAATGGCACCACTAATCCCCGCCAGAGGATTCTTGATTTCGTGAGCGAGCACAGCTGCCATTTCACCGATGGAAGCAAGACTCTTGGACTGCAGAATCTCCTCATTGCGCTTGCGTTCAGTGATGTGCAATTGAGTCAGATGAACTGCCACGGCAGCTTGATTGGCGATCGCCTCACAGGTTCTAATTTCCTCATCAGTAAAATGATGAGGGTGATCGGTGTAGATAGAAAGAGCACCAATAGCACGCCCATCTCTGAGCAGTCCCACGGTCAACATGGAGCAAATCCCCTCGGCAATGGCCTCTTTAGAGTACTGAATACGGGAGTCCTGACTGACATCGAAGAGTTCCGTAATCCCCCCGCTTTCAATCACCTCCCGCACAGCACTCTTAGCAGCAAAGACGGGTCCTTTGCCCAAGTAGTCAGGACCTAGGCCATAAGCACCCCTGAGAACCATTTCCTGAGTCTCTTCGTTCAAAAGTCGAATAGCACAGCCCTTCATGTGTAGTTCCTCGGCTGCAACTCGCACGATTTTGTTCAAAAGCACATCGAGATCGAACTTAGAGGTCGTTAACAGATGACTTATCAGGTCAAGCGCGGAGCGCGGAGAGCTGCTCCCGGAGGGTACTGAATTTGGGTCTTGGTCTTCATCAGGGACCGACTTCTTCATTCTACTATTCTAGTTTATCAGGAGACAGCAGACAGTTGTTAGTTGTCAGCCGGTCGTCCGGAGGTTCAGGGGGTCTGTTGTCTGCAGTCTTCTTTTTCTACTTTTTTCAAATCAATGACACTGTTCTGTGCTGGGTAGTAAATTCCCTTGCAACGGTCAGCCGGAGTAGTGGGTCACTTTCGGCCGTCGCGACACCACGTCCCGTCACTCCTGCAGGAACGTCGCCTCTCGAGGAGCTACGACGGTGGCGGGACCAGGATAGATTGTGTCGGCGCCGACACATTTCAAACCTGCCCGAAACTGCAGGCAAGTTAAGGCCAGCACCCGAAGGTTATCTTTTCATCCATCGCAAGGGTTTACCGTGCGTTTCAGACCTTCAGGGGCCGGCAAAGATCATTGGGATACCGTTGTTAGCCTCAAACAGCTTGCGGCGAACTTTAGGGCTTTGTTGTTCAACTTTTGCCAAACCGAGGTCGGACAGAGCCATTTCGCATTGATTGATCATGAATCTTAAAGTCTCTTCATCAGCTTGCTCTATGACCCGTTTGAGTGTGCTATGAAGGCCGTCTCTAATCAATTCTTGATCCATAGTATTCCTCCACTCTCTATATGCGAAAACGGAGGAAAAAACGGCTCAAGGTGTTCTCGCTATAGAGGGGAAACCTCCTAGCTTTTGGAGTGAGACGGGTTTATGATGTTGCAAAAGCAATGTACCCGATCTCTCAAAAGGAGGTGTCCTGTGCTCGTCAGAATGACTATCGCCATGTTAGTGGTATTGAGTCCCCTCAGTGCCTTGGCCCAGGAGACACCATGGGAACAGTACTTTAGAGCAGGACAGGAGGCTTATGACCAAGGCCGCTACGCCTGAGGCTGAGGAGCTTTTCCTGTCTGCTCTTAAAGAGGCTGAGAGCGGGAGGGGGACCAGTTCCCTGGGGTTGTGTCTAGCCTCAAGGCCCTGGGGGACCTTTACCACAGCCACGGCAGGTACGAGGTGAAGTGATGCCTGAGGTCATGCCATGGCGTTGCAAATTCCGCAACCTATCCGCAACCAGTGGCCTGATTGGCTCTGGATCCGGTTTTCTCCGAGCAGGGGACCCGGCTCAACTAATTGCTTAAAAAGGAGTTAAAAAAGTGGGTCGTGCCGGACTCGAACCGGCGACCCTCTGCTTAAAAGGCAGATGCTCTAACCTGCTGAGCTAACGACCCACATTGTTGATTCTAATGGACTTAACGAAGAGATGATGTCCCGAGTTACTCCACTGTGTGAGACTTTGTTTTGGGACAGCCACTCGAAAACTTCCATGGCTTCCCTCTTCGCTCTTCCAAGAGGGTGTCAGTATATCTCACATGTCGGTTTTTGAAGTACCTAACCTCAAGGAAGAGTCCGTCTTCGCTCTTTTTCTTGGCCAGACAGCAGGAAATGTTTCAACTCGTCGGGTGATTACAGGCATAAAGGGTGGGAGCGAGAGGAGGTAATTCTTCCTCCATCCTCCGCTACTGCAGGAACTCTCTGTTTGCCACTGCCCAGGCCTTCACATCATTGGCAATACGAGTGGCTAACCCTCCCCAGACACCCCAATTCAGGCTATCCTCTTGCTGAGGGTCATAGACCAGGAACTCTTTTCGGTACTCGCCCACTTCCAGCACCGAGGCCACCCAAAAGGTGTTGGCCATGATCGGCAGGCTCTCAATTTCGACGCTCACCGTCCTTTGGTTGTAGTACTCGGTGTAGCTCAAACGTTGACCGAAGACCTCACGGCCAACACCACGGGTGACTACAGTGAGGTTAATATCCGCCTCTTCTCGGAAATCGACGAGTCGTAAATCCTTCATCTCTTTGAAACGGTTGCGTATGTCCTCGATGGAGTCTTCGACATCTTGAGTTGTGTCCACAAAGCCATTCCGGATTGGCCCCGACACATAGATCGTTATGCGATCCTTCTGGGCCATCGTTGCGGCCACGCTTAACATGAGGACCACCACCATCGTAAAACCTCGGACAATCCGCATACTGTTCATTTTAACATATGAACCTGGTGGGTCTTTTACCTGTGAAATGATCCTGTGAGGTGATCCAGGCAAAACCCCACTTTTAAGCATTTCCAAAATTGAAAGTGGGGACTTTGTCTGGGAAATTCCGTTTCAAGTACCTTCAAACACTGCATTGAGGTTGGACCACTCTTCGAATGGCGTGACGGTGACTGCAGTCACCATGAGAACGAACTCCAGAGGTCAACATGTGTGTAATAGATCACTGAGCCCTTTTTCCGCCAACACAAAAACATAGGAGTTCGTACGATGATCCGCAATAACATTGATCACGGCAATGACCCGTTGCCTGCAAAGAATCAGCTGTACGTCTTTGGCCTTCTGAGTGCTGTCTGGGTCGGTATCGTTTATTTTTCCCCAAAGGGAGGTGGAGTCTTTGGTTACATGGACACCGCTATTGGCTTGGCCCTCGTCTCCATCTGGGTCGGGGTTTTCTATCATTTCATCGCCAAAGACATCGACAGAAGAGAGAAGCTTGAACAGCTGGCTCGAGATTTGCAGCACAGGGAAGTGCGTTATCTGCTGGACGAGTTTGGGCCTTTGAAACATCTACTCAATGACCCTGAATTCAAGACCTTCAAGCAAACGGGTCCCAACCTGACCCTGACTCTGTTTATCGCGCTCGCTGCAGTCACCCTTCTCTACCTGCTGAGTTAGTCAGACCTCCCTGGCCAATCCCGAACCCACTCTGGATTATTACCAGGACGTCGTGGAGACGACCTTCAAGGGTGACATCGATGCTGCGCAGCAGAAAGTGCAGTTATTCATGGTACCCGGGATGGGCCATTGTCGTGGTGGTCTCGGACCGAATTCCTGGGACAAGCTGGCGCCGATGGTGGAATGGGTGGAAAACGGCAAGGCCCCTGATTTCATTGTTGCCACCCACAGTACCGAAGGGGTGGTGGATAACGAACGACCCCTCTGTGCTTATCCGAAGAGAGCTGTTTACACGGGTCCTGCCGGTGGAGAGAACGATCCTGTCAACTGGGTGGCAGGCAATTTCACCTGCCAGTGAGATTTCCGATCAGGCGCAGTCCATCCAATCATCCCTTGCGGAGGCCCTTGATGCTCGAGAGACTGTGGACTCTTCCTCTTTGTTCACGGGCCTCGGTTCCTGGATCATGGCAAGCCTGAGCACGAACTCTTGCCGTGCAGGAGAGTAAGGGAACATCCGGATGGACTTGGAAAGCATGGCGGAGACGTCTTCCACGGGAACGAGTTTCAAAGAGATCTCATCAGCACACAGCTCCCGATAGATCCGTTCCCACAGACCATGACATTCCTGGGCGAGATGGCCCACTTCATGGCCGATTAACACTCTTCTCTCGCGGCTCGTTAGCTCAAGAAGAAGGCCTCGCTCAAACATAAAGATGGCAGTTTGCTCACCAGCAGTGTTCACCAGAAGTACGACTGCAGCTCCCTCGGGCACGTAATCAGAAATCAGTACAGCGTGGTGAGTCGGCGTCAGGGCAAGTCGGGATAGGAACTCTTCAACCGTTTGGCTGACTTCTACTTTTAGTGTCTGGCTTGTGGCCAGAGTCATGGTCAACAAGGCTAAATGAAGCATTGAACCCTAAGCCTCTTATCGGCAAGCCTCTTATCGGCAAGAAAGATATGAAGCTTTAGAAGCTATGACCGACTTGCTCTGATCGTTCTCTCCGGTCAGGAACGTCGGGATCTGGGTTGAAGAGCAACAATGTCGCGGGTCGAGGTCCCCTTGGGATGGGCGCGCTCGATTTCGGTGACAAGGCAATCGAAGTCCTTGATGAGCGGGTTAATCGTGGAAGAGATGGGAGCGTAACTGTAGGTTTTGCTGATGATGTTGAAAATACCTTTAAAAACTCCTAGAAGTTTTTCGAGCCTTTGAAGTTGATCAGACGTGATCATTCGTTGATTCTCTGCGTCGTACTTCATATCTACTCAACTTGTGACAAGCACGCAGCGTGCCATTTCTCACGGAGTTCGGAAAAACTCTAAGACATTCCACATAAACGACTAAAATAAAAGGAGTTCCATGCTCATACATGAGGGTTCTCATCCCTCACGGCCTTCTTCTACCTTGAAGGGAGTGTCATCCTGGGTTGACACGGGGTTGTTTTCGCCATCGCCCAAGAGGGCTAAGCCCGGATTATGCATAGGTTCTCGTCACGAAGCGACGTAGGGGTGAGCCGGGAACCTCAGGATTGCAAAGACTCCGGAATGTGGGAGGCACTTGTAGCCAAGGCACCTCAGGTGCCGAATCCGAACGAATGCACGAAAGCACGAAGTAAGGTACCTCCCGCATTCCAGACGGTCTCTTCCATATTCTTGAAGCGTCTCCCAATCGTGGTCGAAGGCACCCGTTTGCGGGTCGCACAACCGCAGCAGAGAACTTACCCTAACGTACGAGTTTCTGAAGTCGCGGGCTTTCTTCCAGAATAATCGTCTCGTCCCGCTCGGGTCCGATGGAGATGATGGAGATGTCGGTTTTGATCAACTCGGAGATCCGATCCAGATAGTACCTGGCCGCTTCGGGCAGAGCATCATAATCGGAAATCTTTGAGGTATCGGTTTTCCATCCAGGATGGGTCTCATAGATCGGTATAACCTCCTCCAGAACACTCATTTGCATGGGAAAGTGGTCCAGGCTCTTCCCTTCCCGCTTATAGCCCACGCAAATCTTGATTTCTTCGAGTTCATCGAGAACATCCAGTTTGGTCACCACCAGGGTATCGAGGTTATTGATCAAGCAGGCGTAACGCACGACCACCGCGTCAAACCACCCGCAGCGACGAGGCCGCCCTGTGGAAGCGCCAAACTCAACTCCCTTGTTCTGGAGATGCTCACCGAGCTCGCCGGTCAATTCAGTGGGAAAGGGTCCCTCTCCCACGCGTGTCGTATAGGCTTTGGCGATACCAATGGTTCCGTCGATAGCACCCGGCCCCACACCTGTTCCGATACAGGCACCTCCTGCAGTGGCATTGGAAGAGGTGACATAGGGATAGGTGCCATGATCAAGATCCAGAAAGGTACCCTGGGCACCCTCAAAAAGAATGCTCTTCCCCGAGCGAATGGCCTCATTGAGATACTCTGCCGTGTCGATTACCAAGGGCAGAATCATGGGAGCCAGTTTCATATAAGACACATAGATCTGCTCAGCATCCAGCGGGTCAAGCCTGTAAAGGTGAGTTAAGATCTCGTTTTTCAGGGCAACATTGGTCTCCAGCTTGGCCTTGAACAACTCAGGATAAGACAGATCTCCGAGCCGGATTCCCCGCCGGCCTACCTTATCTTCGTAGCAGGGTCCGATTCCCCGGCTGGTGGTGCCGATCCTCTCCTCAGCTAGACGATGTTCCTCAGCTGCCTCCACCGCCCGGTGATAGGGCATGATCAGGTGCGCGCGGTTACTGATAAACAGTCGGTCCCTCACCTCAAGATCCTTGAGCATCTCCAGCTCTTTCTCCAAGGCCACAGGATCCACCACCACACCATTGCCGATCACACACACCTTATCAGGGTGAAGAATCCCCGAGGGGATCAAGTGAAGAACATATTTATCGTCCTGGACAATGACGGTGTGACCCGCATTGTGCCCCCCCTGATAGCGGACCACAATGTCGAATCGGTCGGTGATGAGGTGAACGATCTTGCCCTTCCCCTCATCCCCCCATTGAGTGCCAACAATCACTACATTAGGCATGATGGGAAGGCAGCGCGGGCGGTGCTGCACACAGCACATCGCATGATTTCGGCGCTGCAGTAGGGAATTTATGCATAGTCCGGGTTAGCTGGTTTCCTGCAACTGGTTCCGGATCATTTTGGCAATATTGTCTTTGGAAGTGGCGCCGACGATCTGATCCTTGACTTCCCCGCCGTTAAAGAGGAGCAAGGTGGGAATCCCTTTGATGTTATACTTGGCGGAAGTTTCCGAATTCTCATCCACGTTTAAATTGAGGACTTTAGCCTGATCAGAGAATTCCTGAGCGACCTCATCCACAATGGGTGTAAGCATCCGACAAGGGGCGCACCATGCGGCCCAGAAATCCACCAGCACCGGCTTGTCGGACTTCAGTACTTCCTCTTCAAAGGTCTCATCTGTGACTGCCTGTACATGATCACTCATTTAATCTCCTTCGCATCTTTCCCAAACATTTCATCCGTCAGCGGGTATGTTACCATAACCGAATTTGGTTCAGATGAAACCTCGGGCTAAAAAATCTTTAGGCCAACATTTTCTGGCCGACCCCAACTACTGTCGCAAAATCGTCCACTTTGCTGAGATCGATGACCAGGACAGCGTCATCGAAATCGGTCCCGGTACCGGCCACTTAACCCAAATCCTTCTCGGTATGGCCCGAAGAGTCATCGCGGTCGAATTCGACCGGGAGATGGTGAACTATCTTCGAGACAGGTGGCCCGAGACCGGCACCCACCAGGGCGCTCCCCTCACCATTGTCCAGGCCGACGTCCTGACTATAGACTGGAACACGATTCTGAGCACCAACCCCGTCAAAGTGATCGGCAACCTTCCCTATAACATCTCGACCCGGATACTGCAAAGGATGATCGAAATCAAAGATCGGCTTCACAGTTGCACCTTTTTGATTCAGAAAGAAGTGGCGCAACGAATCCTGGCCACTCCGGAAAGTAAGGCCTACGGATATTTCACTTTGCTCATGGAGTACCATTTTCAGCGAATGGCTGGCTTTGACATCTCTCCGGGAGCCTTCGTGCCCAAACCCAAAGTCGTGTCCCACGTTCTGAAACTGATCCCCCGCCAGCACCCTCATGAGGTGTCTGATTATGAGGGGTTCGTGACCTTAATGAAGGACGCTTTCCAGCAGCGCCGAAAGACCCTCTGGAACAATCTCAAGCAAAATCATGATCCGGAGCGCCTTCAGGCCGCCTTCCAAGCCTGCCACATAGCCTCCCAGGCCCGACCTGAATCCGTCACCCTCGAACAATATGCGAGTCTTACACAAATGCTATAATCCACCTGTCTTATGAGTGACTATCTGGAAATCACGCCGCTCGGGGGAGTGGGCGAATTTGGGATGAACTGCTCGGCCCTGCGTTACGGCAATGACATGATCCTCATTGACGCCGGCGTAACCTTTCCGGGCAGCGGTCCGGGGAGCGACCTGGGAGTGGAGGTGATCGTCCCCGACATTACCTTCCTGAAGGAAAATCAAGAGCAGTTGAAGGCTATTCTGTTAACGCATGGGCACGAGGACCATGCCGGAGGGGTGGCTTATGTCATTGGCGAGATTCCGGTCCCCGTCTATGGCAGCCGTCTGACACTCGGCCTGGTCGCCGCCCGGCTGAAAGAACACGGACTGGACAAGTCGGCCCAACTGATCCCCATCGAGGCCCGACAGCGCCTCGACTTTGGTTCTCTTGCCGTCGAACCGCTTCACATGACCCACTCCTTTCCCGATGCTTTCTGCTTTGCCATCTCCAGCCCTGTGGGACGGATCATTTGGACAGGAGATTATAAATTCGACCAGACACCCATCGATGGAAAGCTCAGCGATATAGCACGTCTCTCTGAGTACGGGGAAAAAGGCGTCCTGGCCTTGTTCTCAGACAGCACCAACAGTGAAGTTTCAGGCGTGGCGCCTTCCGAATTCACCATGTACGAATCCCTGCGCAGCCTGTTTCGGACAGCAGAGAAAAAAATTATCATAGCCTGCTTCGCCAGCAGCATTCATCGAATTCAAGTGGTCCTGGACCTGGCCCTGGAGTTTGGCCGCAAGGTCGTGCCCGTGGGCCGCAGTATGGTGGCTAACACCAAAACAGCGGCCCAGCTGGACTATCTCCACCTTCCCGAAGACCTCCTTATCTCTCCCAAAGAAATCAAACAGTTTCCATCCGATCAAATCGTTGTTCTGGCCACAGGCAGCCAGGGAGAACCCATGGCGGCGCTGAGTCGTATGTCTGTGAATGAATTCAAAGCCATGAAAGTCGAGGAAAACGATCTGGTCATCCTTTCGGCACGGATCATCCCCGGAAATGAAAAGCTGGTTTCCAACCTGATTAATCATTTTTATAGGAGGGGTGCCCGAATCTACGATTCCCGTCACTCCCAGGTTCACACCTCCGGTCATGGTCTGCGCGATGACCTCAAACTGATGATCAACGTGACTCGACCCAAGTTTTTCGTTCCCATCCATGGTGAGTTCCGGCAGTTAAAGAATCATGCGGCTCTGGCCCGGGATCAAGGAATTCCTTTATCCAACATCCTCATTGCTGAGAACGGAGACTCGTTGAAGCTCTCGCCCGATTCCCTGGAGGTGGCCGGGAAGGTCCAGGTGGGCAAACGTTTTATTGACGAAGGAATTCAAGAAGTGGACGAGGTGGTCCTGCGAGACCGCCGCTATCTCTCCGAGGATGGCTTCGTGGTCCTGGTTCTGCGAATGGACCGCCTCACGGGGGACCTTCTGGGTAAGCCGGAACTGGTGTCCAGAGGCTTTGTCCTGGTGGACTCTTCTTCGGAACTCATGGAGGCCGCTCAAGAGGAAGTCTCCACCCTGGTGGCCCAAACAACGGCCGAAGAAAGACAGGATGAGGAACTCTTTAAAGAGATTCTTCGAAAGGGTCTTAAACGATTCCTGCGAAAAAAGACCGGCAAGAGACCGCTGATCCTGCCGGTGATGATTGAAGACTCGCCGCAGACCTAGTCACCCCAAACTGCTAAAGTGCATAGTTCTAGTACTATGCTCTTCTATCCGAAACACAAAGCCAGTGAGCTCATTGGAGTCGTGTCTCTAGCCTTTTCTCTACTTCTCATTCTCTCCTTTTTGAGCTACAACGCTCTGGACCCTTCGCTCAGTGTTTCCTCTTCCAGCCAGCAATATTCGAATTACGTGGGTAAGTTAGGGGCTTTGAGTTCCGATTTTTTGTTTCAGATTCTAGGACTGGCTGCCCTGTACCTTCCGGTACTCCTTTTGGTGGTGGGGTACAAGACGCTGCGCAATCGCCCCCTGGGATATCCGTTCATCAAGCTCTTTGCCTTTTGCTGCACCCTTGCCGCACTTAGCGCCGGACTGACCCTGCTTTCTCCCAACCTGCCGGAGCAGGTCAACTTCACCGCCGGAGGCATTCTGGGTATTCTGTTTGCCCACGCACTTCTACTGTTCCTGAACACTCCGGGATCGCTGGTGGTCGTGGTGACCCTCTTGATCCTCTCTCTGATGATGACGACCCGTCTTTCCATAGACCAGACGCTCAGCTGGATCCAGGATCTCAACTGGAAGGCCCTCTGGGACATGCGCAGCCACTACACCGATTGGCAAAAACATCGTCAGGACAGGAAGAAGTTGGCCAAATTGAGTCAGGAGAAAGGAAAGCTGGTCCTCCAGTCTCCTCCCAAAAAGGTATTCCTGCATCAACCACCGGCACCCGCTGCAAAAGAAGTGGACGGTCCTGCCGTCAAAGTCATGCTTCCCCCCACATCCCATCCATCTCCTGCAAGGGCAGTAGAGGAACCAGCGGATAGCTTCAACCCTTCTCTTGAACCTCAGCTCGCTCGTCCTTATCGAACTCCCTCCTTGTCTTTTCTAAAGATCCCTGCCGGTGAGGACGCCATCGATGAAAAACAACTGATCGAGCGTGCTGAGATCATGGCCACCAAGTGTGCGGAATTCGACGTCCATGGTCGAGTTCTTCAAATCCA
>CBDUTA010000097.1:0-10490 GCA_965369785.1 uncultured bacterium
CCGCTGCACGCCATCCATTGATGAGTCCGGCCCGAAGGGCGACCCAGGCCTTGAGGTTTGGATTGGGGCAGCGCTCGCGGGCCTTGATGTCCTCGGGCGCGGATAGATCGGGACCCATGCAGATGTTGTTTTGGGTGGAATCCCATATTTCGTGGCACATCCCGTTGAGCCACATCATCTCTCCTCCATTGGCATGGTTCGTCCAGGGAGCCCCGTATCCTCGATAGAATTCGTTGATGGTCTTACGGTTGAACAGGTTTCCTCTCTGCGATTCGATGTAGTAGGCGAGACGGTGTGGCAGTTGTCCCTCCCGGTTCAACAGACTGTAGGCAGCTACGGTTCTGGGGTACAGGAGTCGCGTGGCTACGGTCGTGATACCGGCTCTGATCACATCCAAGCCCTGCAGTCGCATCACTTCCGCTAAATCGGAAAGGGGTTTATCTTTCCACCAATATTCAAAGGTCAGTGCTCCCTGTTCGGGGACGGCTAAGTAGCCGTTGAGAGCGGATCCAGGGCCCGTCTCCAGGTTGGTGCTGTCCTCCCAGTCGTGGAACACTTCCTTGAACTCTTCAATCGCCGCTGAGTTAAAGTATCCACCAATCCCTCCCCAAACCATTACAGGATGGTTTGGAGTCGCTGCATCCAACTGTCTTCTGTTGAGTTTTCCGACATAAAGCCAGCTGCGATTGGTGCCGGGAAGATTCTCTTTGCCCTCTTGAAGAACGACGCTGATCCACTGTCCCCGGGCAATGTTCTGGGTTCGGATGGCATTGGTGATGACGTCCCGGATCCTCTTGGCGGTGGCCTCCGGCGTGCTCTCTGCCACCACGGTCAGCTTGACGCTGGGATCGGTGAGCCCGAACTGAGGGCCATATTTTCTGGCGGCACTCGTAAAAAGGTGGTAGTGAGTTTGAATCAAGCCTGGGATAACGGTCCTTTGGCCCATGTCTACGGTCTGGGTTCTGGACCCGGCCAGCCTCTGCATTTCCTCATGGGTTCCCAGGGCCATAATCCTTTTCCCCTTGATGGCCATCGCTTCAAAGATATTTCCCGGGGTATTTGGGACGTTGCTTCGGTCATCCATACTGACGATCTTCCCGTTCACCAGGATGGTGTCGGCATAGCCCATATCTTCCACCAAAGCCGTATAATCCTGGGACAAACCAGCAGCAGGCAAGAGCAGCCCGACCAGAAGAAAAGTGAAAAAAATGACTCGTTTTCTATTCATCACAACCCTCCGAAGTTCGTATGGTAAGCGTAGCCGGGATTATGCATAGTCCCGGCTAAAATGAAACGAATTTTCTCGCGTATAGTGAGGCCAAACCCGCGGATTTGTCAAGCTGGGGACTGCGCCCCAATAGCCTGGGCTAGAGAGGGGTCACTTGGGGAATCGATGGCGAACATCCAGGTTGAAAAGGCTGCGGGCATTCTCGCCCAGGATGTTGCGCTTGGCCTGCTCGGAGAGGATGGGTAGATCGTAGATTTTCCTGGACAGCTTTTTGAGCGAGGGGCACTCCGAACTGCGGGCAACGAATATTTCCTTCTGGGTCATGGGCATCCGTGCTGAGTCAGACCAGGGTGAATGTCGAGACTGAATACTGGAACCCGCCTGTTGAATTGTCAAGATGGAAGCTCGAGGACCCCATCCTGTGTAAGCCGGGCTCTGCTCTATTGACATGCCCGGGGGGGCTCAATATACTCCGGCCCGAAATCAGACAGGGAGGTAAAGTGTATGAGCAAGAAGGTTTATGAGACGGTCAAGGTCGAAAAAGAGAACGGCATCACCTGGGTCATCCTCAATCGTCCCGAGAAGCGCAATGCCATGAGTCCCCAACTCCATTTTGAGATGGTGGATGTCCTCATTGAGCTGGAATCGGATGATGAGACAAAAGTGATGGTACTCACGGGAGCCGGGGATAGCTGGTGTGCCGGTCAGGATCTCAAGGAATTCTTCCGCGAGCTGGATGACAAGCCGGCCGAGCGGCGGCGTGCCGAATGGGCCACCCATGAGTGGCGATGGCGAAGCCTCTTGACGTTTCCCAAACCGACCATAGCTATGGTCAACGGCTACTGCTTTGGTGGAGGCTTTACTCAGCTGATTGCCTGCGATATTGCCATCGCTGCCGAGGATGCCATCTTTGGTCTGAGTGAAATCAACTTTGGAATTTTCCCTGGCGGGCTCGTCAGCCGGGTGATCGCCGATGCGATGAGCTATCGGGATGCCCTTTACTACAGTATGACGGGGGATACTTTTACCGGAAAGCAGGCTGCGGAGATGCGATTGGTGACCTACGCCGTTCCCCGCGACAAACTGCGAGAGGAGACGGTGAAACTTTGTCAGAAGCTGATGGAGAAGAATCCTGCCGCCCTTCGGGCAACCAAGGAGGTTTTTAAGACCTGCCGCAACATGGACTACACGCTGGCGGAAGAATATATTGGTGCCAAGATCGTCGCACTTCAGGCCACAGATCCGGAGAAAGGCCGCAACAAGGGGATTGACCAGTTCGTGAAGGAAAAGAAGTATCGGCCAGGACTGGAATCCTACGACCGCGATGCCTAGGGAGTTCTAAGCATGGACTTCAATCTTTCTGACGAGCAGCTGCTTTTAAAGGAAACGGTTCGGCGGTTCGTGAATGAGGAGCTGATCCCGCTGGAGGCCGAGTATCGTCCTGAAGCGGAGGCCATGCCGGATCAGTATCTCCGTCCTCTGCAGAAGAAGGCCAAGGCCATTGGTCTATGGCTGCTGGATATTCCCAAGGAATACGGCGGAGCTGACCTGGATCTGCTGACTCGCTGTGTCATCTCAGAAGAGCTCGGTCGAACCGTGGTGATCCCCTACCGAATCAATGAAGTCTTTGGCCCGGATGTCCGCCCACCCCTGTTGTACTGCAAGGGTGAGCAGAAGGAAAAGTACCTTCACCCGGTATTGAACGGGGAGAAGCGGATGTGCTTTGCACTGACCGAGCCTGATGCCGGATCCGACCCGGCGGCCATGCAAACCCGTGCCGTCCGCGATGGAGACGATTTCATCATCAGCGGAACCAAGCGCTTTATCAGTGGTGCAGGTTACTCCCAATTCGCGCAGGTGTGGGCTTTGACGGATCCGGAGAAACGTGCTCGGGGGGGCATCACCTCGTTTCTGGTGGACCTGGATACCCCGGGAGTGAATTTGACACGCCAGCAGCCGACCATGATGGGAGATTCTCCCTGGGAGATCGTGTTCGACAAGGTACGGGTTCCTGTGGCCAATGTGCTGGGGGAGGTGGGCGGCGGATTTGCCATGACGCAGGAATGGCTTACCGACGGGCGGGTCCGCTGCCATGGCTCACAGAGCGTGGGGATGGCCCAGCGCGCGCTGGAAATGATGATGGATTATGCCCAGGATCGCGTCACCTTCGGAAAGCCTCTTTCCGAACGGCAGATCATACAGTTTATGATCGCGGACTCGGCCATGGAAATCCATGCGGCCCGGCTTATGGTTTCTGAGTGCGCCTGGCGCTACGATCGGGGCGAAAACGTTCGCGATACCTCCTATATGGTCAAGATCACCTGTACGGAGATGGCCAGTCGGGTTGTGGATCGGGCCATCCAGGTGTTTGGAGGAATGGGGCTCACCAAGGAGTTGCCGCTGGAGTGGATGTATCGGCAGCTCCGCAGCATCCGAATTACCGAAGGCGCCACTGAGGTTCTGCGCTGGCGGATGGCCCGGAACTTACTCAAGAAACGCAGTCGACACTGATGGGTACAGCTAGATCCCTGCTATCGGGCTACCGGGTTCTGGATATCAGTTCCGCCAAGGGAGCTTTTTGCGGAAAGCTTCTGTGTGACCTGGGTATGGAGGTGATCAAGGTCGAGCCTCCCGGGGGCGATGGCCTGCGCCGTGAGCCACCCTTCGCCCAGGTAGGCAGTGACGGTGAAACCAGTCTTTCCTTCGCCTACCTCAATGCCGGAAAGCAGGGAATCACCCTGGATCTCACCTGTCCGGCAGGACGAAATCTGTTCCTCGATCTTCTCCAGCGGGTGGACGTTGTTTTGGAGAGCTCGGGTCCCGACTGCCTGGAGAAGCTCAACCTGGGCTTTCCCGTTCTCACAGAGCGCCAGCCCAAGCTCATTCTTGTTTCTCTCTCAGGTTTTGGACAAAGCGGACCTTACTCCCACTTTAAATCTCCCGACATCGTGACCACTGCCATGAGCGGATTGCTGTACGTCAGCGGGGATCCGGATTTGCCCCCTTGCATGCCGCCCGAGACCCAATCCTACTACTACGCCGGCCTCTATGCCGCCTACGGAGTGATGCTGGCGCTTTGGAGACGAGAGGAGCAGGGAAAAGGGGTCCATATTGATGCCTCGATTCAGGCCAGTCTTGCCATCCACGAACATGTTGCCTTTACCTATTCGGCAGAAGGGAAAGTGGTGAAACGAGCGGGAAGCCAACACCAGCATGTGGCACCGGCCAACCTCTTTCGCTGCCAGGACGGATACATTGCCCTTTTCGCAACCCATCGCCATTGGCCCATTCTTCTCGAGATGTGGGAGGATCATCCAGCCGAGTTGGACGATCCCCGTTGGAAGACGGACACGGAGCGCCGTGCCCATGCCGATTGGATTAATCCACTCCTGGAGTCCTTTACCTCTCGTTACAAAAAAGAAGAGCTGGCCGACCTGTTGCAAAAGCGGGGTGTTCCAGGTTTACCCGTGAACACCCCTTCGGATTTTTATAAGGATCCTCACATCCAGGCCCGGGAGTTCTTCACTTCCGTGACCCATCCTGAGATCGGCGAGTATCAGCAGCCAGGTGTGCCCTTCACGGTCGACGGAGAGCGCCCCAAACCCGCAGCTTCCGCACCTACGCTGGGCCAGCATAACGAGGAAGTCTACGGCCAGGAGCTGGGCCTGGACCAGCAGGCGCTGGCAAAACTAACGTCGGAGGGCACGATATGAGCCCGCGCAGCGCACAGAGAGAAAGAGAGAATGCGAGAAACGATTTTGTTTGGGATTTGGGATTTGGGATTTTGAATTTGTTTGGAATTTTGAATTTGGGATTTTGGATTTCCGCTGACAATTGTCAGCGGCTAGGTGGTCAGGTGGTCAGGGAGTTCCCCATTGTCTAGCACCAACCAAATCCTCAAGGGTATCCGCATCATCGCCTTCACCAATGCCTATGCCGGTCCCTACGCGGGACGGCTTCTGGCTCAACACGGTGCAGAGGTGATCAAAGTGGAGTCTGCAACCGGTGGCTTGGACACCTTTCGCCATTTCGGCAAGGACCTGGATTCTTCGGCCCGCTTCATCGAGTGTAACCTGGGAGTCCGATCCCTTACCGTGAATCTCAAGCATCCGGCCGGAGTGGAAATCATTAAGAAACTTTGCTCTTGTTCGGATGCGGTGCTGGAGAACTTTCGCCCTGGAGTCCTGACGCGATTGGGCCTGGGCGAGGAAGAACTCAGGCAGGTCAACCCGGGAATCATTATTCTCAGGTTGCCCGGACTGGGAGAGAAGGGGCCCAAGAGCGGGTACGGAACCTGGGGGTTTAATCTCACCGCTTACTCGGGCATGACCTATCTGTGGAACCACCCCGATCAGCCGCGTCCTATTGGCAGCCAGGGAGTTTACCCGGATCATGTGAGTTTTATTATGGCTCCCACGCTGCTAGTGGCCGCACTGCTTCGTCGTCGGATCACTCAAAAGGGTGTCACCATCGATCTGGCCCAAGCCGAGGCGGCTGCCTATGCTTTGGGTGTGAGCTACCTGGAGATGTCCGTGAATGGCAAAGATCCCGAACCACGAGGCAACCACCATCCTACCGCCTTTCCCCATGGATGCTACCGCTGTCAGGGTGATGATCGTTGGTGTGTCCTTTCCGTTACCAGCGATGAGGAGTGGCAGAAATTCTGCCGGATCATGGGACGAGAGGATCTGGCCGCCTCCCCCAAGTTTGCCGAACAGGAGGCCCGCTCCAAGCATGTCTCGGAGCTGGATCAAATCGTGGAGGAATGGACCCAGGAGCGATCTCCCGAAGAGGTGATGAAGAAGCTGCAGGAAGAGGACATTGCGGCCGGCGTGGTCGAAAACGGCGCTGATCTGATGGAGGATCCTCAGCTGCGCCACCGTAACTATTTTGAGCATTTTCCCGCCTCCTCATTTGGGCCCATGGAGGTCCCGCGCAGTGCCCTTCAATTTGGTGGGATGAGTGATGATCCTCTTTCACTGCCTTCCAATCTAGGCCAGGATACCGAGGCCATCCTGGAGGATCTTCTGGGATATGATGAAGAAACCATCGACAAATTGAAAAGCGAAAACGTCCTGAGTTGAAATCCTAAATCCTAAATCCCAAATTCCAAACAAATCTCAAATTCCAAATCACAAACAAATTCGGTTGAACACAGTCCGTTCAGACTCAGAGGTTTTGAATTTTGAATTTTAGATTTTGAATTTGTTTCCAATTTAGGGTTTTGAATTTTGAATTTCTCCAGGCAGTTTTCCTACAATAAACACATAAGAAAAGGCTCCGAACATCATGATGACTCCGGCGGTGACCAGGGCTCCCGTAAAAGACCCTGTGGCTGCAAAGATGTAACCGGTGACGATAGGCGCCATCAGAGCTCCCACATTGCCGCCAAAGTTTTGAATCGAGACCACTGAGGCCACTGAAGTGGAGGGTGCCAGATCAATGGGCATGGCATTGGCCGATCCCGTGGTGGCTCTCAGAGACCCCATGCAGAGGGTGAGCAGGGTAACGGCCAACCAGGTTTGGGATGTGTAGGCTGCCGTGATCACCATAACCGTAGCCGCCATCATTCCAACTCCTACAACCGTCTTGCGTGCACTGGTGTGGTTGAAACCTCTGCGGATCAGATGGTCCCCCAGCCAACCTCCTCCAATGGTTCCCGCCATCCCCATGACAAAAGGGAGACTGGCCGCGATTCCCGTCAGCTGAAGGCTCATGTTGCGTTCCATGATCAGATAGCTGGGGAGCCAGCTGAGGTAAAAAGAATAAGCATAGAGGTATCCCATCTGCCCAAAGGCTAGCCCCCAGGTGGAGCGGCAGTTGCGAAGGCGGACTCCCAAGGAGTTGTCCCGTGTCCCGAACAGAAGGGCAAAGATGGGAACTCTTTTTACGGTTTCGGTCTCCCCCTCAGGACCCAGCTTGATCTGGGGTCCGATCTTTTTGTCGGGATGGAAAAGGATCCAGATGATGGCAAACACCAGGTTTGCAGCACCGACCCAGTAAAAGATGGATCGCCAGCCGAAACTAGCCAAAAGCAAGGCGCAGACGGCCGCACCGACAGCGCTTCCCACCTGACTCCCGGAGAAGGCAAACCCCAGAGCGGTGGAACGCTGTTCCGAGCGAAACCATTTGGAGATGGTCGAGGCCTGAGCCGGAATCAACATGCTGTGCCCGATTCCAAAAACGGCTCGAAACAGAAAAAGAGAAAAGGCCGTGGTAGCCAGGGGTAAAGCGATGGTGGAAAGGCTCCACACCCCGGATCCCACACCCAGAACGATCCACGATCCGAATCGATCCACCACAGGACCAATGATCAATTGACAGGCCGTGTAGGCCCAGTTCCATCCCGAGAGGACGTAGCCCATGGCGGCAGGGGAGATGTCGTACTCTTTCATCAAAGTGGGTGCGGCCACACCCAGGGAGATCCGAACCACACTGCTCATGGCCAGAGCCCCAAAGCAAAGCCCCACTACCCCCCACTTTTGCCGACCTCGTCCCTTCGAATCGTCCATTTGTCTGATGCCTCCTGAAGGAGTGCGTGGATTGTAGCGCGCTGCGCGCGCAGAGAAAAGAGAAAAGAAAAAAGGAATCGTTTTGAATTTGAGATTTTGAATTTCAGCCGGTCTGCCGGCTGTGGTCAGGTGGTCAGGCGGTCAGGTGGTCAGGTGTCAGTCCCTCGCTTGCAAACCGAGTCGTTTCTGTTTAGATTAAGTGCGCCATGTCGTACGGAAAGATAGGAGAACCGCTGGGACGCCTGGAGGGACCCGCCAAGGTTACCGGAGAAGCCAAGTTCACGGCCGATGTGTTGCTGCCGGGCATGATCTGGGGCAAGGTCCTGAGAAGCCCTCTTCCCCACGCCAAAATTGTCTCCATCGATACCCGAGAAGCCGAACAAATGCCGGGAATTCTTGCCGTTCTCACCGCCAGGGATCTGCCCGACCTGCTGACCGGGCGGTTGGTGTATGACATGCCGGTGTTGGCTAAAGAGCAGGTGCGATTCATTGGCGAAAAGGTGGCGGTGGTGGCTGCAGAGGATCCCGATATGGCCGAGGATGCGCTGGCTTCCATTGAAGTGGAATATGAAGAGATGCCTGCCGTTTTTGACGCTCATGAGGCCATGAAACCCGAGGCTCCACTGCTGCATCCCGATTATCGTTCCTATGCTCACGCTCCCGAGAAGTTTTTCTCGGATATCCCCAACGTCCACTCTCACGTGACTTGGAAACTGGGTGATATCGACCAGGGATTCGCTCTGGCCAAACAGGTTTTCGAACACACCTTTAACACACCGGCTGTACATCAAGGTTATATCGAGCCTCATGCCTCGGTGGTGGCCATCGATTCCGATGGCCGGGTCAATGTCTGGATCAGCAACAAGATGCCGGTGCGGGCACGAGAGCTTTTGGCCGACGCGGTCGAGATCCCTGAGGAGCGGATCCTGGTCCATTTGGCCCAGATCGGGGCGGATTTCGGAGGCAAGGGGTCCCTGATGGATGCCCCGCTTTGTTATCATCTGGCCCTGCGGACCGGTCGCCCTGTGAAGATGGTCATGACTTACACCGAAGAGCTCATGGCCGGAAATCCCCGACATCCCACCAGCGTTTTTTTGCGCACCGGGGTCACCGAGGAGGGCCAAATTGTGGCTCGCCAGGCCAAAGTGGTTTTTAACAGTGGCGCCTACGCCGCTTTCAAACCCGTTCCCTTTGTCAATATTCCCGGCGCCAAGGACTCAGCAGGAGTCTACGGGACCCCGAACATCAGGATCGATGCCTACTCCGTGTATTCGAATTGCGTTCCCAGTGGCCATTTCCGGGCTCCGGGAGATCTCCAGGTGAACTTTGCCGTGGAGTCCTCGATGGATATGATCGCGGAAGACCTGGGCCTGGACCGACTCGAATTTCGCAAGAAAAACTTGCTGAAGGATGGGGATTGGGTGCCGGGCGGTCCTCAGCTGGAAGAGGTGAGGGTGGCTGAGACGCTGGAAGCGGCGGTCAAGGCATCCTCATGGCACCAGCCCAAATCCCAACCCAACCGAGGCCTTGGCCTGGCCGTCTCTCATCGCCTGATTGGCACCGGTGAAGCGAACACCCAGATCACCCTGGAAGAGGATGGAACCATCCAAGTGCTCACGCCCGTGCCGGAAGTGGGGACGGGTGCCCACACGATTCTGCAACAGATTGTGGCTGCAACACTCTTTCTTCCCCTGGATCAAGTCCGGGTTGAGACGGCTTCGGAGATTTTCAAGACCGATTCCGGTTCAGGGGCAAGCCGCGTCACTTACGTGGGGGGACAGGTTGTTCAGCAGGCAGCCGGGGAATTAATGAAGTTGATTCTGGCAGCTGGCGCAAAAGGTTTGGGTTGCGGGGAGAGTGAGGTCGTGTTCGAAGGTGGCCGCGTGGTGCGGAGTAATTCGGATGGCAGTCTCTCTTTAGCCGAGGTGGCTCAGCTGGGAGGCGATGACAAGTCTGCCTTGCGGGTGAAGAAATCGCTTACCCTTTCCGAAGGTCCTCCGGTGACCACATTTACCGCTCAGGTGGTGGAGCTTGAGGTGGACCCGGAGACGGGTCAGATCAAGTTGCTGGATGTTGTGACCGCACATGATGTGGGAACCATCATCAATCAGCTGGGTCACCAGGGACAAATTGAAGGCGGTCTTTTGCAGGGAGTCGGCTTTGGCCTGCTCGAAGAGCTGAGAGTGGAAGATGGGCAGGTCTCGACCTTGAATCTGGGAGATTACAAGCTTCCCAATATCCGAGACATTCCACCCCTGACAACGGTGCTTGTCGAGGAGGAAGTGGGACCCGCCCCCTTTCACGGGAAGGCCATTGGAGAAAGTAGTATTACCCCCACCGCCGCCGCTATCGCCAATGCGGTGTATGACGCGGTGGGAGTGCGCTTCCACGATCTACCCATTACCGCCGAGAAGGTGTATTGGGCGTTGCAGCAACAAAGCGGAGGGAAAGGATGACACACACCATCCGCCTGAAAGTGAATGGCAAGGAGCACACGCTGGAGGTGCCCTCACGACGGCTCCTGGTCGACTGTCTGCGCTATGACCTGGGTCTGACCGGGACCAAGGAAGGATGCAGCGTCGGCGTTTGCGGAGCTTGCACGGTTCTCATGGATGGAAAGCCTATCAGTTCCTGCCTGGCTCTGGCCCTGTTTGCTGACGGAAAGGAAATTGTCACCGTCGAGGGGTTGGCTCACGAGGACCGTCTCGACCGGGTGCAACAGGCCTTCATCGACTACGGAGGATTTCAGT
>CBDUTA010000098.1:0-10482 GCA_965369785.1 uncultured bacterium
ACGGAACGGTCGATCTGGGCAATGGAGGTTCGACCCGTCGAGGCCATCGTCATCTCCAACTCCGTGCGCAAAATCTCCAGGACACGGCTGACCCCGGGAGCTCCTCCGGCGGCCAATCCGTAGCGATAGGGACGACCAATCAGCACAGCTTTGGCTCCCAGTGCCAGAGCCTTAAAGACATCGGTACCTCGCCGAATGCCCCCATCGATCAAGACGGGAATGCGACCGTCCACCTTTTCCACAATTTCAGGCAATGCTTCGATCGTGGCCTGTGCTGTATCCAGGTTACGCCCTCCGTGATTGGAGACGATCAGACCATCCACCCCTTCCTGAACGGCCCGCTCAGCATCCTCAGCATCAAGGATTCCCTTCAACAGTAACGGCACCTGGGTAAAGGAACGCAACCAAGCGATATCCTTCCAGGTGAGTTTGGGTTCGCGGGTGGCGCTGAAGATATTACTCCCAGCGCTGGTCGATCGTTTCATGCCTGTCAGAAGGGGTTGACCTCCTCCTGCGGATGGAGCGCTTCGCTGTCTCCCCCGGGTCTGGCGATTTCGAGGCCCGCTGGTGGCGGTATCGACCGTCACGCACACGGCTTTGGCGCCGGCGGCCTGGGCTCTGAGCACCAAATCGCGGTTAAAGGGCCGATCCCGCATGACATAGAGCTGAAACCAGAGAGGCTGAGTGGTGGCTTTGACAACCTCCTCTATAGCGATGGAAGAGAAGGTACTGAGCACCATGGCGGCATCGGCATGGCTCGCACCCCGGGCCGTGGCCAACTCCCCATCGGGATGAGTCGAGCGGTGGCCTCCGGTGGGCCCTAACAGGACGGGATAGGCAAGCTCCTGCCCGAACAGGGTGGTCCTGGTGTCAATCTGGGTAGGATCGATGAGAACTCTGGGGCGCAGACGAATCTTGTCAAACCCTTCCCGATTCCAGCGAATCGTAATCTCATCGGCTGCCCCACCCACGATGTGAGCAAAGTGCCCTTCGGTGAGACGCTCCCTGGCCATCGCTTTTAGATCCCAGATATTTAAGGCTTTATCCACACTACCGGGAACGGGAACATTGTCCTGGACGGCCGAGGCCAGCGGCCTGGCATTGGCCGGAAGCATGGAGACTCCAGCCAGAGCACCTGTTGACATGAGTATTTCTCTTCGCGTTGGCATGCCCTTCCTCCTTTTTATTTAAACCCAAACAAACAACATCATTTCTCCCCGGCAGCCAGCTGTTCGGGGTCATACACAATCTCACCTCCCAGGCCCGTCATGACTACCTGGAGATCAGGAATATCCTCCACCGGAATGGAGAAGAAGTCCCGATCCAGCACCACAAAATCTGCAAACTTTCCCGGCTCCAGGGTTCCAACGGTGTCCTCAGCCATCATGTATTCTGAAGCCCAAGTGGTTGCCATTTTCAACGCAGTCACACGGTCCACTCCTTCATCACGATTCAAGATCACCTTCCCTTTTTCGATTCGATGAGCTCGGTCATAGATCACGGCTTCCCGGGTCACCAGTCGATAGATGGGTCTCCAAAAGTCCAACCCCTGGGCTTCGAAAGTCACTCGGATACCTTGATTGATCCAGGTTTTCACCGGCATCAGAAAAGGCCTCAACTGCTCGCCATAGTCTTCCAGATTGTGATCGAGTTCCTGCATATAGCCCGTGTTCACATTGAGAATAATGCCAAATTTCTTGATTCCAGCCATGACATCCGGACGAGTCCCCAGCCACTGGTTATGTTCTACGGTGCTTCTGAGGTTACGCATGTATTCCAGCGAGTAGTTCCCTTCCTTCATCGATTGCTCCAGCATCTGAATGTACAGGCGCGCCCCATGACTGGAGGTCGAGTGAGCCTGGACGGGTCGCCATCCATGCACAATGGCTTCTCTGTAGCTCTCCCAGGGCTTGGTTCCGGGACTGGGACATCGCTCTCGCTCCCGAATGTCAGGAGGCACTTGCAGATCGGGTCCCATACACAACTCATTTTCAGCGGAATCCCAGATTTCGTTGCACATCCCGTTTAACCACAGCATCTCGTTGCCGGCGGCGTGGGTCGTCCAGGGGGCACCTGTCCCTTTGTAAAACTCGTGGATGGATTTGAGATTCCAAAAATTCCCTCGCTGAGATTCGATATAGTAGGCCATCCGGTGAGGCATCTTTCCCTCCCGGTTCAGGAGATGGAAGGCAGCGATCACGCGGGGATACAGTATCCTGGTGGCGATGGTTGTTACACCCATTTTCTGCACATCCAGACCCTGCAGACGCATGACCTCTGCTAAATTCTCCAGGGGCTTGTCCTTCCACCACAATTCAAAGCTGAGACCGGAAAGTTCGGGTACGGCAATATATCCATCCAGGGCGGATCCGGGGCGGTTTTCCAGGTCCGTACTCTCATCCCAGTCTGGAAAAACCTTTTTGAATTCTGCAATCGCTGCCGCGTTGAATAATCCAACGGCTCGGCCTTTGAGAACGATCGGGTGATCTTGAATGGCGTCGTCGAACTGTCTTCTGTTGATCTTTCCCAGGTAAAGCCAGGAGCGAGTTGTGGCAGCGCGATTTTCCGGGCCCTCCCTCAAATCAACGGTAATCCACTGTCCTTTGGGGAGTTGTTGGACTTGAATCGCGTTCAGGATGGTTTCTCTGATCTTTCTGGCGGTGGCTTCCGGGGTGGTCTCGGTCACCACGGTCAACTTCGTGCTGGGATCGACAAAACCTAATTGAGGACCATACTTACGGGCTGCACCTGTGAAAATATGGTAGTGAGTTTGGATTAAACCGGGGATCACGGTTCGCTCTTCCACATCCACAAAGCGAGTCCTGGGTCCCGCCAGTCTCCTCATTTCCTCTGAGGTTCCCAGAGCCATGATTCTTTTCCCCTTAATGGCCATGGCCTCGACCGTCTGTCCTGGAGAATTGGGAGTGATGCTTCGATCATCCATGGTAACAATCTTCCCGTTGATCAGGACCAGGTCTGCATAGCCCTGTTGCGCTACCAATTCTGGAAGTTGTTGAGCGAGTCCCCATCCCTGAGACACCCATAAAAAGATTAAAATGGTAAAGAAAGTTCTGTTCATAATTCTCACCTCATTGCAGAAAGCGGCTCATGGGGCTGCCTTTCTCGAGCAGATACTCTTTCATCAACTTGATAATTTCAGCGGACCTTGGGCTCCGTCCTGCTGCCACATCCAGTATAGGAGCTGCCGCCTTCAGGATCTTGTCATACTCCTGATCGGACAGCGTCACAATGGTGACGCCGTGCTCCTTTTGAGCGGTCTCCAGCATTTCCTCCAGATTTCGGGTAATCGTTTTCACGTAGTAAGTCATGGCCTCCTCTGCAGCATCCTCCACAATCTTTTTCAAGTCATCGGAAAGGCTGTCATAGGCTTCCAAATTGACATAGATGTTCCCGGCTACCTGGCCCAGGGTGGGTCTGAGAAGGCCTTTCCCTACATCCCAGAGATGGGTGGTGCCGATCGTATAGGAGGGTACGATCAGCCCATCGATGGTTCCCGTTTGCAGTGCCAAGTAGTGCTCGGCTGGAGCCAATGTGACCGGGACTGCGCCCAGATTCTTGATCAACTCGGGTTGCGCCCCGCTGCCTTTGATTTTCAGCCCCTTGATCTCCTCAACGGTGTGGATAGGAGTTCGGGAAATCAGAGTTAAATGAGAAGGTCCCAGAGATCTGAGAAGATGACAACCCTTCTCTCTGTAGGCGGCATCCAGAAGTTGGTACACCTCCCCATCTTTGTAGTGGATATAGAAATCCACGACATCCTCGAGTTCCAAAAACGTGCCGAACAACCCCTGTTCAATGTAGGCCTCGGGAATCTGCTTCAGGTTATAACCCCCCACGCCCATTCCTACTTCAATAGCTTTCCTCTGGACTGCACTAAACTGCTCATAGGCATCCACAATGGTGCCCGGGGGGAAAACCTCTATGACCAGCCGCCCACCGCTCCTCTCGTTGACCAGCTCAGCAAACTTGGAAAATTGATATTCGTAAGACCAGCTGTTGGCCGGCATTCCTGCTTGAGCTTTCCATCGAATCGGGCCCGCCTCAAGATCCTGCTCTCTTGCACAAGCCGTCACTGCCAGCACGGTCATCAGTAGAACGCCCAACAGGATCTTGCTCTTGTGTTTCACTTCCCACCCCCGGATTGACAGAAAAATTTGTTGCCCAATGATAAGGCGATGGATGATGGAAGACAAGCGCCGAGCGCGGGCTCGTGCAGTCGTCACTTCGTGCGGTCGTCACTTCGTGACGTCGTGCTTTCGTGCTGTCGTGCGCACTTCGCGCGCAAAAAGAGGAAAGAATGCATTCGTTTTGAATTTGGAATTTTGAATTTCAGCCGGTCTGCCGGCTGTCAGCTGGTCTGTGGTCAATCCGTCAGCGGTCTGCGGTCTGTGGACAGCTGGGAATATTGACTCAGCAACAGATACAGACCCCACAGCAGTGAAAGAATGATGAGAGCGGATCCTGCGTAGTGAACCAGGTTGGCCAGGGTATGATCAAAGCTCAGCCACCCTAACTGACCCAAGAGATTGTTCCAGTCATGATATCCGGGCCGATCCTGTCCGGTATATCCTCCCAGCAAGACCATCTGTTGAGCACGAGCATCGTTGATATAGGGTGCAAGGTCAATCAGGCTTGCACCGGTCCACCAGAGCGTTACCGATGCCGCGAAGGGATCCAGGTGTCGGGTCAGAAAAACAACCGTGCACAGTAAGGGCACCAGTACCTGAAGAAGAGATCCACCCAGAATAGTCATGAAGCGCCCCAGCGGAATGAAGATCACGTGCCCAGCCTCGTGAAAGACCAGGTTCACGTTGCTGATAATAAAATGGGTGAAGGAGGGCGACATCTGGGAGCGTTCGATGCTCATGGTAAGGAAACTCCATCCCAGAACCAGCAGAACCAGCCAGAAGATGCCGGAGGCGACGATCAGGCCCAGATGGGTCCTTTCAGGAGCAGTGAAAGCGCGCTGCCAGACTCGAACCAGGAGACTGTCGCTATCGGCGTAAGGGGGGGTGTAACTGTCGGTGTGGGTATCAACCTCGGTTTCGGTTTCCCATTCCTCTGCTGGGGCAGTGCGGGAGTCCAGCGGAGTGCTGTCGTTCTCAGGGGGTTCGGCCATCTGTCCCAGTTTGGAAAAGATGACGCCGCAGCGGCGGCATTCCAGGCTCTGGGCAGACTCCTCAAATCCGCACTTGGGACATCTTTTCAAACCAGAATCGACGGGTTCATGTTCCATGGGTTTCCCGTCTTCAATCTAGCATCCAAGGGTGGGGAAAAGTTTATTTTCGGGGCCTGTACCCTTGCCCGTAAAGGACCTTGCCGGGTCGCGCACCGGTATGCCGACCCTGGTCGATGACGACCACACCGTTGACCAAGACGTAGGGAATTCCCTGCGGGTAAGACTTGGGCCTCCGGAAAGAGTTGGTGTTGTGCACTTGAACCGGATCAAACAGAACGACATCGGCCGCAAAGCCTTCACGCAGTTGTCCGCGGTCCCTCAATCCCAGGATCTGAGCAGGTAAGGAGGTCATCTTGCGGATGGCATCCTCCAGTGCCAAAACCTTTTCATCTCTCACATAGTGACCCAGCACGCGCGGGTTGGTGCCGTAATTTCGGGGATGGGGCACGCCTTCTGCTTCCAGGTCGATGGCTGACCCATCACTGGCAATGGCTACCCAGGGTTGTCTCATGGCCAGCCGCACATCCTCCTCAGACATGGTGTGGAAGATCCCTCGAATGCGCCCGCCTTCCTCGGCCATCAACTCCAGGCATGTGTTGGCCGGATCACCCTCATCTCGCAGAGCGGCAATTTCGGCCAGGCGCATGCCTTCATATCGTTTATTGGTGGGTCTTGAGGCCAGGGCCATCACGATTCCCTCCCACCAACCATGTTCTCGTGCCCAGGCTATGAAATCAGGGTCTCGTTTGATCCTCTCGCGAACCGCTCGGTCCTTGAGCCGCTCGGCAAACTTCTCGGGTCCCCCTTCCCGCGCCCAAAGGGGGAAAAAAGCGTTCCAGCCGTGGAACATGGCAGTATAGGGATATTGGTTGGCCGTGATGTCCAGTCCGCGGGAGCGTGCCGATTCGATCTGGCCAACAAACCGATCCATGGTGCCCCAGTTGTCACGGGCCCGCACCTTGAAGTGAAAGATGTGAACCGGAATGCGGGCCTCCTCAGCCACACGAATGGCGAAGTCAATTTCCTTTTCCTGTTCGAATCCCTCACTCCCAATGTGACTGGCATAGTTACCACCGTAGGAAGCAACCAACCGGGCCAGGGCGATGATCTCCTGGGGATGGGCCGGGCCGCCGCTGCTGAAACGAGTCACCAGACCCCATGCGCCTTCCTCCATGGAACGGGCTACCAAACTCTTCATTCGCTCCAACTGAGCTGAGGAGGCGGCTCCTGTGTCGTGCCCCATGACCACTCGCCGCACCTGATCTGCAGCAACGTGAGAGATGATATTGATGGCGATACCCTGCTCCTGGACCCGGTCAAAATAGCCGGTGAAGGTTGTCCAATCGATGAGTTGCCCCCCACCCAGCTCTTCGTTCTCCAGACCATCACGGGGTGCGACACTACCCACCTCACCCAACACGTCGAGAGTCACTCCTTGTCTGATCTTGCTCTCAGCGTTTCCATTTCGCAAAAGTGGCAGGTCTGAATGGGTGTGCAGATCGATAAAGCCCGGGGCCACCACAAGACCCTCGGCATCGATGACCCGCCTGGCGCCACGACTGATGGAACCGACTGCCGTGATGCGTCCTCCCTGAATGCCCACATCCCCTTCAAACCAGGGATTGCCAGTACCATCCACGATTCTCCCACCACGGATCACAACGTCGTAAACGGGTTCCTGAGCCCACAGAAAATCGAGCGGTGTCCCCATCCAGGACAAGGCCACGCCAAAGACAATCAGGATCACTCTAAATCGAAGATTTCCCATGACCTTTCCTTCCCAAAGACAATGAAACAAGCGACTCTATGGTAAAATATATATACCTTACAGAAACAACTTACAAGGACAGTCATGATTGCCATTATCCTTCTACTACTCTTTGTTGCCCCTGCCTGGAGTCTGGCCCAGGAAACCGAAGAACTCTCTCTGGTTGAGGCTGCCCGCCGGGAGCGTGAGCGCAGAGCCAGTATCACGGTGGAAGTCAAGATCCTCACCAACAGAGATGTCGAGGAAATGGAAGGTCTTGTGAGTACAGCTACCGCTCCTGAGCCTGTTGCAGTAGCTGGCGAGGAGAGCGAAGAGGAAGAGGCGTCCTGGGAAACATTATTCTCTGAGGCCAAGCTGGACCTGCAGACTGCTGAAAATCGAGGTCAGGTGCTTCAGCTCCAAATGGAATACCTGCGAGACCAATGGTTGCGTTCCGATAACGGAGTCACCCAGCAAAAAATTCAAGTGCAGCTGCAGGAAACCCAAGAGGGGCTTGAGATCAGCCGCCAGGAAATTGAAGCCACCCGGGCAGCTTACCAGGAACTTCAGGAGGAAGCTGAAGCAGCAGGGTTACTCCCCGGAGAACTTCGAGATCTCATGGGTGAGGATTCTTAGTTTCTCATCCTTCTTGATCCCCCAGCCTCCCAGCGATAGAATCCGCCCCGCAGCAACAGAGCACTTACACAGTAAAAGAGCTTCTTATTCCATTCGGACTACAGGAGGTGTGGCATGAAACGATTGATGGCCCTGGTGGCGATGGTTCTCGTAGGGATGACCCTGACAGTGAAGGTACGGGCTGATGACGCAGAAGACGTTAAGGCAGCCTACCTCAGGCATATTACTCTGTCCAGGACAGGACAGATCGACTCCTTCGTGGAACAACACCTTCCGGGTCACACCGCTTTTGGTCCTAACGGCGGACTCCTGACCCGAAACGATTCTCTTGAGGCGGAAAAGAAGTACCGCCAGGCCCTGTTTGATCGTGGTAGCAGAGATTCCACTCAGCCCAGCTTCACCTCCGTGGCAAGCGTGCTTCGGCATCTGGAGGTTCAACTCTACGGCACTACGGCGGTGCTGACCGGCTACCTGCAGGGCCCCGTCACCCTGTCTGACGGCACCACACGACAAGGCACTCGACGGATCACAGCGGTGTGGATCAAGCAGGGAACCGAGTGGAGAGAGGTGCACGACCACATGTCCACCTTGCTCACGTCGCCGTAACCGCAGACTGCTGACGGCCGTCAGCGGAAATTCAAAATCCAAAACTCCAAATCACAAACTCCAAACTGGGACCTGGAACTTGGAACTTGGAACGCGCCCGAAGGGCGCTCCGTTTGCCCGCTAAAAATCGGGGCTCTGGTAGATGACTTTTCCACCCACCACGGTCATCAGGTTGTGGATGTTTTTGATATCCAATTCCGGAATGGTGAAATAGTCTCTGTCGAGAACAATGAGATCGGCCAGCTTTCCTTTTTCCAGCGACCCCAGATCCTTCTCCCTGAGCACAGCTTCCGCAGCCCAGGTCGTCCAACCTCTAAGCCCTGAAATACGGTCCAGCTTCTCCTCAGGCCCCCACACTCGACCCTCCCATTCGCGGGTGATGTAAAAAGCGAAAAGCGGCCAGAAACCATGCCAGGGAAATGCCCCTAGTTCAGTCTCGGCAGGTACTGCAGCCAAGTGGGCGTCAGTCGCCAGGGAAAATCTTGCTCCCGCTTCCATCATACTTTTGGTGGGTGTAAACCACTTCAGGTATTCCTCTCCATACACATCAAGGAACTGATCGATGTTTCTGACCATGCCTGTGGCCTGCATGTTCATCCACAGACCATACTTGGCCAGTTTGGGGATCTGTTCAGGCCGGATCAGTCTGGGGTGATCGAAGAAGTGGCGTTTTTCTCGAATCTGTTCCAAGGTCCACCCGTCCTCCTCCATCAGCTGATCAAACATTTGGAAAAGGATGTCTGTGGTTCCGTCGTTAGTGGCATGAACATCAGCCAGCCTCAACCCAGCCTTTAGAGCCGCCAGGTGATCATTGTAGGGCTTTGTTCCAGGTTTGTGTCCGGGGCACTGTTCCAATCTTGCCAATTGCTCCCGCATTGCCGGATCCTTGGGTACGGCCTGGCTGCAGGGACTACTGTCCCATCCCTCTTCACCCACCCCGCTGTTCCAGAAATATTCGCTCCCCTGGCCGCCGAAGTCACCCAAAAGGGTGTAGAACTCAGACGCGTCTTTGGACAGTTGAAAGGCGGTGCGGTGGATCCATGCCCAGCGAATGGGCATCTCCCCCTTGTGGTCCATCAGATTCAGTGCCTTGATGACTTCCAACGGCTCGATGTGAGTTTGTACGGTGGTCACTCCAAAGGATGCCATCTCCTCCAGCTCCTTCTTGAGCATGGCAGCAACCTGCTCGGTCTTATTTCTCAGGATGATATCGTAGGTGAGGTAATACCAGACTCGCAGGCCCACGGGTCTGAGACTGTCTATGTCGCGACCGACAGCCTCACTGATTAATTTTCTTGCCTGGCTGTTGTATATGCTAGAGGTCAGGCTGCCGGTCAAAACGACTGGATTATTGGGTCCTACCTTGTCCAGATCAGACGTGTTCACCATCCGATCCCGGATAATGGGCGATAAGTCTCCAGCTTGAATGGCCCCCTCTTTCATGGGTATATTGACGATGATCCACTGATCGGGTCCCAACTCAGCTGCCCTTCTGCGGATCACCCCCCCGATCTTCTCGAGAATTCCGCCTCGGGTCATCTGGTCCAGGTCATTCTCGTGTAAACCAAGAACGGGAACCACCTTGAGCTGAGGATCCGGGTTGAAGTCCGGATCACTCCCTAAATGGTTGAGCAACCAGAGGTGTGGGTGAGTGTGGCTGTCGATGATTCCCGGAAGCACGGTCCTGCCCTTCACATCAATCACCTGCGTCTGGGGACCTGCCAGGGCCCTGATCTCCTCACTGGTTCCCAAAACCAGCACCCTCCTGTCCCGGACCGCCAGGGCTTCAACCATGGTCAGCTGATCGTCCATCAGGGCGATCTTCCCGTTCAAGACGATCAAGTTGGGATAGGCATCCAGCTTCTCGAGCAGTTCAGAGACTCCCTGAGCACTGGCTTGAGAAGGGGCCAGAACAAGAGCCAGGACCAGGATCAAAAAGACCTGTAGAAAAAACAACAACAGTGACTTGCGCATTAGTCCACCTCCGTACAATTCAGATCAATCCAAGATTTCGGTGAATTCTATCTCATTTACCCAGGAGAGGACAGAAAAGAGCGCGCTTTGGGCGCAGCGCGCGGCGCGCGTGCTTTCGTGCGTTGGTGCTGTCGTGCTGTCGTACGCGCTTCACGCAGGTTCCAGGTTCCCGAATGTGCCGCCCCTTCAGGGCTCTCATCTGTCGCTGAATCCTTTCCAGGGGCTTACACCCCTGGCTATTTCATGTCGCCCCGCTGGGGCTCAGGAATGTGGGAGGCACCTCAGGTGTACAGTGCCATGACATCCTTTACAGGTTGTG
>CBDUTA010000099.1:0-10478 GCA_965369785.1 uncultured bacterium
CCCCATCCCGGCTGTATCTCCCACGCAGTCCCCCACGTTGTCCGCAATGGTAGCTGGATTTCTAGGGTCATCCTCAGGAATACCGGCCTCGACTTTGCCCACCAGGTCGGCGCCCATGTCGGCGGACTTGGTAAAAATACCGCCACCCACCCTGGCAAAGAGGGCAATGGAGCTGGCCCCCATCGCGAAACCGCTGATCGTCGCCACATCAATAAGGTCGTGATGGTAGAGCAGATAAGTGCCGCTGACTCCAATGAGACCTAGACTGGCAACGGAAAGGCCCATCACGGCACCTCCCGAGAAAGCCACGTTTAAAGCCAGCTCGATACCCGATTCCTGAGCGGCTTGAGTTGTGCGAACATTGGAGCGAGTGGCTGCCTTCAGTCCAATAAATCCGGCCAACATGGAACTCAAGGCACCGCCCAGAAAAGTGTAACTTGTCCAGGGAGAAATGGCATAGAAGAGAAGTCCAAAGACCACCAGAATAAACCCAAATAATATAGTGTATTCACGGCGCAGGAAAATCATCGCCCCTTGATGGATAGCATCGCCAATTTCTTCCATTGCACCATCGGTGATCTTGATCTTCTTGATGTGGAGGTACAGTAAGCCCGCACAAATCAGTCCCAGGAGTCCCGCTAGGGGAAACAAGTTGATGTAAGTTGTCATGCTTCGTTTGCCTTCATCATGTATGGATTTGAGCCATTCTGCGATCGTAAGCCCGGTTAAGTATGCATCATCCGGGCTAGTTGTAAATCGACATGGCTTGCTCTATGCCATCAGACACGAGGGTGTCAATGGCCTTGATGGCGCAATCCAGAGTTTCTTCAAGAGCCTTGTGTTCGTCCTTCCTGAAATCGTCCAGAACGAATGCAGAATAATCATCAGGAGGCTCACCCTGTAAGATACCGATGCGCAGTCGAGGCACGGCTTGGGTCCCCAAAGCTTCGATGATGGAGCGCATACCTTTTTGACCACTGGAGCCTCCCGATGGACGGATTCGCAGGGTTCCCAGGGGCAGTGCCATCTCGTCATAGACGATGAGCAAATGTGTCATGTCCACGGGATATTGCTCCAAGAGTTCCTGTACGGCCCTGCCACTTAAATTCATGTAGGTTTGAGGCTTGGCGAGAATCACTTCCTCCCCGGCCCGTTCCACACTGCAGGTGAGTGAATGACTGCCCCGTCGCTTAAACTTCCTGCCTGCTTCTGCAACCATCAAATCCACCAACATGAATCCTACGTTGTGCCTGTTCTTCGAATAGGAGCGACCCGGATTCCCCAGACCTGTGATGAGATACACGCCAGAGCTACCCCTTGTTTGACTCGGCCTCCTCTTTTCCCACCTTTTCCACTCCTTCTTCTTCTTCTTCGGCCTTACCCTTCTTGATCAACTCAGGCTCCTCAAGTTCTTCTTCCTCGGGAATGATCTCGGGCTCTTCCTCAACCTGAGGCGGCACTATGGAGAGAATCACCAGGTCGGGAACAGAAAGGATGTTGATCTTGGAACGATCGATCTGCAAGGCTTCCACTCGGACCGAATCGCCGATCTCAAGCTCGGTGACATCCACAGGAATATGATCCGGAACATCAGTGGGTAAACACTCCAATTCGATTTCCCGAAGGACGATGTCCAGAACGCCTCCAGCCGTCACACCACTGGCTGTACCCAGGGTCTGGACGGGGACGGCGAAGGTCATCTTCTTGTCCAGAGCCACAACCTGGAAGTCAGCGTGCAACAGGGTTCCTTTGACAGGGTCCAACTGATAGTCCCGAATCAGAACATCTGTGCTGTTACTCCCTACCTGGAGTTTGAAGATTGTATTATGTCCGGTTTCTGAGCATAGGATTTGATCCACATCTCCCAAGTTGACGCTGACCGACAAGGTTTCCAGGCCTGGTCCGTACAGCACAGCTGGGATTCTTCCTTGGGTGCGCAGGCGGCGGTTTGGACCTTTTCCAACCTCCTGCCGCTGCTCTGCTTGAACCGTTATTTCTGCCATTGCTTCATGCCTCTAAGAATTTTAAAGTGGGTATTATAACCCTTAAATGAAAAGCTTGCTTACCGAGGTCTCCTCATGAATCGACTTAATCGCTTCACCCAAAAGGCTGGCTACACTCAGAACCTTAATTTTCGGTATTCGTTTCTCTTTGGTGAGATGGATGGTATTGGATACCAAGATACCTTCAAAGTTCGAGTCCGAGATTCGTTGGATGGCCGGCCCCGACAGGACGGGATGTGTGGCGGCCGCAAACACCTTTTTAGCGCCTTCGCGGATCAGTGCATCCGTGGCTCGAACCAGGGTTCCGGCGGTGTCGATCATGTCATCTATGATGATCACATTCCTACCCTTCACCTCTCCGATGATGTTCATGATTTCCGCTTCGTTGTCGTCCACTCGTCGCTTGTCGATTATGGCCAGACTTGTGCCCAGTCTCTTCGCATAAGCTCTGGCCTTCTCGACTCCTCCTGCATCGGGTGAAATGACCATCAAATCTTCCACCTCTAATTCGGAGATGTATTTAAAAAAAATGGGCATGGGGAACAAATGGTCTACGGGGATGTCAAAGAAACCTTGAATCTGCCCTGCATGGAGGTCCATGGTCAGCAGGCGATGAGTACCCGTTGCTGAAAGTAAATCCCCTACCAGTTTGGAAGAGAGCGGTACCCGTGGTTTGTCCTTTCGGTCCTGGCGAGCATACCCGTAGTAAGGCATGACGGCTGTAATCCTTTGGGCTGAAGACCTTTTGAAGGCATCAATCATGATCAGCAGTTCCATGAGGTTTTCATTGACGGGCGGAGAAGTAGGCTGAACGATGAAGACATCTGCCCCTCGCACATTCTCCAGAATCTGAAAATTCACTTCGCCATCACTGAAGCGCTTGAGCTTCACTTTTCCCAAAGTGACGCCCAAATGATCACAAATTTCCTGAGCTAGAGGAAGATTCGAGCTGCCAGAAAAAACCTTGAGTTTGGACATGGCTAGAACAAGAGCAACCCTGAGTTCATAAGAACTTGCCTATATTTTTTCCGGGATAGGGTACGACAGAAAAAGGTCTCTCCGATTCCTTCTCGCGTAATGACTGAAGCTGCTTTCTTCACCTGCTTGGCACTGCCGAATCCCAAAAGTGTTGATCCGCTCCCGCACAGCATGACTTGCTCACAGCCTGCCTTTTTCAGGGCCTCCCGAGCCCCAACAAGAACAGGAAAATGTGGGAAAAGGACGTCTTCGAAATCATTTTCCAGGAAAGAACAACCCTCGCCCTTTGGGCCCACGGCCCGGAGCAGAGCTCGCATTGTAGTCTCCGCCCATTCCCTTGTCAATATCCCCGTTCCACTGTATGTTCCCCACTTTCCCAAGGAGTAGGCCTCGCTGCTGGAAATCTCAAGATGGGGATACAATAGGAGGAAACTTTTCTCCTGCGGCAGGTCGGGCAAGGGAACGACCTCTGTTCCTCGCCCCCACCCAACGGCGGTGCCACCCACAAGGAAAAAGGGAACATCCGAGCCCAACTGACCCGCAAGTTCGAGGAGTTTCTTCTCCCCGATCTTACAGTCCCACAACTGATTCAGAGCCAACAGAGCCAGGGCCGCGTTGCTGGAGCCACCCCCCAGGCCCGCTCCGACAGGGATCCTTTTCTTGAGTGTAATCCTGATTCCTGCCTGCGACCCGGCGGTCTTCCTCAACAGATCAGCACTCTTGAAAAGAAGATTGTCTTTTCCGGTAGCTACGTGTCTCCCTTCGACTTCAAGCTCAATTTTCCGAGTAGAGGTCGTTTCAAAGACAAGCTCCTCACTCAGGTCAACGGTCTGATAGATTGTCCTGATTTGTTGATAGCCGTCACTGCGCTTACCCAGAATATTGAGAGTCCAGTTGATTTTGGCGAAGGAAGGAACGGATAGTCGTCTCAACGTGATTCGACCTGAAAGTCAGAGATTGTTCTTAAGAAGCCGTTTCAGGTCAATCAGTTTTTTCTGAACTTTCTCTTCTTCTTCATTCTCGGCAAGTGAGACGGAGTGTCGGTAGTAGGTTCGAGCCCGATCATACTGTTTCAGTTTAAAGTAGAGATCTCCCAGATGGTCGTAAATGGTCGGGTCGTTATCGCTGAGCCTAAGTGCCAGAAGAAGGTTGGTTTCTGCCAGTTCCAGTTGATTGAGCTTGAAGTAGACCCAGCCCAAGCTATCCAGATAGGCACCGTTGTGCGGTTCGATTTCCACGGCCTTGCCGATGTAATCCAGGGCTTCGAGTAAGCGAAGACCCCGGTCGGCGAGCATGTAGCCGAGATAGTTGAGGACACCTGAATGTTGGGGGTGTTTCTTCAGGATACTTTGAAAAACAGTCTCGGTTTCCTCCAGTTTTCCCTGTTCTTCGTACACGGCTCCCAGTTGGAACCGCATTTTCTCGTTGTCTGGGAACCGAAACATCCCCTCTCTGATCATCCGCTCCGCTTCCTTGTGGTTTGCGTGGTCCGCATAAAGCTGGCTGGCCGCCAGGTAGAGTTCCTCAGGACTTGAAGACTGAGCGATCTGATTGTTGAGCAGGGCCACGGCCTCTTCCAACTGATTGTCTGCGGAGAGCATTTGTGCATAGGCAACCACTAGATAAGTTTTGTTGGGCTGTTCTTCATAAGTTTGGGCTAGGCTCCCCTTCCAGAGCTGTTCACTCAGGCTCAGTGCCTCTTGGAGCCGACCTGCGTCCTTGAGGGCATAAGCCAAACGCAGCTTGGCGATTTCATTGTCAGGATTTTTCTGAATGACGACCCGAAACAGCTCAACGGCCTTATCAAACTGCCTCGTCCGCTGATAAAGGAGTGCCAAACTGCTTTCAATGGCATTGATCCGTTGATTCGACTCGCTCATGTCCCGCAAGTGAAGAAAGAGCTCGATGGCTTCCTGGCGCTCTCCCAATAATGCCAGAAGCTCAGCCAACTCATAATTGAGCCTGTAGTGGTTGGGATCGTCCTGCAATGCCCTCTTGATGACCTCAACTGCGTCACCATGCTTGTTGTTTCCGCGCAGCGCTCGAGCCAGGGAAATATTGATGCGAACGTTCTTCGGAAAGTCTTTCACTAATTCCTGGAGAATGGATGCCGCCTCGATAAATTTATTTTGGTCGGTCAGCAAAAGCGCCAGCCGGAATCGAATGTCGGGATCAGTCGTACTGTCGAGCGATCTGCTATAAAGTTCTCTGGCTTTTTCACGTTGAGCAGTCTGCTCGTAGAGGTTCCCCAGCAATTTGAGGTTTTCAAGGTTGGTTTCATCATAGGCCAAGGAACGTTCAAGTGACTCGATGGCCTCTTGAACCTCGTTGAGCTCAATGTGTGCTCTGGCCTTTAACAAATAGGCTTGAGAGATCCAGGGCTGCAGCTGACTCAACCGATCCAGGATGTCCACTGCTTTCTGGTAATTCTTCTTGGCCAGGTGAAGTCGGCCCAGGTCGAAAAGTGCCTCGATGTGATCCGGCTCCAGCTCAACCGTTCGCTCGAACTCTTCGATGGCCTGATCAAGTACTTGAGCCTGATCTGCGGTGCGAAGACTGGAATAGATACGGCCCAGGAGGAAGTGGGGGGCACTACTCTCAGGATCCAGCTGGATCGCTTCCTGGCACTCCTGTACGGCGCGCCTGTTCTCTCCGGCTGCCCACAAAGTCATAGCGAACTCCACTCTCAGTTGTCCACTTGTCGGATCGAGAGGAATGGCTTTCTCGAACTCGGAGATGGCTTCACGGTACTCCTGGCGAGATTCATGCATCTTGGCCAGACTGAAATGGTAATAGGATCCCGCCAGGTCAAGGGTTTGGGCAAAGAAGAACCCGGAACTAAAAAAGGTAAAGAGAATCAGCAATGCCAAGCGTTTCATGAACACTCCATTATGCCACATTCTACTTGAAACTACTCAACGGACGCTTCAAATTAGAGGAACGAGCCAGATCTGCCGCCGCGATTATTAGATGTTAAGGGTTGACGGGTTGGGCCGGAACACTTGTCAAAAAGTGGGGATTGTTTGAGAAGAAGAGCTCGAGACCGATAAGGCCCTGATCGGATGAGACTTGGATGGAACCTCCGATCAAGTCGGGTAAACGGGGAAAGAGTTCCTTCAATAGCCGCGATTCCCGCTGAAAGGGCGCGATCGACAGCGAGAGACCGTCCAGCAAGGAGCCGTCGGACCTGTAAACCTCGACTTGCACATTGGCAGCAGCGGGACCGGGGTTGAGAAGGATAAGACGGGTGGATATCCCGAAACGTTGCACCACATGGGAAAAGACGAAACTTTCCATCGGGGAACCTTGAAGCAGGAAGCTGGTCATCGCCTGCCCGGAAACACTATGCACCTCGGCATTTCCCACAATTCCGGGAATGTCTGTTTCAATAAGGATCCATCCTGTGACGGCACCCTGATCCACCAGGTTGAAAAGTTCGACCACATTTCTCCTGATCGAATGAGCCGCCTCCATCTGCAGATCCACCGGAGTTGCCAGATCTTCTCCCTGATTTCCTTTCAGGGAGAGGGTGAGGCTGGCTGTTCCCGTGCCGGCGTGAATCAGGTTGACAAAAGTCTCGGAACCCGCGAAGGCTGCTACTTCGGGAATATACAACGTTGTTTGCAGTTCAGCCTCCGGCCCGACAGGAATTCCGTTTAGACCCGCTAGTCGTTGATCGTCAAAATAGCGCTCAAAGGCAAGCACTCCTGTCTGGCTGGAGACCCGCACGTAGCCGTTGACAAAGTTTTCGTAGGCCTCTTCGGTGAACACTGCGGTTCGGACCTCCACTTCCGGATCCGGTTCGCGCAAAGGAGGTGAGGTCAGGACGCCGCCAGGCAACGCACTGGTGATCTCTTCGATCAGTTCACCTTCGCTGCTGAAAAGACTCATGGTGGCGTCGGTACTCTCGAGATTGGGGTTCAAAAGAGAGACTTCCGTCGCGAAGCCATCGCGCACCCGGACTTCGGGGAAGATCAGTTCGGTGGAGGTCCTGAAATTCGCCAGTCCTCCATCCAGGCGGCTGAGCTGCCTGTCTCCGATCAAGAAGAAACTGGCCACTGCAAATTCATCGCTGTCGAAGTCGAGCCATCCGTTGATAGTGGATTCAGGAGTGGCCTGCAGAAGCTCTCGTATGGTAAAGGAGGTCTGCTGGTCTTTTTCCAGGACGATGTTCTCGGGCTGCGTAAAGTCGACAAGGTCCTCCGTGTCAGGATCGTTGACGAAGGCTCTGCCCGTGGTGTCCACGGCTGTTGTTGTGACCGTCGCATCGCCTGACGAATTATTGACCAAAGTAATGCCGGTAAAGAACTCCTGGTCGGAAAGCAATCGGGGAATCCAGAATCTGCGTGTATCCTTGAACACATCGATAATATTGGCATTGAACTTGACTGCCGTGAACACGGCTCCGTCCGGCGACCAGGCCAGATCAAGGGGAGCGGCTGGAACCGTGAACGTGACCCCATTGGCTTCCCGTTCCACCCCTGGGCCGATGTTGAGAAAGCGAGTGAAGACACCCTGGTTGATGTCAAAATCGAGCAGGAAATCGCGAACAGCCGAGGCCACGAACATCCGGGAACCGTCGCTGGTGAAGGCGGGACGGCTGGTGGGTCGAAATCCGGTGAGGAAGAAAGGTGTCGGTACCTGGGTCAGCTCCTGTGATTGAATATCGGTAACGGCAACCTCACGCCCACTGAGGGTTACGAAGTGCTTTCCTCCAGGCACCAGAAAGGAAGGTCCCGAGAGTCCGCCGATCAGGAAGACCTGAACTGTTTCGCCTGTCTCCAGATCCAGCAAAAGGGCATGATCGACAAAGGTCTCGGGCAATGGCGAGGCTGAGCTGAGTTCCTGATCGGCAATCAGTCCATACTTTCCATCGGCAGAGATGGCCAGTGTGTTGGCGACAACAAAACCGTGAGGGGGAAACAGGGGGTCCTCGACCGTGGGAACGATACTTCTTGTGACCGCAAATGAACCCGTATCGATGACCTGAAGAGAATCGGCAACATCCTGTACCGGGAGCGAATTCGAGCCCACCAGTACAGCCACAAAAAAGCTGAAGTCAGGACTCATGGTGATGGAGGAGGGGCGCGTCCCTTCGATCATTTCCAGCCGGGGCGTAATTTCTGTAGCGGTTTCCACATCGAAACGGAGAATTTGATCGGTCCCTGAGGAAGCCACAAAGCCGGTCTTACTATCGGCGGAAAAGACAATGTTATTCGCAAAGGAAAAGAAGACTTCCGAAAGGTCGAGTGTTCGGACCGTCAGAGTCTCCACGTCAATCATGGAAATCGCTCCAATATTCTTGCCCGCGAAGTTCTCTCCGCTCTGGGGCAAGTTGTCCTCGAGGAACAAGGAGACCACCGCAATCGTTTTCCCGTCTGGGGTCAGCGTGATCAAGGCTGGATTCTCGGGAACCGCAATCAATGGAGTGGGTTCCAGGGGATTGCCTTCCAGGGGATCGAACACGAGCACCTTATTGGAGCCGGGATAGCTGACAAAGGCCTTCCTGGAATCAGGCGAAAAAACCACATTAGGTGAGAAGTTGAGATCCCCTAGAGCACCCCCACCGTTATCGACTAGAGGAATCGTGTTGGTATCAAAGGTCAGATTCTCCTCCAGTGAAGAGGGATCGACGCTGCCCTGGAGATGCTGTCCCAAGACAGCAGGACAGATACTCCAGCAGATGACTATGATGGTCAGCAGGCAATGAAACATGAGCTGCTGATTATAGGTGTTACGGGTAGCCTTAGACAACTTTCTGGATTCCTAATCTCGAACCTCGAAATCGATTTTTTCAATCAAACCCAAGTCCCAATGCTTGTTCACAGCATGAACCAGCATCTCTCGTAGCTGTTTCAGCTCCTTGGCCCATATCTCACTGGGAACACTCAGGAGCAATCTTTTATTCCGAAGCGCCAGCGGGTGGCTCTTGGAAGCCAAATCCTTTCCCACAATTTGAGGCCACAGCTCACTGAGGAAAATAAGTGCTATCTCCTCGTCCGAGGCAATCCTATCCATAAAATGGGAGAGGACCGAGCGCACACTTTTCATGGGAATAAATACCTCAAAAGGCGATAATACCGGATAATATTGATGGAGGCGAAACTATTGACAACAAGAGTGACGATGCGGTAGATGTTTTTTTCGGATATGGAACAGATACTCATCTTGAACTCAACTTACGAGCCCTTGCACGTGATTTCGTGGAAACGTGCTTTGTGTATGCTCTTCCAACGAAAGGTTGAGGTGCTGGCAGAGTACGATCGCGAGATCCGAAGTGTATCCTTCTCTGTTCCCCTGCCTTCTGTGCTGAGGCTGCTTTGTTATGTGAAGGTCAAGCGACACCACCATCAGGTGAAGTTCACGCGAAGCAACATTTACTCGCGGGATTGTCATTGCTGTCAGTATTGTGGGCGCAAGTGTTCTCCTAGCCAACTCAATTATGATCATGTGATACCCGTGGCTCGAGGAGGTAACAAGAGTTGGGAGAACATCGTCACCTGTTGCATTCGATGTAACAGGAAGAAGGGAAATCGGACCCCCGAAGAAGCCGACCTAAGGCTTTTGAGACGACCCAAGGCCCCCTACGGTTTTCCGAACAGAATCAATTTTCTTCTCTGGGGAGCCGAGACCCCCGATAGTTGGAAAAACTACATTTTCTGGAGTCACTAACACTGGTATTCTCTTGAGTGACGCTCTCCTAATTTTCTCCCGCTACCCTCGGTTAGGAGAAGTCAAGACACGACTAGAATCCTTTCTGACTCCAGCGGGTTGCCTTCAACTTCATCAGGCTCTGCTGTTGGACACGCTGGACCGGACCGCTTGTCTCAGCGTTACTCGATATCTTTTTCTTTCGGACTGCTCACAGGGTGAACGGAATCTCTTTGTCCGGGAGCACAACCTCCCGAAAGCGATTCAAGTGCATCATCAGCAAGGTGAAGATCTGGGTGAGCGGATGTGGAACGCCTATGAGATCGTTTCCCGAAGTTCGGATCGAGTGGTTCTTTTGGGCATCGATAGTCCTTCTTTGCCGCTAGCGCATATTCAGGAATCACTGGAAAAGCTGTCCCGGTTTTCGGTGGTGGTCGGTCCGGTAGAAGACGGGGGTTACTCTCTGCTGGCGCTTTCCGAGCCCAGAAGAGAGCTTTTTGAAAAAATGAGTTGGGGGACCGACCTCATTTTGCAGGAAACCCTGGACAAATTGGCCACTGAGGAGTTCTTTTTGCTTCCCTGCTGGTATGACGTGGATACGCCTGCCGATCTTCGCCGCCTGAAAAAGGACCTGAAAGGTGACTTGGAAGGTTTTCCCAATCGGACTCATGAGTTTCTAGAGTCGCTCGAGTCACTTTAGTGTCTCGTCTCGTGAATACCATGCTGTTTGTGGCGAGCGCGACGGCGTCGAGTTCGCGGAGCGACGACGACGCGATGTCTGTGCGCATCGTGGAGGAGGAGGGACAAAGAAATTGATGCCGTCCCGCCGCCACCCTTCGGGCTGAT
>CBDUTA010000100.1:0-10421 GCA_965369785.1 uncultured bacterium
GCATCATTCTGCCGGGAACTCTCACTCGAGGCACCACACCGGAGGCGGCGACCTTGGGCGGAGCCTCGATCTTCAGGTTAAGATCGGAGACACGGGTGGGATTTTCCACCGGCCCGACCAGCTGCTCCAAATCCCTGCGCAACTCGTCGGGTCGACTCCAAGCACGCATGCGCACAATCTTACCTTCCGGGTCGACGACAAACTCCGAGTTGGGAGAATCACCCAAGGCGTGCTTCAAATCATTGGACATGGAATCGCTGATCCAGGTGATCTCACTGCCCAGTGTCCGTTGGGCCTCCTTGACGTGCATCAACCGTTCCTGAAGCGTAAACGGTTCGATGTAGCCGTCCAGCTCGGGATGAGCAAGAGTCTTGTATATATAGTAGAAGTTGACCCCTTTGGGAGCGTAATCGCGGTAGATGGTCTCCACCCGGGAGACGTTTCTCAGGAAGGGCGGTCAGGTCAGGCAGCCGAAAACTAAAACTGAGTAGTCTCCCTTCAAGCTGCTCAGCTTGAAGTCTTTGCCCTGGGCATCGTAGACCGTGATGTCAGGCAAAGGTTGACCGAGCAAGACTCCCGACCCTTGGGAAGGTCCGCCGGGCGCCCTACCCGGGCGCCTCCCGACCCTGCCACCGGAAGGGCCCTGGGAGAGTTCCTCTCGGGTGAGTACACCGTCGCCATTTCGGTCCAACTGCATCATACGCTGAACCCTCTGGGGAATTTCATCCGGGGTGATCTCTCCATCCCCGTTGCTGTCGAAGCGCTCGAACATCCTTTCGACATCAAAGGGCCGTCGACCACCACCGGCCCGCGCAAATCCGCCTCTGTTGCTCAGGCTGGCGGTGAATTCTTCCTGGCTCAGCTTGCCGTCCTGGTTCTGGTCTCCTCTTTGCATCATGAGATCAAGGAATCTCTGGCGCTCCTGGGGGACCTCGTCTGCGGTCACCCATCCGTCCCCATTTTGATCCAGCCGCTCGAACATGGCACTGGGATCGGGTTGCTGCTGGGCCCGGCCGGAAAGGGAAAACAGAACCAACACCCAGAAGGCCAATACTGCACGGGGTAACTTCATTTTAGTTCTCCTCTAAAGGGCACCATGCCAATATCTTTCCTTTGTACTGTGTATAGTACGAATGACCCATAGAAATGTGTATGAAGAGTTTGTAATTTTTTGTAAAGGTTCTGGCTGTCCGTTTCTGAACAAGATCACCCAGTAATGATTGATGTGTTCCATCCAAAGGTGGGAAAATTACAAACATGCACTTCATGATCCTGTCGATTCTCCTCATGCTCCCTTGGTTTAGCGCACCGGTGCAGGGGCCTGCTTCCGGTCCAGGTTCAGCGGCTCCATTGCCCCTGGGGTCACTTTCCTCCACCTGAACGATTCACGGCCAGGTGATCCTCGGGAAAGGATCCAGAGTTCAGAATCAACCGGTTCAGGTGACTCTTCGGCAGAACGGGCGCATCCTGGAAGAAACTTACGCCGACAACCAGGGGAACTTTGCCTTTCTTGGATTGAACGAGGGAGATTACAAGGTCACGATCGAATCCCCTGGATACAAGACCTATGAGCATGACGCGTCTCTTCGATATCCAGCTCACAGCGATGAAAGCTTTACGGCTTATCTCACGCCCATCGAAATAATCTCTGAAGAAAGTTCTCGGGAGTTCCGGTGGAGCGTGGCCTTTGAGCATCCTGAGACTTTTAAGGAGATTACGCCCCAGATCGAGATCGAGATCTTAAAGGGAAAAATAGAGGTGTTCATGGGAGCTCCCGCCGATCAAATCAGCTTCCGCAAGAGAGGAAATGAATATTATGCCGAGATTCTGTTCGGTGGACAGATCTACCAGGAAAATGGAAAAACCCTCTCCAATGAGCTGCCCATTAACCGAGGCTTTAGGATCACTCTAACGGAAAAAGAGTTTCTAGAATTGGGGACCCGGCAGATGGCCGCACGAGCTGAGGTACAACTCGCTCCCGGAAAATACAAACTGGTTTTGCTGGTGGAAGACGGTTTCTTGGGAACTCTGGGGAGCACAGTGCAGGAAATTGTGATCCAATAAAGGGAACTCACTGAACTCCCCCCGACAGAACTGGCTTGCAATACCCCTCCACAGCACATAATCTTCATATTGAGAAACGGACTGGGAGGGATGGGTCCTTGATTCCGCAAAGATCTTCTAAGAATTCTAGAGTACACAAGGAGAAGCAGATGAAACTTCGCACGTTTTCAAAAATGTGGGGAGCGGCGGTGGTCACAATCAGTATCGCTCTCACGGGCTGCAGCGGTCCTCCGGGTAACGAAGCGCAGACCGTGGAAGTTCAGATGCGCGACGGCGTCGAACTGGTGGCTGATCTTTACCTCCCCGACGGAGCCGGCCCCTTCCCGACACTTGTACGCAAGACTCCCTATTCGCGAGAGAGGCGTCAGAGTGATGGCCAGTTTTATGCTGCCAACGGCTACGCGGTTTTGGTCGTCAGTCAGCGAGGTCGTTTTGGCTCGGAGGGCATGTTCCACCAATCCAAGAACGAGGGGTGGCTGGAACATCCAGACGGGTACGACACCATTGAGTGGGCGGCCCAGCAGCCTTGGTCAAACGGCGAAATTGGAACCTTCGGCGTCTCGGCGGATGGCCAGTGGCAGCTGGTTACTGCTCCCACACGCCCGCCCCATCTGCGGGCAATGTTCACCAGTTATGCGGCCCATCACCGCATTGGGGGTCGAGTAGAGCGAGGAATCCACACCTCGATGGCCCTGACCTGGCACCACAACAACAACGCTATGCCCCGACCACTCCGAACACAGGAGGACTATCTCGCATGGCTAGCCGACTGGAAGCAGACTCAGCTGCCCTTTCTTGCCAGCTTTCTCCACCCCGAAGTGCTTGAACAGTTTCTTCACACCGCTTATGACGATTATTGGAGGGACATTGACCCGGCTACCCGCTACTCCGACTTCGATGTTCCCATCTACCATGAGAGTGGCTGGTATGACCGCTATGTCCGTTCAACTTTTCGGAACTTCAGTGGGGTCAGAGAGCTCGGTTACTCGGAGAAAGCGCGCCGGTCCCAAAAAGTGATCATGGGTCCCTGGCTTCACGGTGGAGCCGTACCGCCGGAAACGGACACCGTCAAATTTGGCCCCGCCGCAGTCATCGACCGGCGCGCCTTGCATCTGCGCTGGTTCGATTACTGGCTCAAGGGCATCGACACCGGTATTATGGACGAACCGCCGGTGCGCGTTTACCTCATGGGGGCCGAGCGCTGGCTTGAGGGTGACACCTGGCCGCTGCCCAACACCGCATACTCCAGGTACTACCTGCGATCCGCTTCCGAACCACCCACGGATTCACTCAATGACGGGCTTTTACTGCCTGAGGCGCCCGGGTCGGAGTCCCCTGACGAGTATGTACACGATCCCTACGACCCCATCCCTACCATTGGAGGTCATGGCGGCTACCAGGGGATCTGGGAGACCGGTCCACTAGACCAACGGCCGGCTGAGGCCAGGATGATCACCTTTACCACCCAGACCCTCGAAGAGGATCTCCAGGTCGTCGGTGAAATCCGCGCACGGTTTTTTGCTGCCTCCTCGGCAGTCGATACCGACTTTGTACTGACCATCACCGATGTCTATCCGGACGGTTACTCGGCCGTTCTCCGGCAAAATGGGATCCGTGCACGCTACCGCCTGAGCGAGGAAGAAGACTCTCTGCTCAATCCTGGCCAGGTCTATGAGTTCACGTTGACACTGGACGGCATCGCCAATCTCTTTAAGAAGGGACACCGGATCCGTGTGGGAATTGCTTCAAGCAGTTTCCCCACATTCCTGCCTAACCTTGGAACGGCATTGCCCATGTACCTGGAGACCAAGGGGATCGTCTCCCGCAATACCGTCTATCATGACAGGGAGCACCCGTCCTATCTCGAGCTCCCCATTTACTCAGGCGAAGGTCACAACGAGTGAGCATCAAGGGTTCCGAGAGCGCAGTGATCTTGAGTGCCGTGCGCACACCGATTGGTCGCTTTCGATCGACCCTGGCCTCGGTACCGGCCTCGGAATTGGGCGCTACGGTAGTTCGAGCTGCGGTCCAGAGGGCCGCGGTGCCGGACCTTGCTGAGATTGACGAAGTACTCATGGGCAACGTGGTCTCCGCAGGCCTGGGCCAGAACATTGCTCGTCAGGCCGCGATCTTTGGCGGGCTCCCCGCCACGGTCGGGGCTACCACTCTCAACAAGGTTTGCGGCTCGAGTCTCAAGGCCGTCATGCTGGCCGCCCAGGCCATCCGAGCAGGGGACGGAAAGCTCTTCGTGGCGGGTGGTATTGAGAACATGAGCCAGGCCCCCCATCTGGTCGACGGCCGCATGGACCAACTCCGCTACGGAAATGCGGGCCTCCGAGATGCCCTGCTTGTCGATGGTCTCTGGTGCTCTTTCGAGGAATGGGCCATGGGAGAGGCCGCTGAGTTCATCGCCGATGAATATGGAATCACTCGCGAAGCCATGGATCGCTTTGCCCTCTCCAGTCACCAGAAAGCCATCGCGGCTATCGACGGCGGTAAGTTCAAGGAAGAGACTGTCTCCGTCACGGTCAAGAAGGGCAGCACTCAAATGACAGTGGTGGATACCGATGAAGCACCTCGTCGGGACACATCGTTGGAAGCACTCCGAAAGCTCAAACCCAGTTTCAAGCCAGAAGGCAAAGTCACCGCCGGCAACGCCCCGGGTCTCAACGACGCAGCAGCGGCCCTGGTCGTCTCCAGTCGGTCGCAAGCTGTGGCCATGGGCGCTCATGTCCTGGCTCGCATTGTCGGTTACGCCCAGGCAGCAGTGGATCCCAAATATATCTTCGCCGCCCCCGCCAAAGTCATTCCCCTACTGCTTGAGAAAACAGGCTGGACCCTGTCCGATGTGGACCTCGTCGAGCTGAACGAGGCTTTTGCCGCCCAGATCTTAGCCAACGGCCAGGAGTTGTCGAATCAAGGATGGGATTGGAACAAGGTCAACGTTCATGGCGGTGCCATTGCCCTGGGTCATCCCCTGGGAGCCACAGGTGCACGTCTGTTGACGACGCTCATCCATGCCCTCAAGGATCGGCAACTCAGCCAGGGAATTGTCTCCCTCTGCTTGGGCGGAGGGGAGGCTGTCGCATTGGCTGTGAAAATGGAAGAGCCGCTCTGAGCACAGCCGCGACAACTCAGATTGTGGATTGAATACACCGGACATCCCCACCTTCCCCCTCTCCCCCCTAAAGTACCGTAAAGTATTTAGTAGTGGAAAAAGAAGCCGAGCTTATATTGGAACCAGATCCTGCTGCACCGCGGCAGCAGTCGGAAAAATCATTAAACCCTCAGCGGCTCGTTGTCGGTTTGACTGTCCTGGCCGGGCTGCTTTCTTTTTGGGGCCTGGGCAACCACGATCTTTGGGAGGACGAAGCTCTTACGGCAGTCTACGGCAGAAACCTCATGAAGACGGGCACACTCATCGGGTGGGACGGACAAAACCTGATGGGCTACGGAATGCGGGCGTTGCTGAATGAAGACATGATCAGCACATACGCTCCTCCCTTACAGTACCTTGTGAGTGGTTTGAGTCTAAAGATCTTTGGAGACCATGCGGCTGGAGGGCGTTCTCTGTTTGTGCTTATTGGGCTCTTTTCGATTCCCCTCGTCGCTGCCTGGTACAAGCACGAGTTTGACAGTGATGAGTTTTGGATCGTGGCCCTGATTCTGGCTCTGTCGGTCCCCTACCTCTTGTATATCCGCCAGGTTCGCTACTATCCCCTCGGGCTGACATCGGCCGCGGGTCTTCTGTGGGTCTGGGCAGTCATCGGTCGTGTCAGACATTTCCGTCGGTGGATCCTTCTGGGAACGCTGTTCCTCTGTTTGCTGATCTTGAGTCAATATCTCTATGCGGCCGGGGCCCTCGCCGTCATTGCAATCAGTCTGGTGCGCGAAAGATACCGAAACAGGAAAAATGCGATTTTCCTGGCGGTAATTCTTCTTGTGGGACTAGCGGCCGCCACGCTGGTTATGATTCTCAATGCCGATGTAGCGTCGCAACATTTAGACTTAGGATTAACTGACCAGCTCACCAAATTTTTTCGTCTCATGTGGATAGCCCCGCGTGATGCTGTGCGCTTTGAGTTTTTTCCGGTCGGCATGCTCCTTTTTGGAGCCGTGGGAGCTGCGGCTTTAGGCAGAGCAGGGATCAGTCACCTCAGGAGCATCCTTCTGGCCTTGGCTTATGGAACAGGGATCATTATCGCAGTCTCACTTGTTTCGCCTCAGATGCCTGGATCAACAGCCTTCGATGTAGATACCCGCTACTACACTCTCCTCATTCCTCTCAGCGCGGTTGTGGCAGCCAAGATTTATGAGCTCCTGTGTGCAACGCGCTTTCGCGGGTTACCTCAACTTTTTTTGATTGTTCTCATAACCAGCAACGTCCTCACCTTTAACTTCCTGGGCCGGATCGGCCTGCACTCGCGTCTGGTGCAGTATGTCGGAGAGGTGATGAATGATTACACCACCGGCAGTGAAGCCATCAGCCAGTATATTGAAGAAGAAATTTCACTCGATGAATGTATCTTCATCGTACCGACTGCAAAGGTCACGTCTCAACTGTATTACCACCCCGAACACAGATTCTGCGGACTGGTCACCAATCAGGCCCCTTTTGCCAAAAAACATTCAGAAGAGTTGAGGGCAGATCTCTTTTGGGAAAACGCGGTTCCGGATTACGTGATCGTGGGGGGGCGTCCACCCGATCAGATGTCTCAGTTGTTAACGGAACTTTATGGCCAGGGCTCCTATGAGCTGAAAGAGGCACTACCTGTATTTTGGGCGGATGTCACCCGTCCTGAGATCCCTTGGAGGAGCTTTACTCCGATTCAAATCTCAGATCCTTTCACTCACGGAGTTCTCATTTTCCACCGCACCAGCGAGCCTGCCCATCCGCCTTCAATCGGTGCCTTGGAAATCGAACGATACATCCACTTTTAAAGCTTTCGATCACGTCCGGAGCAACGGAACAGAGATGCGAGAGAAAACTTTACAACTGGCTCTCCTCATTCTCTTTGGGCTGACCCTACTGATGTTCGTGGATGTCCTCTTTTCACCTCGTGCGGTCCTGCTCGCTCAACAGGGTACCGATCTTTCCTCGCAGTTCGTCTACTGGTACGAGTTTGGCTTCGGTCAACTGGCTCAAGGGAATCTGGCTCTCTGGAACCCCCACATCTTCTCGGGAATGCCCTTCTTTGGAGGCTTCCAGTCCGCCTTGCTCTATCCACCCAACTGGCTGTATCTGGTGCTGCCCATCGCAAAGGCCATCAATGTAAGCATCGCACTGCATGTGTTTCTAGCCGGGTGCTTCCTCTATCTCTGGACCTATTACCGGGGACTGCACCCGGCAGCCTGCCTTCTGTCATCCATTCTTTTCATGTTCTCCGGACCCTTCTTTCTGCATATCTATGCCGGGCACCTCCCCCATCTCGCGGCCATGGCCTGGGCACCACTGCTGTTTTGCGCCATCGATGGCCTGATCAGGGAACGTTCCACCCTCTGGTATCTGGTCGGTGTCCTTGCTCTCACCATGCAGATTCTGGCCGGCCATCCTCAGTATGTGTTTTACACGGCCATTGCAGCCGGGCTCTATTCCCTGCTTCGCCTCATCAAAGCACCGAGACGCGCGTCCCTTCTTCTGGGACTGGGCAGCATGTATCTGGGAGCCGCAGCCCTGACGGCGGTGCAGCTGCTGGCAGGCCTGCAGGCGGCTGGCGAAAGTGTGCGCGGCAGTGGAACCTCCTATGCCTTTGCGGCTATGTTCTCCTTCCCGCCGGAGAATTTCCTCACCCTCCTGGTCCCTGCTCTGTTCGGAAATATGAGCAATTACTGGGGTCGATGGTACCTGTGGGAGATGTCGCTCTTCATCAGTGTCACCGGCTTGGTCCTGGCCCTGTACGGAGCTGTGTGCGGCAAAAAGGATGTGCGGCTCTTCTCGCTCTCCATGGTGCTGATTTTGTCGATTCTTGCCCTAGGGGCGTACACACCCCTTTTCGGTCTCCTCTACGGGTTCGTCCCGGGTTTCAACGCCCTTCGCGCTAATGCGAAGTTTATCTTTCTGGTCGCCCTGTTTGCCGTCATGCTCTCGGGCGTAGGCCTGGACGATCTCCTCAACAACCCTCGCTGGCGCCGACGCCTTTCACTCATCCTGGGCATCGCAGGATTGTTGGTTGGGGCCGTGGGCTTGTGGATACAGATTTCGGCAGCCTTCGGCAGCGCCGGGACGTGGGGACAGGTCATGTCGGCAATCGCCGCCACTCAGGAGTCCTATCTGCCATCGGCTCAATATGAGGCACAAGCCTTTATCCACGACGCCGGCCTTGCTGCTGCCAGGGCCGTGTTTTTTTGCAGCATGACCTGTTTACTTTTGTCCGTGATTCTGTGGCGAACCCACGTCTCTCCCAGGCTGGTTTACCTGGTACCGCTGCTTGCCGTGTTGGAATTGTTCATCTTTGCCCGAAGCAACCGACCCACCTTTGACCTGGAAACAACAAAGCTACCCGCCCTACAGCAATTTTACCAGGCTCATCCTGGTGATTATCGTGTCCTTTTACCCTCCAACCCGAATAGCGCCATGATGACGGGCACTCAGGATCTCTGGGGATATGATCCTGGTGTCCTCAAGCGCTATGCGGAGTTTATGGCCTTCACTCAAGGCAGGAATCCGGACACGGCGACCCAATATCTGGAGTTTTCGCGCATTCATCCTCTCTTTAAAATACTGCGAACTCGTTATGTTCCTTTCTCAGAGGGCGGCAAGCAGGGTTTCGAAGAGATTCCCTCAACCCTTTCTCGGCTGGAATTGATTCAGGACTGGGTGCTTCTACCCCATCGCGACCGCATTTTTGCCGCCATGAATGACCCCGCTTTTGATCCCCTCCAGCAGGTCATTCTGGAAACGACGCCCGACCCGGCCCCGGTCAAAGCAAGAGCAAAGGGAACTGCGACGGTCACCGAAGAAGGCACCGATTATCTGATCGTAGAAGCCAACCTCCCCGCTCCCGCCATTTTGCTCATCACCGACAATTACAGCAGTGGTTGGAGGGCGGTGGCGCTTCCGGGTAGTTCTCAAGAACATTACGATCTCCTGCCCGCCAACTACATCCTGCGAGCTGTTCCTCTGAGTGCCGGAAATCATCGCCTCCGCATCGAGTATGAACCGCTGGGCTATCGCATCGGAAAATGGATCTCACTGGTCTCACTGATTTTCTTTGCTGGCCTGATCACCTGGAACTGGAAAATTCGGCGGAATTCACTGCTCTCGTGAATCGTGCTGTCGTGCTTTGCGCGCATTCCAAGTCTATTCTTGTCTGCTGTCACTTGTCAGGAGAAAAAGGGGACTGTCCCCTTTTTCTCCTCTCCCTTTACAAAACCTTACACATTCTTGACATACATTTCTGCCTTTCCTTCGTCTTAACGAGCAAGATCGAACACATGAGGCATTGAAAACCGGCAGGAGAGAACCATGACAGCCACCACGGAAAAACACATTGTCACAATCCTTACCATCATCTCCATCAATTTATCTTTAATCCTGGCCTTATCGGCCTATGCGGAAAAGCCGGTGGAAACCCTCGAGGGTGTTCATAAACCCTTCGATCAATTTACGGAGCGCTTGGCTCTATCGGAACAACAGGCCGAACAGATCAGGCCCATCCTTCAAGAGAACCGTGAAAAAATAGGGCTGCTGCGAGACCAATACCAGAATGAACCTCCTGCTCCCTCGACCGTGCGCTCCTTTTCCAAAGAGCGAGAACACTTGCGTCAGGAGACAGAAAAGAGGCTCGCTGCCCTGCTCAGCGACAAGCAGATGACGGAGTACGGGAAGATAGAGCAAGAAGAACGAGAGAAATTACGCCAGGGCTACGGCGGCAGCCGCGGCCGCAGCAGGCGCTGAGTTGAAGGGAGAAGGGGATACCCACCTACCCCCCCTAAAAAAAGTCCCCTTTTCCCTTCTTTGAATTTACCGATACAATAACTGACTTCATCAATAGAAGCGCTCCGGTCTCATGACACTCAGGTAAAATTGATTAAGGGGACCGGCCCCAGACTCACCGATGAAACCCAGCACCTCTTACAAGCTCGCATTCAAGCTGCCCTACTGACTCTGATCGACAGGGAGTGATCTCTCAGCTTACTGGGTATGCCGTCTCTACCTCGAGGCTAACTGGTCAGCAATTCGGTCAGCACTGTAGCCATCTCCATAAAAGGAGTGAAAGCGCTCCCTGGCCTTGAGCCGTGGGGTCTGGTAAGCCCACTCCATTGCTTCCAGAACCTGCTCGGTAAGAGTTCCTGAAAGCCGTGCCAATCCTGCCCGAATTGCCTCGTTTCTTTCCGTGGCTTTTCGGCACACCACA
>CBDUTA010000101.1:0-10356 GCA_965369785.1 uncultured bacterium
GCTTGAACATGATGGTCCAGTCCGACGCCCCCATGGAGATGGCAGCCCCCACATAGTCTTTGGCCTTTTCACGGTAGAACTCTCCGCGGATGTAATAGGTGATTCCCATCCAGCCGAATGTGGACAAAAGGAAGATCAAAAGCCAGAAGGACGGCTGCACCAGCTGACTCCTTCCGGGCAGATAGATGGGAACCATGATCGAGCTGACAATCATGATGGTGTAAAGAAAGGGCAGAGAGGACCAGATTTCGATGAATCGCTGTCCCAGAATGTCCCACTTTCCGCCGAAATATCCAATCAAACCACCCACGGCAATCCCCAGCCCAAAGCTCAAAATGAGAACCAGCAGGGCAAAGGTCATCGAGATGTTGAAGCCGTAGGCGAGCCGCGCGAAGACGTCCCGGCCTCGATCGTCGGTTCCGAAAAAGTGTTGAAGTGAGGGTGGGTGAGGGGGAACACCCTCCAAATCGAGAAGAGATTCATTGGGGCTGTAAGGGTAGGGAGGCAGCAGGACCCAGTTGCCCTCTCCTTCGGAGGCAAATTGTTCCTTCATCTGCCGGTAATCGGGTTCACCGATGGCCTCCAGGCCGAAGTCGGCGGGGCTGTGGAAGCGCAGCTTTGGAAAGTAGAATTCGCCTTGATAGCGGACTACCAGCGGATGGTTGCTCACCAGCAGGGGCAGCACGAAGGAGACCAGGTAGGCTGCCAGAATAAGCAGAAAAGAATAGTAGCCCCGCTTGAGGCTCCGAAACTTGCGCCAACGCTTGCGGAAGATGGATAGGGAGGGGGGCGGCACCTGGTTCATTATCGAAACCGTATCCGCGGATCGACGAACACGTAGATGATGTCCGAGATAATATTTCCCATCAGCATGAGAAGACTGGAGATGACCACGATTCCCAGAGCCACCGGGTAATCTCTTTGCAGGATCGAGGTGTATCCCAGATAGCCCATACCGTCGATATTAAATACCTTCTCGATCAGGAAGGAGCCGGCCAGTATCAGGCTGAAGAAATGTCCCAGCCCGGTGACGATGGGGATCAGGGAATTTCGCAGGGCATGCAAAAAGATGACCCGCCGTTCACTCAAACCCTTGGCAAAGGCGGTCCGGACGTAATCCTGTCCCAGGTTCTCCATCAGGGAGTTTTTAGTCAGGATGGTCAAAGTGGCAAACGAGCCGATCATATAGCAGACCACGGGCAGGAACATGTGATGGAGCTGGGCCACAATCTTCTGTCCGAAATTGAGAAATTCCCAATTGGTGGGTCGAAAACCGCCCAGGGGAAAGAGGTTCCAGAAGGTTCCTCCTCCCAGCATGACCAGCAAGGCGGTTCCCAGTGCCCATCCGGGGATCGAGTAGCCGAGAAATACAATGAAGCTGCTGGTAAAATCGAAGCGCGATCCGTGTCGAATGGCCTTGAATACCCCCAGTGGCACGCACACCAGGTAGCTCAGCAAAAAGCCGGTGAGGCCCAGGAATATGGAGACGGGAAAGCGCGATTTAATGACATCCCACACCGGGTCCTGGTAGATGTAGGAGCGTCCCAGGTCGAACTGGACCACGTTCCAGAGCCACTGGGCATAGCGAATATGGACGGGCTTGTCGAACCCGTAGTATCGCCTCATCTCCTCCAGCGCTTCCTCAGGAATCGCCGTGTCCATCCTCATTGCCCCTCCGCCACCGCCACCCTCTTCAGCCAGTGCCATCTGGAAGCTCATGATCTGACGCTCGATGGGGCCGCCCGGAACAAAGTGCATGATCAGGAAGACGGCCAGGGTGATGCCGAGGAAAGTGGGAATGATGAGAAGCAGCCGGCGGATGAAGTAGGCGGTCATGGTGTCTATGGGGAGGTCAATTTCTCCTCCACTTTGCCGAAGTCCAACCAGTACCGATTCTCTGTCTCGCCCACTTCCAGTTGGATGGAGGAATCTCCCCGGGCCTCATTCAGCTGCTGGGATTTTTCCGGATCGATCCACCACAGTGAGGGAAGGTCTGTGAAATCTCCCACTCTGGTGAAGTAGCCGTCGGGTTGTCCGTAACGGTTCCAATACACGACCCGCTGATAGGGAGCCGACCACTGCAATATGTAGGGGTAGAGACCGGCCAGGATTCCATCGATCTCCTGAATGGCGGCCACCCGCTCATCCTGTTCGAACATCCTGTCGTAGGCCTCGGTGATTTCATCGATTCTGCGATTTTTTACTCCCGTGATATTGTTGGTGTTGTTCACATCGGCCAGTGAAGAATGGTATGAAGTCTCCGGATTCGGGAATAGCAGAGCACCCCATCCTGCAGAGACGATGTCAAACTGTCTCTGCATCATGAGCTTGAAACGGGTCTCGGGTGTCACCAGTCGCAGATTCAGGTTGATTCCCACTTTACGCAGGTCTTCCTGGTAGACAGTCCAGTACTTTTCCATGAGTTTGGTTGAGTAAAGCAGTTCTATTTCCAGTGGATTGCCCCGTTTCACCAGGCGTCCTCTCTCGTCCCGATTCTTCCAGCCCGCCTCAGCCAGTATTTTCAGCGCCAGTTCGGGATCGTATAAGACTTGGGGATTATTGGGGTTCTCATAAACACCGCCGGTCCAGTAGGAGTGTTGAAGCTGGTACTGGTTGTAGGCCAACTTTTCCACCATTTGCTCCCGGTTAAAGAGGTGAAACAGAGCCTGTCGCACCCGGATGTCATCGAAGGGCACTTTGCGCATATTGAAGGCCAAACCCGATATTCCTCCCGGCGCGTGGTTGTAAATCTTCCGTTTTTGAACTAAACCCCTTTGGATGTTGTCAAAATCCAGTTCTTCCATCCACATTTGGGCACTGCTCACGAAGAAGTAGTCGAGATCGCCCTTCTTGAACATCTCAAACTCCAGGTTACGGTCTCGCACCACGATTTCTCTGACCTGCTCGAAATTGTTCAACCCCACATGTTGACGATGGTTCTCTGCCCAGTAATCCGTGCGCTTTCGAATGATGATGGAGTTGCCCTTGTTGATATCTTCTTCGTGAACGATGTAAGGACCACTTCCGTGCAGCATCTTGAAATTGTAGTCACGAAGATAGGTTTCTCCATCCACATCCCTGAGGACGTGGGCCGGGAACAGGTACATGGACTGTGAAAAATAGAGGAAGTTGCGCCAGTTGACCTGGTTGCTCCTGACCCGAACAATGTATTTACTTTCGGCAACGGGTTTTTCGAACTTGCTCCAGGTCATCCGGGAAGTGGGTGCTTGCAGTCCCTCGTCCATATTAAAAACCCAGGTGGCGACCACGTCCTCTGCCGTGACTGGTTGACCATCGACCCAGCGGGCGTTGGGGTTGATGCGAAACCGATAGGTCATCTTGTCGGCAGAGACTTGCCAGTGGGTGGCCAGGCTGGGGATATATTCTAGGGTGGTGGGATGCATACTCAAGAGCGTCTCATACACCATGGCCCGCACCATATAGTTGAGAGACGTATTGTATTCGGGTCCGGCCATCCGCAGTGTGCCGGGAAAGCTGGGAATGGCCTCTCGAAGCAGTCCTCCCTTCACAGCCCGAGGATCCCCGATAAAGTCAAAATCGGTATTGGTTTCCCATCCTTCTCCGGTGAATCCTTTTCCCCCTTCCTCGGCGGAAACTGAAGGGTCGGCCCCCGCGTCAGCATCGGGAAAGACGGGATAATCGTTCTTGTCCAGCGAGACCGGACCTCGAGGTTGCAGGTCCGTGGATGACCCATCCCCTCCGATGTCGGTTAGGTAACCGCAGCTCAGGGCCAGAAACGATCCGGTTAACAAGCAAATGTATGAGATCTTTCGCATAGTCCGAGGTCCTCCCTTCCGGGTAGAGAACCATTTTAGAATGTCCATGACAGGGATGTAAAACAAGGGGTGTAAGCCTACCCACTATTTCGCTCTCTGTCCCGGGTCCAGTTTTTGCGAGTTCGCTCGGGTGGCTTCAACAATTCTTGACTCGGACCTTCCGTTGGACTATTCTTCTACAGGCTGTAGAGCTAACATCATGAAATTTGTATTCCGACCCTCGGAAAAGGGCGTTCCCCAGTTCCTGGGAGAACTCGAAAGCAAGGTGATGCAAGAGGTGTGGAGAAATCCTGACTGTACTGCTCGGGAGGTGCTTGATCGCCTCAGAATGGAACGAACAATCGCCCAGACGACGGTATTGACGATACTCTCTCGGCTATGCAAGAAAGTGCTACTGACTCGTCGTCGCGAAGGGAAGGCCTTCCTCTACAGATCCGTTGTGGACCAGCAGCAGTTCAACGAAATGGTAACCAGAGATGTTCTGGAGGGACTTTTGAAGGAGAACTCCCGACCCATCCTGAGTACTTTTGTCGATCTGGTGTCGACGGATGAGGAATTACTCCAGGAACTCGACGACTTGGTGAGGCGTAAAAGAGGTTGATGATCGATTCATTTTCTTATTTGCTTATCTCTTCCCTACTGGTCGGATGGGCTGCATGCACGGGAATGGCTGCGCTCCAGTACTCTTTGGTGAGAGGGATGAGCCGAACCCGCTGGATTGACCTGTCCAGTGACTTTTGGTTTGCTTGGGGAATCCTTCCGATTCTCATGGGAACCTTTCTGGCTGGGTTTGTTCTGACCTTCGATTGGGTGGGTTCCACCGGGTGGTTGTCCAATCCTCACATTCAGTCTTCTCCGCAGGGGGGAGTGTTCTTTTGGGGCGTTGCTCTGGGGTGCGTTGCTGTCGTAGTGATCGCCGCGGTTCGCTCCTACCGCAGGTATCTTCCGACCTATCGATTGGAGAGTGGCGTTTTTCCTGAGAAGACTGCCAACGGTCAATCGGATTCCTTTAGCTTGTTACCGAGCAGATTTCCGGTAGCTTTCACGGCAGGCTTGCTTGTTCCCCGTGTTTATCTCACCCAAGCGGCGGTTGAGTTACTGACTGTGCAAGAGCAGGGCATTGTCTTGTCGCACGAGAATGAACACATTAAGAGAAAAGACCCGCTTAGACTCCTTTTTCTCACCTTTTGCGAATACTGGTTACCGGGAGTTCGATATACACGCCGGCAATGGCAAAGGAGAATAGAAATTGAATGCGATCAGGCATCCATGAAACTTGGATTTTCTGCAGATCGAGTGGCCTCGACGATACTCAAGTTTGAAAGAGCAAAAAAGACAGGATGTCCTCCAGCCATGGCTCTTGCTTATGCACCGGAAAACTACAGCGATCTGAAACTGCGGATTCAATCGTTGTTCGCCCGGCCATCTGGAGCGCTGGGACAGAGGCCAGTTCTTTTGGGTTGTGCGGTGCTGTGCCTCCTTCTTACCGTGAACTTTATGGAGGTTCACTGGGGGGTGAAGATCTTCTTGGGGTGGCTCCAGTGATCCGAAAAATCTTTTTGGCTTGTCTGTTTCTACAGAGTGCTTTATTTGCTCCGCAGGTTTATGCTCAGACCTCGACCTCTGAAGGCCGACCGGTCATGAGAGCCAAAAAAGTGGAGGAAGCTCCTGCTATCGACGGTCGGCTGGATGACCCCGTGTGGCAGAATGTTCCGGGAGTTTCGGAGTTCTTTCAGAGGGAGCCTGTGGAGGGTGAAATAGCGACCGAAGAGACCACAGTCTATATTCTGTATGATCAAACTCACCTTTATATAGGCGTGGAACTTCTGGACAGCGAACCGCTCCAGATTCGGGCCACCGACTTGCAGAGGGACAGTCCTCTTGACAACGATGACAGCTTCACGGTCGCTATCGATTCGTTCCATGATCACCGCAATGCGTTTGTCTTTCGACTGAACCCACTCGGGACGCGCTATGATGCAGTGATTCGAGAGGAAGCGCACAGCTTTGACCGGGCCTGGGACGAACAGTGGACTGCGGCGGCGGTGAGGACCGATCAGGGCTGGACCGCTGAGTTTTCCATCCCCTTCAAGATACTCCGGTTTTCGGGAGCAGAGGGACAGGTTTGGGGTATCAATTTCGAGCGGGTGATCAAGAGGAAAAACGAATCCGTTTACTGGTCGGGTTGGGAGCGCGACTTTGGCTTTTACCACATTTCCCAGGCGGGACATCTGGAAGGACTTATCGACATCAGGCAAGAGGAGCGCCTGCGAATTCGCCCTTACCTTCTCGGGGGAGTGGAGAACTTTGCTGCCACGTCCTCTCCTCTCGGGACAGAAGCAGTAGGGGATGTGGGCATCGATGATCTCAAGATTGCTGTGACCTCCAATCTCACCGCTGACCTGGCTTTCAATCCTGATTTTGGACAAGTCGAGGTGGATGCACAGCAGGTCAATCTGACTCGATTCAGTCTTTTCTTCAGCGAGAAGCGCCCGTTTTTCATCGAGGGCGCCCAATCCTTACGCATGGGGTTGGGCCTGCTGCATTTTGGTCCACCTCCCGTGGAACTGTTTCACAGTAGGAACATCGGCCTTTCCGACGCGGGTGCCCCTATCCCGATCATAGCCGGCAGCAAGCTGACTGGAAAAGTGGGGGCATTCAATGTGGGATTCCTCAACGTGCAGACCGATGACGATCAAGGCCAACCGGGAGAAAACTTCACAGTTGCCCGGTTTCGCAGGGAGATGTTCGGACGATCCTATGTCGGAGGCATCTTCACCAACCGGCAGGGGGGAGGACTCTTTAATCGCCTGGCTGGCCTGGATGCACGATTCGTCTTGAAAAAGTATTTCTACCTGATGGGTATGCTGGCAAAATCGTCTACCTCACAGATCAGTGACAAGGAGTGGCTGACTCAGATTGGTGTTGACTGGAGGACTGACTTTTTCACTGCAGGGATCAACTACATGGATATAGAACCCAATTTTAATCCTGGAATTGGGTTTCTTCGCCGCAAAGATCGGACCATCGGTTCCAGGGTAATCTTGAGACCTCGTCCGGGCGGCGAACTCATCCGCAATTTCGAGATTGAGCCCAGTCTCGTTTACCATCACGACGAGGATCGAGTCCTGAAATCTCGCAATGCCGACCTGGAGTTTGGGATCGTTTTTCAGAGCGGCGATAAGGTGGAGTTTACAACAGAAAACGATATGGAACGCCTGCTCAGACCCTTTGCGATAGGTCCGGGTGTCACGCTGCCTGTGGGAGTTTACCAATGGAATGCGGGCGGGGTGAGCTTTAGCTCCTTCAATGGCAGAAGGCTGTCCGCCAGTACGGGGTTCAGTATGGGGGATTTTTACAACGGTACCAAGAACTCATTCGACCTGGCTGGAGAGTTTCGGCCCAACGAGACCGTGAATTTCAGCCCCAGTTACAAATTCAACGACATTGATTTGATCGAGGGATCCTTCAATACTCACCTGTTCGGGTTGCGGGCCAATGTGTCCTTTACCAATAATCTTCTGACCTCGACTTTTCTCCAATACAACAGCAAGGGTGAACTGGCGGCTCTTCAGGTACGCTTTAACTACATCTTTCGTACCATCGATAATTTTTTTATCGTCTACAACGAGACCCGTTTTACAGACGGCGTTTTCTCAGGCGAATCGAACCGTTCCCTGATTCTGAAAGTTACCTACTCGTTGCATCGGTAGAGCGCAGACACCAGCCGGCGGACCGGCTGGAAATTCAAAATTCCAAATTCCAAATCCCAAACAAATTCCAAATTCCAAACCTGAACTGGAACCTGGAACCTGGAACGCGCCCGGAGGGCCCTCGCTAGTATTCGTTGAAGATGCGCTGGATCTCCTTCAGGTCCTGGGTCAGGGTCAGGGCCAGCATGAGAAGGATACGGGCCTTTTGGGGCGGTAGGTTATCCCCTTCAATGAAAAGGTCATCCGGACTGACTTGTGCCCGTCCTTCGCCACCACGATTGGTGATGACGATGGGTAAGCCTCCCTCGGCCAGGGCTTGAAGCGGATCCCTTTGCTCCGGAGCCAGTCTTTGAAAGGTGGGGAAGCCTTGAAAAATCAATCCTCCCAGTTCCAGGCCTTTGAGGGCCCTGAGAATGACTCCGGATGCCCCTGCAGCGGTGCTCATGATTTCCACGGGGGGAAGACTTTGGATTTGACTGACGTCAAATTCGCTTTGATAGGTATGTCGGCGTATCGGGGCGTGGTAAAAGGTCACCTGATCGGGGTCAATGTAGCCCAGAACACCCACCCCCCGCGTGTTAAACGCCCCGGGACGACGTCCCGTCTTGAGAACGTCACGACTGGCTTTGATCTCTTCATCGAGAATGACGAAGACGCCTTTACCTTTGGCTTGAGGGGAAGAAACGACCCGAATGGCGTCGAGCAAATTGCGGTCCCCGTCGTTTCCCAGGGTGCCGTGCCTTCTTTGGGAGGCCGCCAGGGCCACCGGCTTGTCACTTTTAACCGTGAGATTGAGAAAGTATGAAGTCTCTTCAGTGGTTTGGGTTCCGTGAGTGACAACGATTCCCGTAACATCGGGCTCTTTTTCGAAAATCTCATTGATGGTGTTGGCCAGACCAATCCACACTTTGGGGTTCATGGAGGAACTTCCGATGCGCACGTAATCCAGCACCTCTACACGGGCGTAGCGGGTGATGTCCGGGATATCGCGAATCACATTCTTGGCGCTGATTCGACCGTCCGGTGTGTTGGCGATGGTTCCTCCGGTGGCAACGATTTTCACAAGAGGGAGCGAGGATTCTTCAGCCACCGACTGCGAATAGAGCAGGGGCCCGGTTAAGCTTGCGGCCAGGACGGCAAGTACCGACAAGAGAGATTTCATTTCAAGATCTCCAAATTTTGTTTTAGATCTTAGCGGGATGTTTTTCATTTGTGACTAGTAAATGGTTCATTGTGAATAGCACGGTGAATTGTGAAAGGCAAACTTTCCAGCGGATGTTTTGTGTCGCGCCAGGAGACGAATCGTCGTTGGCGGGGTCGGTGAGGATCTGGACGACAGTTTCTTCAAAGGGTGAAAGTAGGGTGACGACGCGCTCTTAGAGGTGGTGTTTCTGGACGTATCTATACTAGCCATAGTCTGATCGTCCAGTGAGAGGCAACCTCATGAGATGTTTTGAGGTACAGGTCGAGACACATCCCCAAAAGTCGATAGTTTTCCCAGAGAAATCGTTGTGTTTCCCGAAGAACACTGCCGATTAGCATGCTTGTTGGGTGCAGATTAGGGGATGGAAAGTGCGTTTTTCTTCCGCCCCTGACCATTCGAAGTTATTGAAATCCAGTCGTAGTCGGGCTCCTGGTGTTATGACCATTCAGCAACTCGCCATTCACTTATTCAGAAGGGTTGCCTTTCACCACCTCAACAGCTAGCATTGGACTCAAGATGGAAGAAAGGCGCCAGTATAGACGATGGCAGGTTTCCATGCCCTGTTTGGTGAAGTGGGAAGAGGGTCTCACCAAAGGGCTGATCGCCAACATTTCTTTCGGCGGCGCATTAATCTCCGAGGTCAGCGCTGTCCCTCCTGAAGGCGCCGAGGTAGCTCTTTCCTTCGAAGCCGAGGATGGAGAGGTGCAGCTGGAAGGAAAGCTGTCTTCCAGAGTGGTCCATACCATCACGGAGCTGATTGAACACGGAGGAGCTGGAGCGTTCGGCTTGCAGTTCGACGGACCGATCGAGGAGATCCGCTCGAAACTGATTCCTATTTTCAGCGTTTTGACGTCGAAGGAGGGCGAATCCGGATGAGGATGCTTTTGAGAGATCTACGACTGGTTGGGTTGTTGGGCTTGCTGGTACTGCTGGTTGGTTTGGCGGAGGCCTCCGCCGCTCAATTGGGAAGCCGCTCGGCTGAAGATTGGGCTAAGGTCCTGGACCGGGAGCAGAGGGTCTCGGGGCTGAAGATCGAGGAAGTAGTATCGCGCTTGAAGCTGAAACCGGGGGACGTTGTTGCGGACGTGGGTGCCGGAACGGGTGTTTTTTCCGGACCGCTGGCTCAGGCTGTAGCTCCCACAGGGACACTTCTGGCCGTTGATATTGATCAAGGTCTCATCGATCACATCGCCCAACGGGCCAAAGAGGACAACATCACAAACATCCAGCCGGTCCTTGGAGGATTCGACGATCCCAACTTGCCCACCCAAGCCGACCTGGCTTTTATTCATGACGTCCTTCATCACATCGAACACCGCCAGGCCTATCTGAAAAAGCTGGCCACTTATCTGAAGCCCGACGGTCGCGTGGTCGTCATTGACATGATCTTCGATCGCCCCGACGGCCCTCACCGGAATCAGCCCGAGATGCACATTACTCAGGATCAGGTGCGGAGATGGATGGCTGCTGCCGGCTTCCCGGTGATGCAGGAGTTCGATCTGTTCGATAATAAATTCTTCGTAGTGTTCAAACGAAATCCCTAGGCAGACACCCTAGCCCGGTGGGTTAACGCGGGACAAACAGAGTCGTGGGCTTAGTGTCTCGCTCCATAAATACGATGACGTTTGCTGATGGGGCTTGC
>CBDUTA010000102.1:0-10312 GCA_965369785.1 uncultured bacterium
ACAAACTGCTCCATATTCTGTTCACTTTGGAACCTGAGCCACCCGATCAGCCGGCACCTTCCCGTAGCCTTCTTAGATTTGATCAGGGGGCGTTCACGGAGTTCTCAGTCAAGTAATTGATATCGAATGGGTTAGAACCTATTGCCCTGAGATGAACGCCTTCAGTTCCTTGACGCTCACCCCAAATCCGGCGCTGTAATCTTCCGGACCCATCTTGTAACTGGCGATACCCACTACGGTTCCCTGCTCCGTCAGAAAAGGACTGCCGCTGTTGGCAGGATCAATCTGTTGATCCACCTGAATGAGCACGGTTCCTTCGATGACGCGAAGAGCATTGATGATCGTCTTGGTGAGTTCTGTTGAATTACTGGAAGGGCTTCCCAGCACAAAGACGTCTTCACCCACATCGACACTGCTGGCATCCCCCAGGGTGAAATACTGGGCTGTTTTGGCCGGAATCTGAATCAGTGCAAGGTCCCGGCTTTCGTCCAGACGAATAATCTTTCCCAGGAAAACGTCTCCAGAGGCAGCGCTCACCTTGATGCGATCGGCGGAATTCACGATGTGGAAGTTGGTCGCTATTGTCCCTTCCCCATCGACAAAAAATCCCTTCCCTGTCTTGCCATTAGCCGTAATGGTGACCAGGCCGGCAGCAGTGCCAGCCCTGGGAGAGGGTGTGTCGGGGATACTCTCGGAGGCGGGTGCTGCAGTTTCGGGAGGCAATCTCTTATCACTCAACGAACGGAGATGATCCTTTAAAGCCCGTATTCGCTGGTCTTTCCCCTCCTTCATTGCAGTGACTCCAATCGGGATTGCATCATGGCCGGCATTCTAAATAGTGGCCAGGATTATAGCAACATCGTGCCAACTACACAACAGATTTTCACGATTTCTCTATCGTACGCTCTCCTCTTGTGTGCTAGCATATCCATGTTTCCTCGACACTTCAAAAAGATGATTGAGAGAGTGCAACCTTCGAATAGCCGCACCATCGCCATTGCCAGCGGCAAAGGTGGCGTGGGGAAGACTGTTATTACGGCCAATCTTGCTCTGAGCCTGGCCCAACAGTTTCGCGGAAAGACAGGTTCGGTGGTCGCTATTGATCTGGATTTAGGATGCGGCAACCTCAATTCCTGTTTAGGTGTTCGCTCCCCGAATGGGACGATCAACAACTTTCTCCTGAATAAAGTCTCTGACCTCGAGCAGCTCTTGACGCCTACCAAGCAGGAGAACCTGCAAATGATTTGTTCCTCCTACAGCGGCACTCCGGAGATGAAGTTGGAAGACGAGTTGAAGGAAGGGCTGCTGAAGGAGATTGGGACCCTCGGTGCAGACTATGTTTTGGTGGACTTGGGAGCAGGGACGTCTCCTGAGGTTCTGGACTTCTTTTTGGGTGCGGGCGAAAAGATCGTAGTCATCACACCTGAAGCCCTTTCACTGCACAACGCATTTGTTTTCCTCAAGGCCGCAATTCTTCGCTTCTTGTGGGGTGAGCTTGAAAGGGAAGAATTTCTATCTCCGGTGAAATCAAATCTGCGCTGGATGATTGAAGACGAGAAGGATCTCAATATTGGAAAGTTGATCGACCGGCTCAAGGCCTGGGACCGTTACGCAGCATATGTCTTGGCGGGTCTGATCAACGATCTCAAGATCAAGTTTGTGGTGAACATGTATCGAGGCGGAGTTCAGAAATCCCATCTTCAGAATTTTCACAACCTCATGTTCAAGTACCTATGCGTTCGAAACAACATCAGTTATCTCGGTTTTATCCACTTCGATCGCGGAATTCCCGACTCCATCCAATCGATCAGCCCGTTTCTCCTCCGCTACCCCAATCGGCAGGCAGCCCGAGATTTCCTCCAGGTCGCAGTGCGGTTGGCCGATGATGAACAGCCCGATCATATTCCTCCCCTGAACCTTCCCAGGCGACCCTGGTGGCGCCTGCCTGGTTTTCTCCGATAGATCCGCCACCAAAGTGTAGGAGCCTGTCCGAGTCATAGGCGAGGTCGCGTTGCAGACGTCGCCGAATCATCAGCGTGTTGGCGTTACCCTTTGGAGGGATGGGGGTTGTGGTACATCTCTGGGTTGCTTGTCGTCGCCGATATCCCTGCATCGCCTCTTCCTCGCTCCTCAACCGGCCCACGCAGGTCCCATCCGCTCTACCCCGACTTTTACCTCGGACAGGCTCCTGAATCCCTCGTTTCATGGGGCACCTCGGGGCACTTCACGAACTTGACAGTCATACACTCAGATCTTATAGATGAATTGTAGGGGAGAATTCGGGGGCTGTCCTCGCAGTCTCGCCCGAGCGGTGAGGATGGCAAAGACCGAAGCCACACGGATAGAGATTGTGCCGGTCATTGGATCGAGGGCAGTCAGTTGTGGCTATCCACCGACTGAACTCTAGGGCTGGCAGGTTGGATGGGTTCAATACTGCCGTAGATCATTTTTGAATAATCCCGGCTGGAGTTTTGCGGGGATTAGGAATGTGTTTTTGATAGAGATAACAGGAGAGGAGTTTTTGAATGGGTAAAATTATTGGAATTGATTTAGGGACCACCAACTCGGTCGTGGCCATGATGGAGGGAGGGGAGCCCACGGTGATTACCAATCCTGAAGGAAGTCGCCTGACCCCTTCGGTGATTGCCATAACCAAGAGTGGCGAACGTTTGGTGGGTCAGGTTGCCAAGCGTCAGGCTGTGACCAATCCGGAAAACACGGTTTACTCGATCAAGCGCTTCATGGGGCGCAAGTATTCTGAGGTTTCCGAAGAGATGGGGATGGTGCCCTATAAAGTTTTCCAGGCTCCTAACAAAGATGCCTGGGTACAGCTCGGGGAAAAGCAATTTCCTCCACCTGAAATCTCAGCCATGATTCTGCAAAAACTGAAGTCCGCTGCCGAAGAGTATCTGGGCGAAAAAGTGACCCAGGCGGTCATCACCGTTCCTGCCTACTTTAATGATTCCCAGCGACAGGCAACCAAAGATGCGGGGAAAGTCGCCGGTCTTGAAGTTCTGCGTCTCGTCAATGAGCCCACCGCGGCAGCCCTGGCCTATGGATTGGAAACGAAAAAGGATGAAACGATTGCGGTTTTCGATTTTGGCGGAGGAACCTTCGATATTTCAATCCTGGAAGTCGGTGAAGGTGTCGTTGAAGTGAAGTCCACAAATGGAGACACCCACCTTGGCGGAGACAATCTCGACCACCGTATTATCGATTGGATTGTCGAGGAATTCAAAAAGGACCAGGGGATCGAGCTTTCTGCAGACAAGATGGCCTTACAACGGCTGAGGGAAGCAGCTGAGAAGGCCAAGATGGAACTGTCAACGACTCAAGAGACCGATATCAACCTTCCTTTTGTCACAGCGGATGCCAGCGGACCGAAGCACTTGAATCTAAAACTCACCCGCTCCAAGTTTGAGCAGTTGGTCGAAGATATTCTTCAGCGAACTCTCGGCCCTTGCAAAAAGGCCCTTGATGATGCTGGTTTGAAGCCGGAAGATATCGCTGAGGTGGTGCTCGTTGGAGGTTCGACCCGGATACCCCGCGTGCAGCAAATCGTGAAGGACTTTTTCGGAAAAGAGCCCCACAAGGGCGTCAACCCGGATGAAGTAGTGGCAGTAGGTGCTGCCATTCAGGCCGGTATTCTGGGTGGAGACGTCAAAGATTTACTGCTGCTGGATGTGACACCCCTCTCCTTGGGGATCGAGACCCTGGGTTCGGTTAATACGGTACTCATTGCTCGCAATACCACGATTCCGTCTCGGAAGACCGAAGTCTTTTCAACCGCAGCGGACAACCAGACTTCGGTCGAGATTCATGTCTTGCAGGGAGAGCGCTCTATGGCCAGCGGTAACAAGTCTCTGGGTAGGTTTCACTTGGTGGGACTTCCAGCGGCGCCACGCGGCCTTCCTCAGATTGAGGTGAGCTTCGACATCGATGCCAATGGCATTTTAAACGTGAGTGCCAAGGATAGGGGCACCGGCAAAGAGCAAAAGATCACCATAACCAGTTCCAGTGGCCTGGCCGATGAGGAGATCAAGGAAATGGTTGAAGCGGGAGAGTCTCATGCCGAGGAAGATAGCCAGAAGAAGGAAGAGGTCGAAACGCGTAATCGAGCAGACAACCTTGTTTACAATACCGAGAAGATCCTCAAGGAGAATCGAGAAAAAATCAGCGACGATGATGCCAAAGCCATCGAAGACGCGATAGCCGACACTCAAAAAACCATCGAGGGAGATGACGTGGAGGCCATCAACAAGGCCATCGAAAACTTAACTCAAGCTTCTCATCGACTGGCCGAGGTGATGTACCAGTCAGCTCAGCAGGAAGACCAGGAGTCTCCGCCGGCCGATCCTCAGAATAGCGATGAAAGTGCTCAGGAGGGCCAACAGGATGATGAAGTCATCGACGCGGAATATGTCGATGTGGATGAGAAGAAGTAATGTACAGAGGCACTGATGGCACAAGATTTCTATAAGATTCTGGGTGCCAAGAGAAATGCATCGCAGGCGGAGATCAAGAAAGTTTACCGGCGGTTGGCGCGTAAATACCATCCCGATGTCAATCCTGGGGACCCATCCGCTGAAGAACGATTCAAGCAGATTCAGGAAGCCTATAAAGTCCTGAATGATCCCGAGAAGCGGAAGATCTATGATCGGCAGGGTTCCTATCGAGACGGGCAGCAGGCAGCTGCAGGAAATGGTTTTCAAGACTCCGGCTTTGCTGGATTTAATGAGGGTCACTTCAGTGGGGGAAAAGGGCAGAGTGCCTTTCGTGACATTTTCTCGGATCTTTTCGGAAGAGGGAACGCCGGGGCAGGTTCGGCTCGCCCCACTCGAGGGCAGGATCTTGAGTATCGAGTAGAAGTTCCTTTCCTGGATGCGATCCGGGGGACCCAAACTCGCATCCGTGCGAGCCGCCGAGATGGTCGTACTCAAAAGGTAGAGAGCTTCAGAGTGAAGATCCCGGCGGGAGTCAAGACCGGTTCACGTATACGGGTTCCGGGTAAGGGAGATGCGGCTGAGTTCGGTGGCTCTCCAGGAGATCTGTTCCTGGTGGTTCGGGTTCAACCCCACCCATTCTTTTCCCGTCGGAGAAATAACGTCCTGTGCAAGGTGCCGATTACCATCGATGAGGCGGTTTTAGGTGCGGAGATCGAGGTGCCGACGGTGGAAGGCAAGGCGCGCCTGAAGATTCCTTCCGGAACACAGAATGGGCAGAAGTTTCGACTTCGAGGTCGAGGTGCTCCTTCCGCCAAAGGAGGTGGTCGAGGAGATCAACTGGTTGAAGTACAAGTAGTATTGCCCACCGTTAAAGACGAACGATCCAAAGAAATTCTGCGTGAATTTGCTCAGTTGAATCCCCAGAACCCCAGGGAGAAGATCGGTGTCGACGGGTCGGGATAGAAGAAAGCGATGATTTGACGTGGGCAAGAAAAGAGCAGTCGGTTATACGATCAGTGCTGTTGCCAGCAAGTACCATATCCATCCCCAGACGCTTCGAACCTACGAGCGTGAGGGACTGCTCAAGCCTGCCCGTACTCAGGGAAACACCCGGGTGTATACACGAAAGGATTTGCAGAGGTTGGAGTTCATTTTGACGCTGACTCGTGAATTGGGTGTCAATTTGGCGGGTGTTGAGGTGGTTCTCAACATGCGTGAAAAAATGACGGAAAAAGAAATTTAGGGACTGGCCCCCGGGGACCTGTCCCCAATTTCGTCTTCCAAGGATTTCAGGTTATTTCGAATGTTTCTGTAAATGTTTCTGAGCTTCGATTGGTGTTGCTTCCGATTGAGATTTTCCTCCAATAAGAGGTCCTTGATCCTTTTTAAGGATTGTTCGAGTTGGGGAAGAACACAGGTCGTGAGGGTGGGGTCGTAGGGTGCTCTGACGGAAGGCATGCCGACTTCGGCAAAAATCCTCAGGTAGCGGGCAGTGATCATATCCGGACAGGTGATTCTCTTTTGTGCCACTTGGAGTTCAAAACCCAGAAAGGTGTTGAGAATGCGAGGTTCGCATTTGCGGCCGGGCAAAGACACGATGCGAGTTCGGCCGGACAGGACCTCTTCTCGATAGGTCCTGCCCAACTTTCCGATCTCTTCTTGTATAGCCGTCTGGTTTTTCACTTGTGGTTCTTGTCCTGAGCGATGGGGGTTATACCTGCTTCTCATCTCTGAAGACGATTCGCATCCGGCATCATACCAGTAGTATGGTACGATAGGCGTTTTTTTGACGAGTGATGTAATGTTTCTGGCAACAGCAGAAGGATTCTGGAGTTCGGTTCGAGTCCTCATCAGCCACTTCTATGTGTTTATAGTCAGCCTGGGTGGACCCGGTCTTTTTTTTATTGCTCTTGCCGATTCTTCTTTTCTTTCCTTACCGGAAGGGAATGATATTTTGATTGTGGTGTTGTCCACCGGTCAGAATTGGCAGTTGATGACGTTCTACGTTGTCATGACTACACTTGGATCGATCTGCGGATGTGCTTTGCTTTATTCGGTTGGACGTCGAGGTGGAACCTTCTTGCGCAAACGATTGAAGGAGAAAAAAATAAAGGAAGTGGAAAGTCTGTATCGTCAATGGGGCGTTTGGGCGGTTGTGATCCCCTCCATACTGCCTCCTCCTACCCCGTTCAAGATATTTGTACTTTCGGCAGGACTGTTCCGACTTTCCTTTTTGAAGTTTCTTCTCTCCGTCGCGGTAGGTCGCAGCATCCGATACTTCATGTGGGGAATTCTGGCGGTGTTGTACGGGGAGTTAGCAAGGGATTTTCTGGAACAGAATTTACCTATAGTGGGAACTGTGCTGTTTGCACTTTTTGCCACGGCCATGGTCAGTTATGCCATAATGTGGCTGCGGGCAAAGAGGAGATCGCCCCGGCATGAGATAGCATGAAAAGACTGGGCATTGCGATTGGGATACTGGTTCTTGTGGGTTGTGGCGGTGCAGTCAAGAAGAGAACCCAGGTCTCGACTCCATCGGCCTATGCTTCGGCCCAGGTGGCAAGCCTTGATGAATTGGTGCGGATGATCAATGAGCGCTACGCTGTAGCGAAAACTCTCTCGGTTTCGAGTCTGAAGGTGGAGTTTGTTGGGGGTTCCATCGACACCGGGGTTATCGAGGAATACCGCAGCGCAAAGGCCTATCTGGTAGCCAAACGGCCTGATTCGCTCTACGTGAATATTCTCAATCCTCTGACCAGTTCTACCGTAGTTGCCATGACGGCAGACGGAGAAAAGTTTCAAATTTGGATACCCGGAGAGAATAAATACCTGACGGGCAGGGCGGATGTGGAAGTCGAGGAAGAAAATCCCATTTTGAATGTTCGGCCTCAGCATCTTTTGGAGGGAATCCTGGTGGAGCGAATTCCTATCGATGGCTTGCGCTATCGATATTTTTTGGAAGAGATGGAAGATTCCCGATTCAAGTACTACGTTGTGGGAGTCATCGAGGTCGCAGAGACCTCTCAGGCCGTTCGATTAGTGAGAAAACTTTGGATCGAACGCAGTTCAATGCACTTGGTTCGCCAGCAGTATTACGATTCCGGTGAACGCGTAAGCTCCATTACCTATGACCACACGAGTGAGATCGACGGTGTGTTGATTCCTTTCGAAATTGAAATAGAGAGGAACCGTGAAGACTATCGGATTGCTCTTAAACTGGAGGGGAAAGGCGTCAAAGTCAATCAATCGGTCCGAGAGGGGGGGTTTGAAATACCCGTTCCTCCCGGTGCGGAGTTGATCAAGGTGGAAGGGGAGTCCGATGACACGGAGAATCTTCTTGGGGGTAAACTTAACCCTTTCGGTGAAATCCGCTAGAATGTACGTGACATAGGAAAAAATGTTTAGACTGATTGTCTCCAATCTTCGACAGAGGCCCACCCGTACCCTGGTGAGCGTGATCGCGGTGGCGTTAGGGGTGGCCTTACTACTGGTCAGTATGGGGCTGTCTTACGGTCAGCTCGTGGATACAGCACAGCGGGCCCAGGGAATTGGGGGGGACTTTATCCTTCAGCCTTCGGATGCCTCGCTGATTTTTGCCCTCAACAGTGGCACGATTCCAGTTCGAGTCCAAAAGGTGATTGAAGAGGTCGAGGGTGTAGAAGCTGCCACTCCGATTTTGGCAAAGTTTTTGGGGGATCAATTTCATATCGTTTTTGGGATCGATCCTGAAAGTTTCGGCCGGGTCAATCGGACCCTGAGCTTTGTTGAGGGAGAGAGATTCTTGGGGCCTCGTGAAGTAATCATCGACACGATCTATGCCAAGTCCCGAAAAATGAAAGCGAAGGATCCTTTGCAACTCCTGGGTCATGAGTTCACGGTTTCAGGAGTCTTTCGCCAGGGTATCGGTGCGCGGGTGCTTCTTCCGCTGACCACCCTACAGGAGCTCAATGGAACTCCGGATAAGGCGACGATGTTTTTTATCCGGGCTAAAGAGGAAGTCGCACTTGAGCAAGTATACGATTCGTTGAAGGAAAGATTTGAGAATTATAAGATCACCAAAGCAGCTGAATTGCAGGAGATCATGGCGGACAGTACTCCTGTATTCAAGGAGTTTGTGACGGCTATGGTGTGCATCTCTGTAACCATCAGTTTTCTTATTATTCTTCTGGCTATGTACAGTACCATTACAGAGCGGACTCGAGAGATTGGAATTCTGAAATCCCTGGGGGCTTCCAAAACCTATATCGTCAGGCTGATTCTGAATGAGTCTCTGCTGATCTGCGCTGCCGGGGTAGGGCTCGGCTTCATTTCGACGTTTGTAGCGATAGAACTCCTGGTGGCGGCTTTTCCCACCCTGCCGGTAGCCATTTCGCCGTTTTGGCGGGTTACAGCTGCCGCAATGGCAGTAATAAGTGGTACCTTAGGAGCGCTCTACCCAGCGGTCAAAGCAGCTGGGATGGATCCCGTGAAAGCATTGGGGTATCAGTGAAATGATCGGACTCACTCGAAGAAAAGATGTTGTAGTCGTTGAAGACCTGCAGATGGTTTACCGGGTCGGTAAGATAGATGTCCCGGCATTGCGAGGGGTGGATTTCAGTGTGAAAGAGGGGGAGTTTGTGGCCGTGATCGGGCCAAGTGGATGTGGTAAATCCACATTGCTCCATTTGATCGGTGGACTTTTGAAACCTACCTCGGGCCGAATTCTTATCGAAGGCGTCAGCATCAGCTCGGTGAGTGATTCCGAAAGAACCGAAATTCGGCGTCAGAGCATGGGATTTGTGTTTCAGAGCTACAACCTGCTGAACACCCTGACAGCAAAGGAGAATATTGCGCTGGCCAAGCGCATTCAGGGGAACGGTCAGTACGAGGATGGCAGTGCTCAGAAGATCCTGCAGATGCTGGGTTTGGAAAACAAGATGGATCACAAGCCCTGGGAGTTGTCCGGTGGCGAGCAGCAGCGAGTTGCCATGGCACGAGCGGTCATTAATCGACCCACCATTCTGCTCGCTGATGAACCTACCGGGAGTCTGGACTCGGAGAATTCCCTGATGGTTTTGAATATGTTGCGGGAATTGAATTCAGTGTGCGGACAGACGATCATCATCATTACTCATGATCCTGAAGCCGCTGCCACTGCGGACCGTATTATTGAGATGCGCGACGGAAAGATTTTGAACCGTGTTCAGAATATGATTTACGCTATGGAAGAAAGGCGTTCTTGAGAGTTCGGGGCTTGTCCCCGAGTTCTCAAGAGGGAAGGAGGGAGGATCCCGTGTTGCCGACTGTATCGAGAGTTATCTTTTGGACCTATAAACGTGGTGGTTGGCAGTACGATATTCTCTCGGCTCTGATCTTGGCTTTCATCTTTCTCACTCCAAGGGCAGTCTTTGAGGGTTCAGCGTTCTCAAAAGAAGAAGACCCATCGAAAATGGAACAAAAGGACCAGACCATGACGGAACCGGCGCTTCAGATTGTCTCTAAATTCGTGCTGACTCTAGGAGAGCTGCCTGGTGAAGTCTTGTAAATGGGTTTCTCTTGTTTCTTTGTTGCTGTTTGCTTCTGTAGGACTTCCCGTTCAGGCCGAAACAGTGGAGTCTCTTACCCTGGAGCAAGTTTTGACCAAGATCGATCAAGCAGGGGCGAATCTTCGATCCATGAGTTCGTCGATTTCACAGAAAAGATGGACTGATATCTTGCAGGAGTTCGATCAGGGTGAAAGCGGGCGATTCTTTTTTCTGAAAGAGAAGGATGAGATTTACCTGCGTAAGGAAATTGACAAGCCGCAGGAAAACACCCTCATTATCAGCAAGGGGAAACTCCTCTACTACCAGCCTAAGATCAAACAGTTGCAGAGATACGATTTAGGG
>CBDUTA010000103.1:0-10184 GCA_965369785.1 uncultured bacterium
CCGCCCCGCTGTCTCACTGCCCGTAAAAAACCGGGGTTTACAATTCAGTTTGTGCCGGGCCCCCCCCGCCCCCCCCCGCTACACTCAGGATGTTCCGCCGAACAAGGCCTCGGCGAGCAGGCCCACCAGCAGTGGAAAGGGTAACAGCAGAGTCCAGCGAATGACCGTGAAGCGCCAGCCCATAAAGCGAACTTCCCAAAGGGCATTCAAGAGGCTCAGGGCGGACCAACTGGTCACCAGTGTAACCGTTGCCCCCAGTCCTGTGCCCAGTTGGTGAAGGGTGCTGATGAGGGGAAGAACGACGTAGGGACCTCCGGGCATCAACATTCCCATCCCCTGGGCGCGCAACAACCCTATCCACCCGGACTCAGGACCCATCAAATTCTGCAACCCCTCCTGGGGCAGGAGAACGCTGACATAACCGATGGTGGTGAAGGCCAGAAGCAGCAGAGGCAGAACGCTGAGCAGGGTGTGTCTCCCTCGCGTGAGACCGCGCCTGTGGCTACCATCGCCGCGACGCCAGGCGTAAGCGAAAAGGATGACTGTCGGAATGAGGAGGGTGAAAGTCGCCAGGTTCATAGCTTGATGTTCTCACGGATGGCTTCTATCTGGCGCCCAGCCAGCGCCTGGGAGAGAAAACCCAACAGTGGAGGTATCAAAAAAGTGGTTAGGATTCGGGCCACGGTCAGGCGTGGGCCCAGTAGGGCGAACTCCAGCGGCAGGCGCACCAGCGGCCATACGTTCTTGGTGGCCACAAACGCCACCAGTACCCCCAGGCTGGCGCCGGCCCTGGCCAGCGTGGCCGCGATGGGATAATAGACGTAGGGCCCACCAGGAATCAGAGCTCCGCTGATGCAGGCCAGGAAGATACCTCGCCAGCCCGATCCTTCTCCCAGCCAATAAGTGACTTTTTCCTGGGTCAAGAGGACCTGAATCAAACCGGCGATGAGAAAAGCACACAGCAGTAGGGGAGCGACCAGGAAGAGTGTCTTCAGTCCACCCATCACCCCGGCCAGAGCCAGGTCCCATCCACCGCGCAGCCAGGCTGCCCCGGCCAACAGTAAAACCACTCCGCTCAGTATCCGTGTTGTGTGATCGCGCATGTTGGGTCGTGCTTTAGTGACTTCGTCACGGCGTCCTTTCGTGCGTTCGTGCTGCCGTGACTTCGTCACAGCGTGAATTCGTGCGTTCGTGAATTCGTGCAGTCGTGGGGTCGTCGGGTCGTTGTTTCATAATGTGAGCCTATGGATTATCCGAGCTGTGCATTTTTTTCTTGTAGATCAGAAAGCTGTAGGGATAGGAGTTTTTTTCGTCCGGCGGGTGGTCTTCTTCGGAAATCAGCTTCCAGTCGGATTCCTTGAATTCGGGAAAATCCGTATCTCCCTCAAATTCCTCATGAATGGAGGTCAGATACAGCCGGTCCGCTCGAGGGAGCATCTGTTGGTAAATCTGTCCTCCGCCGGCCACAAACACTTCAGGATCGTCGGCAGCCAGTTGCAATGCCTGGTCGATGGAGTGGGCCACCAGCACTCCCGACGGGGCGTAACCGGTTTGATGAGTGATCACTACCGTGGTTCGACCGGGGAGGGGTTGGCCGATCGATTCAAAGGTCTTCCGCCCCATGATCAGGTGGTGCCCCATGGTCAGGTTCTTGAAGCGCTTCAAATCTGCCGGCAACCTCCAGGGCAGGTTGTTGCTGCTCCCAATCACCCGGTTGGCGGACATTGCGGCGATGATGGAGAGCCTCATACGGCGACCGGAGCCGGAATGTGGGGATGGGGATGGTAATTCTCTAAACTGAAGTCCTCGTAATCGAATTCGAAGATGGACTTGACTTCCGGGTTTAATCTCATTTGAGGAAGGGGACCCGGCTCTCGGGTGAGTTGAAGGCTGGCTTGCTCGAGGTGGTTGGAGTAAAGGTGTACATCGCCAAAACTATGGACAAATTCATTCGGCTCCAGTCCGCAGACCTGGGCCATCATCAGGGTCAGCAGGGCGTAGGAGGCGATGTTGAAAGGAACTCCCAAAAAGACGTCGGCACTGCGTTGATAGAGTTGGCAGGAAAGAGTGCCGTTGGCGACGTAAAACTGGAAAAGAGTGTGACAGGGAGGAAGTTTCATTTTGTCGGTATCGGCAACGTTCCAGGCACTCACAACATGACGACGAGAATCCGGATCGGTCCGGATCTGCTCGATGACCCTGGAAATCTGATCAATATGTTCGCCCTCGGGAGCCGGCCAAAAGCGCCACTGGTAACCATAGATAGGACCGAGACTGCCTTCTTCGTCGGCCCAGTCGTCCCAGATGGTGACCCCATGTTTGTTCAAGTCACGAACATTGGTGCTTCCGGAGAGAAACCACAGGAGTTCATGAATCACCGAGCGAAGATGCAGCTTTTTTGTAGTGAGCAGGGGAAACCCTTCCTGCAAATTGAAGCGCATCTGATAACCGAAGATGCTGAGAGTTCCGGTGCCCGTGCGGTCTTCCTTTTTCAGCCCCTTATGGAGAATATGCTCCAGAAGGTCCAGATACGCTTGCATGAGCTCATTTAATCACACCTACACGACATCGGTCAGTTCCGAAAAAATGTCCAAGCGGTATACTGAGACGGATGATCATTCGAATGAGTACGGATGAGTTTGGTACATTCTTGGCATGAAGCACGACAGCACGATTCTAGAGACTGATGTTGTTGTGATCGGTGCCGGTCCCGGGGGTTACGCAGCTGCTTTTCATGCCGCCGACTTAGGTCTGCAAGTCACCCTGGTGGACAGGCAAGAAGAGCTTGGTGGAGTTTGTCTCCATGCCGGCTGTATCCCCTCGAAGGCACTTTTGTTCGTTTCCCAACTGTTGGGAGAGGCGCGCCGAGCCCAGGAGTTCGGGATTCATTTTGGTGAACCCGATATTGATGTGCAGAGATTGCGTCAGTGGAAGGAAGGGGTCGTGAGTCAACTCACGGGAGGACTCTCTGAGCTGGCCAAGCGTCGTGGTGTCCGATTCGTTCGCGGCAGTGCCCGCTTTGAAGACTCCCAATCGCTAGGTCTGGAGGAAAGTAAGACCTCCCGGATCACGTTCAAGCACGCCGTCATCGCCACGGGATCTCGACCCATGGGAATACCCGGAATTGAGATTGAGAGTGATCGAGTCATGGATTCCACCGCGGCACTGAATCTGGAGGAGGTGCCTCAAACATTGCTGGTCGTCGGGGGGGGATACATTGGATTGGAACTGGGGACGGTTTACGCCTCTTTGGGAAGCCAGGTGACGTTGGTAGAGCTGACCGATGGCCTCTTGCCGGGGATCGATCGGGATCTGGTCCGACCGCTGGGCAGACGCGTTCAGGATTTGTTTGCCCAGGTCCACCTCAATACCCGAGTTGTGGCTATGAAGGAGACCCAACGGGGTATCGAGGTGAAGTTTGAGGGAGAGACAACCGGGCAGCAGATCGTTGAAAAGGTCCTGGTTTCTGTGGGACGCCAGAGCAATTCGGATCATTTGGGGCTGGAGAACACCCGGGTCGAAAGGGACGAAAAAGGGGCCATCAGGGTCGATGAGCAGTGCCGTACAGCCGACAGCGAGATCTTTGCCATCGGTGACGTGGCTGCCCAACCGATGCTGGCCCACAAAGCCACCCGGGAAGGGAAGGTGGTTGCCCAGGTGATCGCGGGTCAAAATGTAGCCTTTGACAATTTGGCTGTTCCCGCCGTGGTCTTTACCGACCCGGAGGTGGCCTATTGTGGGCTAACTGAAATTCAAGCCAGGAGCGAAGGTCGAAAGATCAAGGTTACACGCTTTCCCTGGGTTGCTTCAGGTCGAGCCGTAACGCTGGGTAGAACGGAAGGATTGACCAAGATCATCTTCGATCCCGAGAGCGGTCAGGTGCTGGGGGTTGGATTGGTGGGGGTTCATGCCGGAGAACTCATTGGGGAGGGCGTTCTGGCGGTGGAAATGGGAGCCATGGCGGAAGACCTGGCCAGTACGATTCACACCCATCCGACCTTCTCGGAGACCCTGGGTGAGGCGGCGGAAGCCTTTCTGGGGCAGGCCATGCATTTGTATCGGAAGTAAGGGGTAGTTTTGGGATAGGTGCTTTCGTGCTGGCGCGCGGAGCGCGCCGTGCTCTCGTGAGTTCGTGAATTCGTGTTGTCGTGCGCGTTCCAGGTTTCAGTTTTGAATTTAGAATTTGGAATTTGTTTGAGATTTGAGATTTGGGATTTGGAGCTTGTCCAGACTACTCCAGCTCTTGAATAACTGCCTCGGTGAACTCCGTGGTTGACGCACTTCCTCCCAGATCTGCAGTCAGCACAGCGCCCTTGGTCGTCACCCTGTAGATGGCATTACGGATTCGCTTGGCTGTGTCCTCCATGTTCAGATACTCGAGCATGAGAAGACTGCTGAAGAAGACAGCCAGTGGATTAGCTTTGTTTTTGCCCGCAATGTCCGGAGCACTACCATGAACGGCTTCGAAGACCGCGCATTCCTTTCCGATATTGGCACCGGGGACGAGTCCCAATCCGCCCACCAGTCCCGCACACAGGTCGGAAACGATATCGCCATAGAGATTGGTTGTCAGTAAGACATCGAATTGTTGAGGATCGAGGACGAGCTGCATGGCCAGGTTGTCCACGATGATTTCTTCATAAAGAATATCCGGGTATTCCCTGGCGACTTCCTGGCAGGTCTTCAGAAAAAGACCGTCACTAACCTTCAGGATATTGGCCTTGTGGGCCGTGGTTACTGTTTTTCGATGCCATTTTCTTGAATACTCGAAGGCAAAGTGAGCGATTCGGGAAGAGGCCTCCCGGGTGATGACTTTCAAGCTCTGGGTGACACCTGGAGCGAGGGTGTTTTCCAGGCCGGAATAGAGACCCTCCGTATTTTCCCGGACAATGACGACGTCCACCTCCTCGAAACGGCTCTTAATGCCGGGTACATTGGTGACCGGACGCAAGCTGGCGTAGAGTTTCAGTCTCTGTCTCAGTTCCACGTTGGCACTGGGAAAGCCTTTGGCCACAGCAGTGGTCAGGGGGCCTTTCAGGGCCACTTTGTTCTTTTGTATTGATTCCAGAACCTGATCGGGAAGGGGTTTGCCGAATTTGGAGACAACATCCAGGCCGGCTTCCACCTCCTCCCACACTAGGTCGGCCCCGGCCGCCTCCAGAAGCTGAACCGCGGCAGCGGTCACCTCAGGACCGATTCCGTCTCCCGGGATGAGGGTAATCCTTTTGGGCATTAGAAAAGTGTACTAAATTAGGGGAGGGGGAAGATTGACAACTGACAACTGACAGCTGACAGCTGACAACAGACCCGCTGAAATTCCAAATCTCAAATCCCAAATCTCAAACAAATTCCAAATTCCAAATTCCAAATCTCAAATCGGACTTGGAACTTGGAACGCGCGCGAAGCGCGCTTGCAGTTGTCTGATGACGGCAGTATTGTTCTTAGAGAGACTTTGTTATGGCCAGTAAGAGTTTGGATAGTTTTGGGGTCCGCTCTACTTTGCACGTTCAAGGGCGGGAAGTGGATTACTTTAGTCTCACCGCCGGAGTGGAAGGGATCGGAGATATCAGCCGATTGCCCTTCTCGCTGAAAATCCTGTTGGAAAACCTGCTTCGCCACGAGGATGGAGAAGCGGTGACCGGCGAAGATATCGCGGCCATGGTCCATTGGGACCCCAAAAAACAATCCGATCGGGAAATCGCGTTCACACCGGCGCGAGTTCTCCTTCAGGACTTTACCGGGGTTCCTGCTCTGGTTGATTTGGCCGTGATGCGCGATGCCACGGCCGAAATGGGAGAAGATCCGGACAGAATTAATCCTCTGGTCCCTGCCGAACTGGTCATCGATCATTCGGTTCAGGTGGATTCCTTTGGTCAGTCCAACTCGCTTCAACTCAACGTGGAGAGAGAGTTTGAGCGAAATCGGGAACGGTACGCCTTTTTACGCTGGGGACAATCTGCCTTCCGTAATTTCCGCGTTGTTCCCCCGGCCACAGGCATTGTGCATCAAGTCAATCTGGAGTTTCTGGCTCGAGTGGTCTTTGAGTCCGAAAATGAGGGCCGACCGGTTGCCTATCCCGACACTCTGGTGGGAACGGACAGCCACACCACGATGGTCAATGGACTTGGAGTATTGGGTTGGGGTGTTGGTGGGATCGAGGCGGAAGCGGCCATGCTTGGCCAGCCCATCAGTCTGCTCATTCCGCAGGTGGTCGGTTTCAAGTTGGTTGGAACTCTTTCGGAAGGGACGACCGCCACCGACCTGGTGCTCACCATTACCCAGATGTTGCGTGGGAAAGGTGTGGTGGGGAAACTGGTTGAGTTTTATGGACCCGGAATGGCAAAGCTCTCTCTGGCCGATCGGGCCACTATTGGGAACATGTCCCCTGAATATGGGGCAACCTGTGCCATGTTTCCCATTGACGCAGAAACTCTCGCATATTTGGATTTCACCGCCCGCAGTGCCGAGCAGATCGCGCTTGTGGAAGCCTATGCAAAGGCACAGGGTCTTTTTCACACCGAGGAAAGCCCTGAAGCGGAGTACAGCGACACCCTGGAACTGGACTTGGCAACGGTAGAGCCGAGTCTGGCAGGACCCAAGCGCCCTCACGACCGCATTCCTCTGCGACGGTCGAAGGAGGCCTTTGCGGAGAGTTTGAAGGCCATGACGGGTGAGTCACCCAACGGAGAGGAGAGAGAGCTTCACCATGGTTCCGTGGTCATTGCCGCCATTACCAGCTGCACGAATACTTCGAATCCTTCGGTCATGTTGGGAGCTGGGTTGCTGGCCAAGAATGCGGTGGAGCGAGGTCTCCAGCGCCGGCCCTGGGTTAAAACCAGTCTGGCCCCCGGATCCAAGGTAGTGACCGAGTATCTTGAGGAAGCGGGTTTGCTCTCCTTTCTCGATCAACTTGGATTTCAGCTGGTGGGTTATGGCTGCACTACTTGCATAGGGAACAGCGGCCCACTTCTGGAATCGGTCTCTCGCGCTGTCCAGGAGAAGGACTTGGTGGTTTGTGCCGTGCTCTCCGGCAATCGCAATTTTGAAGGGCGCATCAATGCCCATGTTCGTGCCAACTACCTAGCCTCCCCGCCTCTGGTTGTGGCCTATGCCCTGGCCGGACGGATGGACATCGATCTTTACAATCAGCCGCTGGGACAGGATGGTGAGGGAAAGGATGTCTATCTGAGCGATATCTGGCCTACTGAGGAACTGATTCGCTCCACTCTTCGTCGTTCGGTAAAAAGCGAGATGTTTTCCAGTAAGTATTCCGATGTTTTTAGGGGAGACGAAACATGGCGGGCCCTGCCCATTCCCGAAGGGGATCGATATGCCTGGGAGGACAGCTCGACCTATATTAAGCGGCCCACTTTTTTTGAGGAAATGCCTCGGGATCCCGAACCCTTGAAGGACATCCAGGGGATGCGAGTCCTGGCGGTGCTGGGCGATTCGGTGACCACCGATCACATCTCTCCTGCAGGTTCCATCCCCGAAGAGGGCCCAGCCGGAGCTTATCTCATGGCTCACGGTGTGAAACCAAAGGATTTCAACTCGTTTGGATCTCGTCGGGGTAATCACGAGCTCATGACGCGCGGAACCTTCGGCAATATTCGATTGCGCAACCTGCTCGCGCCGGGAACGGAAGGGGGATACACCCTCCATCCTTCTTCTTCTGAGCCGATCTCAATCTACGACGCAGCCATGAAATACCGAGAAGAAGGAGACCCTCTGTTGGTCATTGCCGGTAAGGAGTATGGTTCCGGATCATCGCGGGACTGGGCTGCTAAAGGCACCCGTTTGCTTGGGGTTGAAGCGGTGCTGGCCGAAAGCTTCGAGCGCATCCACCGCAGCAATCTCATCGGTATGGGTGTCTTGCCCTTGCAATTTGAAGAAGGTCAGAACAGGGAGACCCTGGGGCTCACCGGGTTGGAAACCTATGACCTGATGGGTCTGGAAGAAGGTCTGGAGCCGTTCAAAAAGCTCAAGGTCCGAGCGGTTGATCAAGAGGGCACAGAAAAAACGTTTCCTGTGATCACCCGGATCGACACGCCCAATGAAGTGAGTTACTACCAAAACGGCGGAATCCTCCACTACGTTCTCAGATCGCTGAGAAGCTAGGTCCCAGCGTGCTCCAGGTTCCAAGTCCCAGGTTTTGAATTTGTGTGTTTAGGATTTGGAATTTAGGATTTGGGATTTGTTTAGGATTTAGGATTTAGAATTTGGGATTTCAGCTGACAGCTGTCAGCCTCTTCCCCCTTGCTTTTCCGCTCAAACTAGCTTAGCCTCTGCTGTTAAATGCCGGGCCAAGACCCAAGCTTTTCAGATATTCAGGAACTTCCGATCTTTCCCCTGCCCAATGTGGTTTTTTTTCCCCAGACGGTGCTGCCTCTCCATATCTTTGAACCGAGGTACAAGCAGCTGGTGGCAGATGCTCTTGAGGGCAACCGGGCAATTGGAATGGCGCTTTTACAGCCCGGCTGGGAAAGCAGACAGGACGAAAGACCGAAGGTCTTCAACACTGGAGGCATGGGTTTGATGACTCAATACAAGCAGTTGGAGGAAGGTCGGTACAATATTTTCCTCAGTGGTCGCCACCGTTACAGAATTTTGGAGTTTATTCGGGAAACCCCCTACAGGATAGCCCGGGTCAGGCTCTTGCAAGAGGTGATGCCAAGCAACCAGGAGAAGAACGAAATATCGACCGAATTGGTTCGGGGCTTTCGAGAGTTGAACGAAGCCAATACCCAGCCGGGATTGGAACCGGATGTCATCGAGAAACTGGATTTTCCAACCCTGGTCAACTCCTTCTGTTCTTCCTTGGGTCTTTCTGTCTATGACCAGCAGCAGTTGTTGGAGATGAATAGTTTGAAGGTAAGAGCCACAACCATTTCGGGCATCCTTCGACGCCAGATTTCCCGCAGGCGTGTGGTGTCGAAATTCCGTCATCTCCAGCCTGTAGATCCTCATGTTAACTAAACGAATTCATTGGATCCGATGGGCCGGGTGGGGCTTTGTTTTGGTCTTTTTATGCACTCTTGCCGGGGCCAGGGTGCTGGCATCGTCTCAGGAATCCGGCCAGGAGGATTCCGGGCTCGCCGACGACCCTCCCCACCTCAGTGATCGGATTTTGCGCTACCGCATCGAGGTCAGCCTGGATCCGCTCGAAAAGATGGTCACGGGACATGAGATTCTAACCTGGAGGAATCAAAGCGGGCAGGTTTTGCAAGATTTCTGTTTTCATCTGTACCTGAATGCTTTTCGGAACAACCGTTCCACCTTTGTTCGGGAAAGCGGTTCCCGACCCCTTTGGAACGGGATCAAGGTGATCCCGGATGACTACTGGGGGTACACGAACGTTGAATCGATTCAGGTGATGTCGGATGGGGACTCTTTGGGGCCTCGAGTGATCGCAAAGGAATACATCCATCCGGATGATGACAACGAGATGGACCGGAGCGTTTTGAGAGTCGAACTGGATCAACCGCTGCCCGCAGGAGAAGTGATTGAGTTTCGAATCGATTTTGAATCCAAGTTGCCTAAGGGGACGCGTCGTACGGGCTGGGCGGAAGATTACTTTTTTGTGGCCCAGTGGTTTCCCAAGATCGGTGTGGTTCAGGAAGGTCAATGGAATTGTCATCAGTATCACCAGTCCACCGAATATTTTGCCGACTTCGGAGTGTATGACGTCTCCTTTACCGTCCCCACCTCTTTTGTTGTGGGGGCCACGGGTAAAAGAGTTGATCAACGGGACAATGGTGATGGGAGTACCACCTATCGCTACTTCCAGGAGGACGTACACGACTTTGCCTGGACCGGCAGCCCGCGTTTTCAGGAAAGGAAAAGACGGTTCTCCCACCCGTCGCTTCCCGAAGTGGATATGACCCTTTTGCTTTTGCCTGAACACCGGCATCTGGAGGAGAGATATTTTACCGCTATCCAACACGCTCTTGACTACTATGGGACCTGGTTTGGTCCTTATCCGTATGAAACGATTACGGTCGTTGATCCCGCCTATCGAAGCGGCAGCGGAGGCATGGAATATCCTACCTTTTTAACCGGAGGAGCGAACTTCTGGGCTCCCGAGAAGGTCCTTTCTCCGGAAGGAGTGACCATTCACGAAGTCGGCAACCAATGGTGGTATGGGATGTCGGCTAATAATGAGTTTGAAGAATCATGGCTGGAC
>CBDUTA010000104.1:0-10126 GCA_965369785.1 uncultured bacterium
GCTTTTTCAGGGTTTCGAGCCAGAACCACCACCTGGTGACCGGCTTGGATGAGGTTTTGACAAAGGGCGCTCCCGACCAGTCCGGTTGCTCCTGTCACGGCCACTTTCATCGTGAGTTCGTGCTTTCCTGAGTTCGTGTCCCCTAGCCGGGACTATGCATAAATTTTCTACTGCAGTGCCGCGCAATCATCCAGCGTGCGCAGCGCACCGACCGCGTTGTGCTTCCTTGGGCTCCTCGGCGTACTGCATGAGTACGCCTGCGGGGCCCCTCGTTGCACGCCTTGTCATCGCGGCGCCTGCGGCACTTCGTAACGAAAACCTATGCATAATCCCGGCTAGATGGCTGGGGGACAGGGATTCGAACCCCGATTCCATGGTCCAGAGCCATGTGTGTTGCCCTTACACCATCCCCCAGTACCCTTTCTCCAACCTGATCATAGCGCAAAGGAAGCGTTTTAGGGTAGAGCTATGAAGGAGATTACCGAACTCACGAAAGCACGAACTCACGAATGCACGAGGTGACGAAGTCACCATCGCACGAACTCACGTCACTGACCATCAGAACTCTCTTCCTGCGGCTCCAGCGTAATCTCCAGGTTAAGGGTGCGGTTGGCCAATATTTTCATCTCGGTCTGGTAAGGCTCATATCCGGACGCTTCAATCCGAAGGTCATGTTGACCTTCGAGAATCGTATAGCGATCCCTTTGGGTGGCGAAGTCGCGTGCACTTCCAATGAGCATTCCATCGATGTAAACAAGAGCCTTTGCAGGATGGACCTGGAAAATTAAGTCGGTCGTATTGGCTCGTACGATCTCCGCGTCTATGGGGCCAACAACAGCCCGAAGGTATATTTGGGGTCTTGCTGCGGAGTAGTCGTAAGTGACTGATTTGTGGTATCGCCCGGAATGAAGGGAAGGGGAAAAAATCAAGGGAGTTGAGTGACGATGGCTCCGGACGTACAGATCAGGCCGTAAGAAAAACAGGGTACGGGAAGGGAGGAAGAAGTGCCTCTGTGGGGCCTGGTAAGAGAAATGGTCTCCCCGCAGCGGACTGGAGAAAGCCAAAGTGGCAAAGAAGAATAGGAAAAAAGCTCTCATTACACTCATGGACCTGTTTCTATTATAGATGGAAATACCGGTAAAAAGTTAATTTCTTTCTTCGATGGGGGGGGTATGCATCGTGGCATCATGTCTTTACGCCAGCCCGCCAGCACGAACTCACATTTCAATCACCCCACAGGCCAGGTGAGCTCCATCGCTTCTGGAGGGGTCGAAATTATCTTCGTCCGCTTCGACTATGGCCGCCTTACCGAGGATGGAATTCGGTCCCTCTGAAAGGGTGATGAAATCGACAGTCATCTGAAAGTGGGCATTACCCTCCGCATCCGCTTCAATGTTTCCTAAATCGCCGACGTGATGAGTGGGGGAATCCGGAGCTCCATGGTGGGTGTTGCCGGGATTCAAGTGGCCTGCGGCACTGCTTGCATCAGGTGAGCTGCAATCCCCGATTTCGTGGATATGAAACCCATGTTTGCCGGGCGCCAATCCACCAACCTTGGCAGTAATCTTGACTCTTCCGTTGGTTTCCTCAAATGTGACGCTTCCGTTGGTTTCGCTTCCTTCGGTGGGAAACAAGTCGGCAAGGGCCGTAGCTATGACTTGGGGTGGTGGTTCGACTGCATCGACTGCTTCGACTGCATCGACTGCTTCGATGGTTTCAGGTGTCTCGTTGGGTGCTGAGGCACAATAGGAAAGGAAACACATACTGAAAAGTAAAGTGATTAAAGAAAATGTATTCCTGTCCATCGTGAACCCTCCTAATGCCTTTGAAGGCTCTCATTATAGGGGCATTTAGGGCGACTGCCAACCGATCCTTCCGGGGTTGTAAACGAGAACCAGTGCCGTTTTATCGGTCATCGGGTTGAACTTGGTCTCCGTCCAGCCATGTGCTAATATTCTGGGCGCACACACTCTTGGGAGGAGAGACATGAAAAAATCTAAGAAGAGATCCAGGTTGTTCGTTCTTCTATTTTCGACCGTTTTCCTGGCAGCTGCCTGCACTACAGCGCCTGAGTCGCTGGAGGGATTTCAACCGGAGATCTTGCCGCTTCCGGCAGATTCTTCGAATTATGCTCCCATATCCAGTTATGCGGCCATGGATATTCCAGCAGACAATCCCATGACTGCCGAGAAAGTCGCTCTGGGGCGGCAATTGTTCTTTGACCAGCGGCTGAGCGGAGATGGCGAGCGATCTTGTTATGGTTGTCATCTGAATGATAAGGGTTTGTCCGATGGAAGGACCACAGCCCTGGGTGCTTTCGATAAAGTTCTGTCTCGCAACTCTCCTACGCTGTGGAATATCGGATATCATGCGGAATATTATTGGGATGGCCGCTCTAAGCCGCTGGCCTCTCAGGCTCTGGCCGCTTGGAGAGGCGGCAATATGGGCGCAGATCCTGATGAAATCGTAGGCCAGCTCAATAGCATTGAGGGTTACCAAGATCAGTTTCAAGCTATTTTCAATGAAGATGCCACTCCCGAGAACGTTTCCAAATCGTTGGCCGCCTATATGCGTACGATCATCAGCAGCAATACCCCGTGGGATCTCTGGCAGGCTGGAGATGAATCAGCAGTGAGCGCCTCCGCCAAGCGTGGGTATGAGGTTTTCCAGAACGCGGAGTGTAATAATTGTCACGATGGTGTCCTTTTTACCGATTTTCAGTATCACAACGTCGGTATTGGAATGGATGCAGAGACCCCGGATGTAGGGCGTTATCGAGTCACGGAAGAGGACCGCGATCGCGGAGCCTTCAAGACTCCGACCCTGAGGGATGTCAGTCAGTCGGCTCCTTATTTTCACGATGGCAGCTCTGCTACTTTGGAAGAAGTTGTCGATATTATGCTGGGTGGTGGACAAGACAACCCCTACCTGGATCGCGAGAATCTTAAGAAAGTCGATCTTTCAGACGCGGAAAGAGAAGACTTGCTGGAATTCCTACGCTCACTGGAGGAGTCGGTGGAACTGAAGGCACCCGCGTTGCCGTAATATAGGGGCGCACTTCCCAGACTGTCTCAAAACTAGTTTTCCAAGAAGGTCTTGTAGCGGCCGCTCTTAGAGCGGCTGCTACAAGACGCTCTAGTTTTGAGGTAGTCTCAGTCGCGCGCCCCTACAGGCCTGAATCAGAATCAAGTGGGATTTTCGATACCCTCTGAAGCCCAAGGTTCTGACTGCGTCTTACCACGAGTGGGTGCCATCCCTCCTCACGGTTCGGGCTAACTCAAAACCTTGCTTTTGTACAATTGGACAATATCCTGAGAGTCCTTTTTGACCTTCTCAATAAGTTCAGGCGGGTTCCGGGGGGTAGCATAGGGGGCAAAGCTGAGCACCAGCCGTGAAGGGTATTCCAGTGTTTCACTGGCCAGATTCAGCACGACTCCACCATTTTCGGCCTTGGTCACGGAAGAACCCCATCGTTCTTTGATCCAGGGGGCCACTTTGGAATCGAAATAAATCTCAATTCGGCGAGGTCCCATCGACTTCAAGAAGTTGTGTTTGTATTTGTGGGTTTCCACTTCCTTTGGTGGTGAGAACTGTTCCCGATAAAGTTCCACAGAAAGAATGCGTTCGAATTTAAAGGTTCTCAGACCCTCCCGCTTTTCGCAATACCCGGTGAGGTACCAGTAACCGAGATTCTTGGTAAGAAAATAAGGATGAATCACACGATGACTCGTGGTGTCCCGGGTCAGGGAGTAATAGTCGATTTCCGCTTTTCGGTTTTGATCAATCGCCTGGCGCAAAAGACTGAAGTAACGAAGGACAGGCCGTGAGGGTTGTTCCAGTACAATACGGTCTTCCGGACGGGCTGCTGGATCAATTGAATTGGAAATGGCCTTCTCGATCGTATCCTGTAGAGAACGCACCGTTTTTGGGTCCACTTCCGGATCCAGAAGTTTCAAGGACATCAATAGGGCCATGGCTTCGGGACGAGTCAGGCGCAAGGGACGATTCAGCATTTGGTCAAATTCGACATAGACCTGCTCCTCTTCTACGTAGATGTCCACATAATCATCGGGACGAAAAGGAGGCTTGCCGATCAGGAGCATGAAATCCAACTCCTTCATCAGTTGCTTGGGACGCATCCCCACCTGTTCGGCCAACTTGTCGATAGTGATCCCCTGATTTTTCGACACGTAGCTCAGGATAAAGAGGATGCGGTTGATCCGCTCAGTGACGTTCATGACATCTTTTGAAGAACTTCACAAAGTTCGTTCTGTATTTCTGACGGTTCTAGAATTCGAACGTCAGTTTTTTGAGACAGGATCCAGGATATCAGACCGGATCGATTCGTCACATTCAATTCGAAAGTATCGTCGCCTGTTTTCTTGGCGGTCGTCAACTGCGGGAGCAGTTCAGGCAATCGGTGTCGCGAGATCTGAATGGTTACGGGGATAGGATCATGTAAGGCCAGTTCCCACTGCTGCTGATTTTGATAGCTCTTCACTGAAAAACCATCGGGAATCTCATAGTCCGGAGTTCCTGGACGTCGAGTGTTGGATTTTAAATTTCTGATCCGGGTCACCACAAAAGAGCGCAGATCCTGGCGGGCGTGGTCCCACCCGATCAGCGCCCAAAAGCCTCTACGGAAGATTAACCCATAGGGATTCACCGTTCGTCGGGTGGTTTCCCCTGTGGAGAATGCATGATAGACGAATTTGACCTCTTTCCGGCGATCCAGGGCATCCTGAATGGCCTTGACCCATTTGGAACGCTTGGAGGATCCCTGGTCTCCCTTGTAGGTAATGGTGATGCCCGAGGGCGGAGGACTAATGGGATCGTTGATGCTGACAATTTTGTGAAGCGCGGATTCCAATTGGTCCCGATAAGGGAATCCTTCCTGTTCCAAAACCGCACTGGCTGAGAGCATCAACAGAGACGACTCCTGGGGAGTGAACTGGATCTCGGGAAGAAACAGTTTGTCCTTCTCAATGAGATAGCCTTCTTTTTTTACGCCCGCTCCACTATGGTAATCAATGGGAATTCCTAGAGAGATCAATTCTGCTTTGTCTCGCTCAAACTTCCTTTGATTGGATTCCTCAACCCCGCGAGCATAGTCTTCCGGAAAGTGATTCTTGATCTCCTGCCAGGACACAGGTTCCCGCGCGTTCAATAAGTACGTGATTAAGTCGAGCAGGCGTTCAGTCCGGTTCATCGGCTGTAGTTTAGGAGAACCTCACTGAAAGGGCAACTGCCGAAACTCATGGTTCGCGAAGAATTGGATTGATGTTATTTTAATACTTGAAATGCGGGGAAATGACAAAGGAAACGGTGTGTCCGGAGGTTAGAGGATTCTTGGTTAAATTAAGAAAAGAACGGAAAGGCGAACATCACGATCGATGACTTTTATCATATGTGAACCCTGTATCGGCGTAAAAGACACCGCTTGCGTGGATTCCTGCCCTGTGGATTGCATTCATCCTCGCAGTGACGAACCGGACTTCGAACCACTCGAGCAGTTGTATATCGATCCTGAGGAATGCATCGACTGTGGGGCCTGTGTTCCGGAGTGTCCCGTGGAAGCCATTTTCCCGGAAGCTGAAGTTCCGGAACAATGGGCGGACTATGTTGGGATCAATTATAAATGGTACGAAGACAAGAAGTGAGTTCGTGCTAGCGCGCTACGCGCGCCGTGCTTTCGTGCTGTCGGATTTTGGAAAAACCTGTGAAAATAGTGTGGAAATCATGTGCATCGAATTGTTCGTAAATTATTGAAAATAAATGTCTTTTCCCCTTGACTTGAGGTTTTTCTTGAATACAATCAAAGGCGAGTTCCCGAGAGACAGACGCCGTGAGAGCGGTACCCTAAGGAGTCTGGAGTCCGCCAAGATTCTTTTCTTTCTAGCCACCGAAGGCGAACGCCACTCGGGAACTCTTTCCCCTTTAGTCACATCGTCATACGGGTCGTTCCCTGATTCCCTAACCACAGCCCCATGGCACGAATTCACGAAAGCACGGCGCGCGAAGCGCGCTAGCACAGATCGGTAAAATGTCCGTATTGGATTGGGCTATCGTCGTCTTCTATTTCATCCTGAGCTTTGGCATCGCCGCTTATTATTCTAAGTGGGCGGGGAGAGATACCCACGAGTTCTTCCTCGCGGGTCGAAGCCTTCCCTGGTGGTTGGCTGGGACTTCCATGGTGGCCACCACTTTTGCGGCCGATACTCCTCTTGCTGTAACGGAGCTTGTGGCTAGCGGGGGAATTGCCGGGAATTGGCTGTGGTGGAATTTCCTTTTCGGTTCCATGTTTACGGTGTTTTTCTTTGCCCGACTTTGGAGGAGGGCCGGCGTTCTGACTGACGTGGAGTTTATCGAACTTCGATATTCGGGCAAGCCGGCATCCTTCTTGCGTGGTTTCAGAGCCCTGTATCTCGGACTTTTCATCAACACCGTCATTATGGGTTGGGTGAATGTCGCCATGGCTTCTATCTTGATCGGAATGTTCGATATCTCAGAAGGGCAGGTTCGGTACTATGTTTTCGCAGCCATGGTGTTTGCGGCCGTTTACTCCGCTCTTTCCGGTCTGCGGGGAATTGCGGTGACGGACCTCATACAGTTCATTATTGCCATGACAGGGAGTCTTGTTCTTGCCATTGTGGTGATCCGTCTGCCTCAAGTGGGCGGAATCCAGGGGTTGAAAGATCAGCTTCCCGATTGGGTCTTTCAATTCACTCCTGTGATCGATTCCGGAATCGAGAGCGTCGCCTATAGTGGGGCCCTGGCTCTGAGTGTGAGTGCCTTTACCGCCTATATCTTTGTTCAGTGGTGGGCAGCCTGGTATCCGGGAGCAGAACCGGGCGGAGGTGGTTATGTTGCCCAAAGAATGATGTCTGCCAAAGATGAAAGGCACTCCCTGGCAGCAACGCTGTGGTTCACCATAGCCCATTACTGCGTGCGACCATGGCCCTGGATTTTGGTGGGGTTGGCCACTCTGATTCTGTATCCCGACCTTGACGTTGTCGATAAAAAACTGGGATACGTTTATGCCATGCGAGATTTCCTTCCGATAGGGTTGAAGGGTCTTCTTGTGGCCTCGTTTTTTGCGGCTTATATGTCCACGATTTCAACCCAGCTCAATTGGGGAACGTCCTATATTGTGAATGATGTCTATCGAAGATTCATCAAGAAAGAGGCCTCAGAAGCTCATTATGTCTTGGTTTCAAGAGCAGCCACTCTAATGGTTATGGTGGCCTCAATTTTGGTCACTCTGGTCATTCAGACCATTTCGGGAACCTGGCAGTTCATCATCGAGGCCGGGGCAGGACTCGGACTGGTCCTGATTCTTCGTTTCTACTGGTGGCGGATCAATGCTTGGAGTGAGATCAGTGCAACGGTGACTCCATTTCTTGTGTATTCCTATATCAAGGTCCAGACCACGGTCGTCTTTCCGGAGACCCTGCTCTATATTGTCGGTGTTACAACGGCTGTGTGGATTGTGGTGACCCTGCTCACCAAACCTGTTGCGGAGGAACACCTGATTCAATTCTATCGACGGGTTCGTCCTGGAGGGGTAGGTTGGCGAAAGGTGGCAAAAGCGGTACCCGATGTGAGAGGAGATTCAAACTTCGGCTGGCTATTCCTGGATTGGGTATGTGGTGTTGTTCTGGTTTACGCAGTGCTCTTTGGCGTCGGGAAGATCATTTTTGGAGAACGATTACTGGGAATCTCCCTTCTTTTTGTGAGTGTCATAGCCGGAGGCATCATCTACTGGGATCTTTCCAGACGAGGCTGGCAGCAAGTCACCCGGTGACAGCGCGCTACGCGCGCTACCGGTACATTCTTTTAGCCAGGCGACGAAGAGCAAAGTCGGTGAAGACCAGTGAGGAAATGAGAATCCAGAATGCTTGAAGCAGTGACCAGGAATCCAGCCGGCCCGTCATCAAATCCCGTGACAGACTCACGACACTGGTGATGGGTAAGCACCAGGACAGGTACTGAAGCGCCAGCGGGAGACGATCGACCGGGAAATAAGCGCCACAAAGCCACAGTGATGAAAAGGCCAGAGCGATAAAGTAGTTGTACTGATAAATCGAGGATATGGAAACGGTGTAGGCAAAGGCAATAGACGCCAGTCCGGTGGCGCCCAGCAAAATCACCACAGGAATCAAGATGCTCATGGGGGAATGAAGAAGGCCAAAAGCGAATAGAATGAGCATAATCAGAAGGCTGTCAAAGGCGGCTTTGGAGGCACCCCACAGAATTTCTCCGGCACCCAGACTTTCGATCCCGATGGGTGTGCTCAATATGGCATCGTAGGTGGATTGATAGACCATTCGAAAATAGGCACCATAGGTACACTCCAGGATGGCGCGAATAATTCCGGTCACCACCAGAATCCCAGCCGCAACGAAGGTTAAATAAGGCATCTCAAGAACTTCCGCGGCGATCAAACTTCCGATTCCCCAACCAAATGCCACAATGGAAACTGTGGGCTCCAGCAAAGGCGGAAAGACCTCTGCCTTCCACAGCCTCAAATTGACGTCGTAGTTGCGCCGCCACACCGCCAGTGCGTCGAGCCAATCGATCTGTCCAATAGAGCCACTCCACATAAGAAAAAATCTACTCCAATCGACTCCGGCCGGTCAGCTTCAAAAAGACATCCTCCAGATTGGCAGGGCGCAGAAGGGACCGGTGACGGGGATATTGATTCATGAGCGGCGTGAGCAGTTCCAGGGATGAGGCAAAGTAGTAGTGAGTGGCACCGTGGACTTCAGAAGTCACTCCAGGAGGCAAGACGACGGGCTCTTGACCATCCATTTCATGAATCTCAAGCGCGAAGTTAGACACATGGAGTCGGATGAGTTCCTGGGGTGTCCCAGAAGCCAGGATTTTACCGTGATCCATAATGATCAAACGGTCACAGAGTTGCCGTGCCTCCTCCAAGTAGTGAGTGGAGAGCAGAATCGTGATCTGTTGACGACGCAGTTCCCGCAGTCGGTCCCACAGATCGTGGCGAACATGGGGGTCCAGTCCAGTCGTAGGTTCATCGAGTACCAACACCTTCGGACTGTTCATGAGTGCCCGAGCTACGATCAGGCGGCGTTTCATGCCTCCTGAAAGTGCCTCAACGCCCGTATGTTTCTTGTCGCCCAGATTCATAAAGGTCAGCAGGTCTTCAGCCAGGGTTTGAGCCTGATGGCTCGGAATGCGGAAGTAACGCGCATAAACTCTCAAATTTTCAATCACGTTAAGATCGGGGTCCAGGTTATTCTCCTGGGGTACCACTCCAACCAGGGCCTTGATCTTTTTTTGATCCTGTCCCACATCCCATCCTTCTACCAACAGACGGCCTGAGGTCAATGGGGCTCGGCAGTAAATCATTCGCATCAGGGTGGATTTGCCTGCTCCGTTGGGTCCCAAAAGCCCTAAGGCCTCGCCCCGCTTAACGGTGAAGTCCATTTCATCAACAGCAGTGAGATCGCCGTACTTCTTCACCACTCGGGTGCCTTCAATTGCATGGGGCGAGGCGAAACCCTCCTCAGAAAGGATCATGGCGCAGAGGATTTTAGCAGATCTGTTGGGCGTGATAGGGTTGCCGATCAGCCTAGCAGGAAAAAATGATTTCTTACACTGACTGCACACTGCGAGTCCGCTACGCGGAAACGGACCAAATGGGACTTGCTTATCATAGTAATTATTTGGTCTGGTTCGAAGTGGGCCGGTCTGAATTCTGCAGGCAGCACGGATTTTCCTATCAGGAGATGGAAAGCAACAGTGGGAGGTTTTTGGTGGTGGCCACCGTTCAGTGCCGTTACCTGGCACCGCTGCGTTATGATAGTGAGTTTGTGGTTCGGACTCGGATCAAGGGTTTGCGTCGTCGAACGGTGAGCTTTGCTTATGAATTACTCGATCCTCAGGGTGAGAAAGTCTATGCTCAAGGAGAGACGACTCATGTGGTCACGGACCGAGAAGGGAAGCCGAAAAGCTTGCCCGAGTATTACGGAAAGTTGCTGATGAAATCTTAGTGTCTCGTTCCATAAATACGATGACGTTTGCTGATGGGGCTTGCGAGGGGAAATCAAGGAGCAAGGAGAAGGCGATGCAGGGACATCGGCGACGACGAGCGACACAG
>CBDUTA010000105.1:0-10075 GCA_965369785.1 uncultured bacterium
ATGAAATTCCCGGCACATCCGTTCCCAGCTCCAAGAGGTCTTCTTTTTAAGCTTGAGCAGTTTCTTGGGGATCGGCTCTTCTTTTTTCGGAGTCTTCTTTAATTTCATAGTCAATGTCTAAGCCGCAGTCATCGAAAATAGCAAATTATCCGCGTAAATGCATTCTTTGTGTCACAAAGGTTCGTATACTTTGCAATGGGTAGCCAGTAAACGCTGTGATTCTTCATCTGCAGAAGGGGTTGCTCTACACGAATCGTCCTCCTTGGCCACTTTGACAAAGGTCTGTGCGAAATGTTACCGAAAGGAAGGGAGATTAAACTCTCGCGTCGGGCCTGTGAGGTCCGAAACTGTCGAGAAGCGGTTAAGAAATCATGGCTCTTATTCCACCCTTTTTTCTGGATTGTGTCGTTGCTGTAGGCTTTCCCGACGAGGATGGAAAGAAGAAATGGAGCGCCTCGGGATTCCTCTATGGGAAATTGGTGGAAGAAGGATCCGTTGAAGACAAGACCTACGAAATTTTTCTGGTCACCAACAGGCACGTGTTTGAGGGTTTGGAGAGCGCATTTGTTCGCTTTAATCCCGAGGCGGACGCCCCCGCTCGTGATTATGAGCTAAAACTTTTAGAGGGTGGCCAGGTGAAATGGCACGCCCATCCCGATCCTGATGTCGACGTCGCTGTCATTCCCATCAACGCACGGTTCCTGAGGCAGCAGGATATTCGGTTTAGCTACTTTAGGAGTGACGAGCACCTGGCGGATCGGGCAACCGCAGCAAGGCTTGGCTTTACGGAAGGGGACACGGTCTTTGTGCTTGGTTTTCCCATGGGTCTGGTCGGTAAGGAACGGTCCTTCGTTATCGTGCGCTCCGGTTGTATTGCCAGGATCCGGGATGCCCTGGCGGCTTCCAGCAAAGAACTCTTGATCGATGCTCCCATTTTTCCTGGAAATAGCGGTGGGCCGGTGGTGACGAAACCGGAGGTTGTGGCCATACAGGGAACGAAGTCCGTAGACAGCGCCTATCTGCTTGGCATGGTCACATCCTATGTCCCCTATCGTGATGTCGCGGTCAGTGCCCAAACAGGCGCGGTTCGAATTGTTTTTGAGGAAAATTCCGGTTTGGCATCGGTCCTGCCTATGGACTTTGTGGTCGAAGCCATCCAAACCCGCCTGGGGAAGTAGGAAAGGACAGCCGGCCGGAGGCCGGAAATTCCAAATTCCAAATTCCAAATTCCAAACAAATTCAAAATTCAAAACCTGGAACCTGGAACGGGCGCGAAAGCGCGCTCCGACAGCACGAACACACGAAGTCACGACAGCACGCGCGCGAAGCGCGCTCCACCGGTGTGACGGTCATCACTGCGGTCCGGACAGGATCCGTCTATAGTTTTCCTTGAACAACGAGTATTGAAACGTGAGCCAAATTTGTCCCAAGTGCGGATTCGAGCAAGATTCAGGAGTGGAGTGCAGTCGCTGTGGGATCCTTTTTGCCCGCTATTCAGCGGGCTCTGAGCGCCAGTCTCCGGAGGAAGCTGTTGAGACGGGGCCTCCCGCTGTGGGCACTTTTCGACGCTTCTACCGAGTCTTTCGGTGGGTGGCGCTGGCCGGGTCCGTAGTCGTCGTCATCCTCATCTTACGCCAGGCACCCCCACCTCAGGTGGATCGGGATCCCGATGCCGGTCTGCGTCTTCAATCCAAGATGCAAGAGCTGGCTGGCTCAATCGGGGCGGGTCGATCCGCCACCCTTCGATTGGCGGAAGCGGAAGTCAACTCCTGGTTGAGTGAAAACCTGGATCTTTCATCCCCGGCCTCAGAATCTACCCTCCAGGATCTCCAGGTGGATCTGGCGGGCGACCGGTTGCAGCTCTATCTCGTCTTTGGCCTTTACGGTCAGAACCTCTCCTTGATCTTGGAGGGGCGTCCTCAGGTGAAAGGAGGTTATCTTCTGCTTGAAGTGACGGCGGGCCGATTGGGTTCTCTGCCCATCCCCCGGATGGCCCTGGATCGAGCCGTTGCACGCCTCTTTGAATCACCCCGGAATCGGGAGAACTTCAGATTGCCGCCTGAGATCGCAGACATTCAGGTGGAAAACAGCCAGTTGGCTATTTCCTTTGCACGGTAGAGTTGGTCCTTGCGCTCGGAGTCAACTCGGGCACCCGGCTACAATGCCAAGGTGCCCGACCTGATCCTGTAAGACCTCTAGAATTCGACTCTCAGACCGAATTGAATCTGACGGTTAGTCAGGGTTGTCTGGTCAATCCGCCCGCCGCTGCTGCTGGTGACTCTTTCATTAGGCAAACCGAAATTTGCACGGTTGAAGATGTTGAAAAATTCGGCCCGAAACTGCAGATTCACAAATTCCCCGATCGGCGTGTTCTTGGCTAGAGACAAGTCCACATTGGCCACACCGGGTCCGATCAAGGTGTTCCGTCCTACATTGCCCAGGGTCCTACTGGGAGGGGTTACAAAAGCTGAACGATCGTAGTACTGATCAGGACCTCCCAGGACGGGATTGTTGTTGCCACCCGGAGCCAGATCGGGTTTCTGGGTGCGGCCGTTGAGGGCAATGGACAGGTTCCCGGGTCTCGACACTTCCAGAGTTGTGGGTGGCCCATCAGCCAGACTCACAATACCGCTGAGCTGCCAGCCGCCCAGAAGTTTCCCGGCAGCGCCGTCTAAGTTGTTGCCAAAGGGAAGTTGCCAGACGCCGCTGGTGCTAAAGACATTAGCCACGTGATAGGCGGCCAGGCCCTGGGACAGCTGGGGATCCGGGTAGTAGCTGATGCCATTCCCGTCGTTTTGATAGAGGCCATTGACTTGGGACATCGCATCGATGGTCTTGGAGAAGGTGTAGGAGACCTGCAACTGGAAGCCATCTATAAAGCGACGCTCCAGACCCATCTGCAGGCCATGGTGAAAGGCATTGCTAGACGCCTGCTGCTGAAGCAGGCACAAACGGCTGAAGGCCGGGGCCTGGTTAGGCCTCTGAGAACCGCTTACCACCACCAGGCGACCGTTGACGTCTTGCGCCGTAGCGCTATTGACACAGGCCTGGTTCATCTGGTTAACGCCTCGATTGCCGACATAGCCGATTGAGACTGCCGTTCCGGGAAGGATCTCCTGCTGGATGTTCAGATTCCACTGGTACATATGAGGATTTTTCATATTGTAATCAAAGGGCTGAATGTCCTCATTTGCAAGACCTCCGTTGACCACCGCGTCGAAGATCCCGATAAAAGGAAAACCACCTCCTCGCAGGTTGGTCTCCTTCATGAAGGGAGTGCTGCGAAAGAGGGCCCGCCGGTAGACGTCCGGTTGGATGTGATTGTAAAAGAGCCCGGCGCCTGCTCGGATGGCGGTCTTTCCCGATCCAGTGGGATCCCAGGCCAGGCCGATTCGAGGCATGATACTCGCCAAGGAAGGATTCTCAAACCATTTGTCTCCCCGGGTGCCCAGGACGGTGACTTCGGTGTCGGTCAGTGGAGAAATCAAGTTGGAAAGCTTGCCGTCCACTTCAACGGGCACGGTGTAAAACTCGTGGCGGAGGCCCAGGTTGGCGGTGAGATTGGGTGTGATTTGCCAGTCATCCTGAATGTACCACCCGATGATGTTCATCTGGAGCTTCCGTTTGGAGTCGATACCGGGGAGGATCCCCCCACGAAAAACATCCGGGCTATCCTGCATAAAGTTCGTAAGGGCCTCGAGCATGGTTGCGCCGTCGAACTCAAAATACCCCCCTGGACGGGACGGGTTTTCGCCGCCTGTGTTGATGCGCCACCAGCTGAACCCGAATTTCAGGGAGTGAGCACCCCGATTGTAAATAATATCGTCCATGTAATTGTAGTTGTCGGTCAGGGAATCGAGCCAGCCCGCTCCGTTGTTTTGCGCCGCGATACCTACACCTGCAAGGTCAACGGCATTAATCTGAATCCGACCCTGAACCGGGTCGGCACCCAAAGGGGCTTGCCAGAACTGGTCGGGAACAAAGCGAAGAGCGGGGTCACAGACAGAACAGTCTTCGAAGGCATTCTCACCCGTACGGCGCCGGCCGTACCCAAAACGAAAGGTGTTTAAGAGCGTGGGTGAAAAAATGTGTTTGTGCTCCAGGGTCAGAAATCTATTTTCGGCAAGGTCGCGAGTCTTCCACCGGTCAATCTGTTCAGCGATACGATTCTGTTCGGAGTTCTGGTAGGTGAAGCGCCCATAAAGCGAGTCGGAATCGGAGAAGTTGTGGTCGACTCGGAACTGATAATAGTCTTCGTTAATGGGGCTTGAAGTGGTGACTCCCTCTCGCGTGGTTCCATTCCCCAGGTCCGTTACTGTACCACCCGCGGACCCGGGTTCCGGCCACAGATCAAAATAGGGGAGAATTGCCGAGACCGGAGCGCCCGAGCCGTCGGCTACCGGCTCCAGGGCTCCGCCGGGTCCGGTGGGCAGCAGACCCTGCCGCGTATTCAGGTTGGGAACAATAAGAGTTTGGGGGGTGCTTTTCCGTTCTCGAAAGCCTTCGTAATTAAAGAAAAAGAAGGTTTGATTTTCGACGACGGGGCCTCCCACACTGAAGCCAAACTGGTTGCGAATCAAGGGGGCTTTCTCCAGACCGTCTCTGTTGCTAAAGAAATTGGAGGCATCCAGATTGTCGTTGCGATGATATTCATAGACGGAGCCATGAAACTGGTTGGTGCCGGCCTTGCTCACCACGTTGATGATGCCTCCGGAAGCGCCTCCATACTCGGCGCTGTAGGAATTCTTTTCGATCTTGAACTCCTGAATCCCTTCCCCACCCAGAAAATTCCCTGAGACACCGGCCGGAACACCCTGGTCGGTGCTCTTGGTGGCCGTCCCGTCCAGCAGTACGGCGGTGTCCTGGGGACGGGCGCCGGAAATACTCACTCTGCGGCTAAAGCCGGCGTTGCCTCCTGAACTGGCTGAGGTGACATTGACGGCTCCGGTTCCCAGGCTGAGCAGAGCGGTCAGATCCCGTCCATTGATGGGAAGTTCCTGAACCGTGGTGCGGTCCACGATAGAGCCCAGGGAGCCTGAGGTGGTCTCCACCAGCGGGGCCTCTCCGGTCACCGTGATCCTCTCGGAGATCTCTCCTATGCTCAGGGTGAAATCCACTACAGCGCGCTGGTCAATGCCGATCGCGATTCCGGTTCGGACCGAGGTCTGGAAGCCGGGCAGGCTGGCCTCGACTTCATAGTTGCCCAAATTCAAATTGGGAAACCGATATCGGCCTTCATCATCGCTGATGGCGGTCCTGGATCTTCCCCTGTCAATGTCGGTGACCACCACTTCGGCTCCCGGCAGCACGGCGCCGGTCGCATCCTGGACGGTTCCCAGGATGGTTCCCGTATTGACCTGGGCCCAGGCGGTGATCGACAGCAACCCCACCAAGGTTAGAGTGAATACCGCGAGCCTGATGAGTTGTTTTCCTCTGACCACTTCCCTCATGATCGTTTCCTCCTGTAGATGCTGCTGGTTAGCTTGAAAGCAAGCTAACCAGTTTTAAAGATTTTCGGAGCTGGTTGCCACAGATAAATGGCCACCAAAACCACTTCCCGCCGTTATCCTCGCACCGCCAGTCCTTACTGTCAAGGAAAACCCAATGGATACGGGAGGTAAGAAAAACTCAATAGATACAGGAAGTTAGAAAATGCAGGGCGACTGCTTCCTTATCGACCGTCGAGGCTGAAGGCATAGAGGGTATAGGGAGGGGAATTTTGTCCCCCGCAGCTGGTGTAGAGAGTTCCATTGGAGATAGCGATTCCCCCTCGTCGACTGGCCGGAAGCTGATAGCTCCACAGGGGTGCTCCCGTGTCCACATCCAGGGCCTGCAGGAGGCCGTTCCTGAAGCCCTGGTAAAACAGGCCATTGGCTACGGCCACCGCTCCCTGAATGCTCGACTCATTGGGGGTCCACCACAGCACTTCTCCCGTATAGGCATGCAGCGCCACGGTGGCGGATTGAGCGATGCGAAGGTGATCAGCAGCGGAATTGGAGACCATATAAATTTTGTCGTGGCCGTAGGCGGCACTGTTGAGGGTGGGGCCCCCGTTGGTGACGGCAGCCGTCCATAACTGCTCTCCCGTATAGCGATCGAAGGTGTGAAAGCCGGTTTTGCTGCCTGCGCCCACGCAGCTGCGCAGCACGCCACCTCGTGTGGGATGGGTGCTCTCGAAGAGAATGGGATGGCAGCTGTAGTCCAGATCAAAGGGGTCCTGGGCCCGCAGCTGATCAAACCACAACAGTTCTCCCGATTCCATGTCGTTGGCGATCATGCTTTCACTAAACAGCGCGGGTCCGGGAACCCGTCCATGCAGGCTTCCGGTCACGTTGTAGACAATGCCATATTCCACATCCAGAGCGGGAGCGGTCCAGGCCGCTCCCCCACCCACGGTTTCCGGGTCGGGGACCGTGTCAAAGCGCCAGCGGATGGCGCCGGTTTGGGCGTCCAGACAGGCAATATGAGAACGGCCGGCCAAGGTGGAAGTGCCAAAGAACACCTTTCCGTCATAGACAATAGGAGAGGAAGAGATCTTACTGCGGTGGGTTCCCGCCAGCGGGTCCATGGAGGTACGCCAAAGTTCTTCTCCGCTGGAGGCGTCCAGACAGTGCATTCTGGCGGTACCGTCACCCACGAAAATGCGGCCGTTGGCGTAAGCCACCGAACCCCGCATTTGCCCTACCGGGTCGGCGTTGAGCTCTTTCTGGAAGGTCCCCGGCTGGTTGGGCTGGACCCCCTCCCAGGCGTTGAATTTCCACCTCAAAGCGCCTGAGCGCGCATCCACGGCATAGACATAGCCATCGTTGGCGGGGAAGTAAACACTGTTCCCTACCACGCTGGGGGTGGTCTGGTTGAAACTCTGGGCTCCATCGAACGTCCATTTGACCTTCAAACGCCCCACGTTCCCCGGGCCGATGATGCTCTCATGGGGATTGGATCGGGTTCCCCGGATATCGGAAGTCGAGAAAGGCCAATCCCCCGGTCGGACTCCGCTCTGAAGCTGGACAGGTGACCCTAGCGTGGAGGCCAGTCCCGGTCTCGAGCTGGACAGCATTCCACCGGCAGCGGCTCCACCAGCGGCGGCCACAGAGAGCAAGAATCTTCGGCGGTTGAAAGCCATTCGTTTATCTTTCGGCATTCTCATTAGGGCTTTCCTCTTTCGCCGTAGTGTCGGATGTGTTCGGACAGCAGCTTTTGCGGATCCAGAACCAGACCATCCTTGATGACCAAATGGATTCTTTTGGTTTGACGGATATCCTCGAGCGGATTGCCGTTGAGGATGACCAGGTCCGCATATTTTCCGGCTTCCAGCGTGCCCAGATCCTTTTCCTGGTTCATCACCTTGGCGTTATTGAAAGTAGCCGTCTGCAGTGCTTCCATGGGGGTGAGGCCGGCACCTACAAAAAACTCCAGCTCCTGATGCATGCTCCAGCCGGGAAGGGCACCATCCGGAGCCGCGGCTTGAGAATCGGTTCCCATGAGCAGGAATCCTCCCGCCTTGAAAAATTTGTAAGTGGCCTCTTGCATCAGCGCGAAGGTCTTTTCCCACTGTTGGCGGTCTTCCGGACCGTAGTGCCCATAACGATTGGAGCGATCATACTCTTCCGGCATGTACCGGAAGGCAGGATCCGCCGCCAGTTCCGGAGTATCCCGTTGGACGAAGCCACGATTGTAGTTCACCAGGGTGGGATCCAGGTAGACGTCGTTTTGAACCATCAACTGGATGATCTGATCGAGTTTTTTGCGGTTGACGGCGCGATGAAGCTGGCTGTAGTAGTAACGAAAGAAATGGTCGCGGTTCGACCAGTCGAACTCAGCAGGAAAGGGAGGGTTTTGTTCCACGCAATCCTCCAACACATCGGTGACGTGTTCGATCCCGTCCAGTCCGATCTGGACGGCTCTGAGGGCACCGGGATCCAGACGGGTATGCCCAAAAACCAGCAATCCATGGGCGTGGGCCACTTCGAGAATCTCTTTCAGCTCCTCTTCGTTGTAGCCCGTGACCTTGATTCCGTCCACCCCCGCTTCCGCCAGCTTCAGGGCCATTTCCCTGGCGCTGCTTAGCCCCATGGCCTTGACCGATCGGGGATTGATGGCGGGTCCGGTGGCAAATAAGCGAGGGGCCAGAATATTACCCCTGGCAATCTCTTCGCGCAGAGTCAGGATTCGTTCCAGCGAAGTTCCCACATCCCGAACCGTGGTCACTCCGTGGGCCAGATAGAGCCGATGCAAAAAAGGGGCGTTGTAATGAACATGGGCATCGATGAGACCGGGGATGATGGTTTTGCCGTCAGCTTGAATGACCTGTGCGCCGGGCGGGATCGTCACTTCCTGGCGTCTGCCAATCTGGAGAATACGCCCATCTTTAATGACCAGGGTGGTCCCCGGAACTGGCGGCGCTCCGGTTCCGTCAATAAGGGTGGCGCCCACCACCACTACGACGGAAGAGGTGACTGTGGGTAAGGTAGGTGTGACCTGTCCGTTGACCTGCAGGATCAACGAGACGGCCAGTGTCAAGCAGACCTGCCAAAACGAGTCCTTTTTCAAGCTTTGCATAGGCTGGCACTCCTTTCAGTTTTAGATGAAGTTCGCTAGCCCGAATGATGCATGGTTCGGGCTAGCGAAGCGGCTTGAGATCCCCCAACAGAGTGGGAATCAATTCCGTCACGGTGGGGTGACTGTGCACGGCCCTCTGGATCACCGTGTAGGGTGCCTTGGCGTACATCACATCCAGGATGGAATGGATGACCTCATCTCCTCCGATACCCAGAATGGCCGCTCCCAGAATTTTCTTCGACTCAGCGTCCACCAGAATTTTCATAAACCCCTGAGTTTCGCTCTTTTCGACCGCCCGGCTGACGCGGGTCATGGGCCTTGTGGCCATCAGCGCCTTTTGTCCCGATTGCTTCACCTCGGCTTCCGTCTTTCCCACCCGTCCCAGCGGGGGATCAATATATAAAGCGTAGGCCAGGATTCGATCGCTCAGGCGGCGAGGATCATCGTCTAAAAGATTGGCGGCGACGATTTCGTAGTCGTTGTAGGAGGTGTGGGTGAAGGCGCCCTGGCCATTGCAATCACCGAGGGCCCATACCCCGGGTACGTTGGTGCGGAGCTGGTCGTCCACTACGATGTAGCCCCGCTCATTGATCTTGATGCCCGCTTTCTCCAGTCCCAGGTCCTCGGTGTTGGGGACGCGACCCACCGCCAGCAGCAAGTGAGAACCGTTCACTTCCCGCGCTCCTTCCTCACAATCCAGCTGGACTTGAATCTGGTCCCCATTCTTTTTTGCATCGATACACTCGGCATCCAGCCGGATCTGGATGCCCTCTTTTTCCAGGATCTCCCGGACCGCTTCCGAGATGTCTTCATCCTCGCGCTGGATCAAACGGGAACCCCTTTCGACGATCGTCACTTCGCTGCCAAAGCGTCGATATATTTGACCAAATTCCAGACCGATGTAACTTCCTCCGATGATGATCAGATGTTGGGGAAGAACATCCACTTCCATCATGCTGGAGTTGGTCAGGTAGTCCCCTTCCTTGATTTCTGAGAAGGGAGGAACCAATGCCCGCCCACCTACATTGATGAAGATCTTCTCTGCCTCGAGCAGTACTTCACCCACCCGGAGTGAGTGGGAATCCTCGAAGCTTCCCTGTCCTTCGTATACCGTACAGTTTTCCGTATTTTTCAGCCACTTTTCCACGCCCTGGTTGGATTTCGCCACCACGCTATCCTTGCGTTCCTTCACCCGCTTCATGTCCACGGCGATGGAGCCTCCCAGGGTGACGCCGAACTCCTCGCTTCGCCGGGCCATATAAGCGGCGCGAGCGCTGGCTACCAGTGTCTTGGTAGGGATGCAGCCGGTGTTGACACAGGTGCCGCCAAAGAGCTTGCGTTCAATGATGGCCACCTTTATACCTTCTCCGGCCAACCGCGCTGCCAGCGAGGGTCCCGCCTGTCCCGTGCCGATGATGATGGCGTCGTACCTAGCCCGCATTTCTCACACCTCCTCTACTGCATCGGCGCAATGATCCGCCCTGACTGTGCGACCCGCAAAGCGGGTGCCCCCTCC
>CBDUTA010000106.1:0-9980 GCA_965369785.1 uncultured bacterium
CAACGTCGAGACCAAGCCCGGCACCGGCTATCCCACCCGGTGGGAGGATCAGGAGAAGTACAAGGGGGGCTGGCAAAACAGCAACGATCAGCTGTCGCTCAAGTCCACGGGCAAGGGGCAACTGATTTTCAACATCTTCCATCATCCCCACATGCCCAGCCTGGACGACTATTACGAACCCTGGACCTACGATTACCAGGAGCTCTTCAACGCTCCCGAGGGGAACGATCAGCCCACCGCCAGACCGGTGTCGATGATTACCGGAAAGCACATGGACATCGAGGCGGGTCCCAACTGGGATGATGATCTCAGCGGGTCGCAGATCTATGCCGAGAACGATCCCAACCTCACGGCCTTGACCCCCGAGCAACGGATGCAGCTCTCGGCCGTGGAACGGCTGGTCTTTTTTTACCTGCCGCGAATTTGCAACCACTGCTTGAATCCCTCCTGCGTGGCGGCCTGTCCTTCCGGAGCTCTGTACAAGCGGGGAGAGGATGGCATCGTCCTCCTGGATCAGGAGAGGTGTCGGGGCTGGCGCTCCTGTATTGCGGCATGTCCCTACAAGAAGACCTACTACAACTGGGCTACCGGCAAGTCGGAGAAATGCATTCTCTGTTTTCCGCGCCTCGAATCGGGACAGGCTCCGGCTTGTTTCCACTCCTGCGTGGGTCGTATTCGCTACCTGGGGGTGCTCCTGTACGACGCCGAGAAAATCGAGGAAGTGGCCAAGAGACCCGACCATGAACTGGTGGAGGCCCATCGCGACATGATCATGGATCCTCACGATCCGGCCATCATCCGAGCGGCTCAGCGAAACGGCATCCACGATGATGTGATTGAAACAGCCCAGAAATCGCCCGTCTACAAGTTTGTCAAGGAATGGAAGATCGCCCTGCCTCCTCACATAGAGTTTCGCACCCTTCCCATGTTGTTCTATGTGCCTGCCATGCTGCCTGTGATGTCCAGCTTCGATGGGCAAACCGTAAAAAATCTGACCGAGGGGATTTTCCCCGACTTTGACAAAGCCCGGGTTCCCATCGAGTACCTGGGGAAGCTCTTTGGGGCGGGAAACAACAGCATTTTACGCTACGTGTTGAAAAAACAGATGGCCGTCCGCAACTACCGGCGCGCCGTCACCGTGGGCGACATCGAGATGGAGACAGCCCAAAAGATGCTGGTGGAAGCCGACTGCTCGCCTGAGCAGGCCGACGCCATCTATGAGTTGACCGCACTGTGCACCTTCGACGAACGCTTCGTGATTCCCCCGGCCCACCGCGAAGAAGCCATCGAAATGATGAAGGACCCCCTGGAGCACAAGCAGGAGGTCGGCTTTGGCTTTTGTGAAGAACCCAGGCGAGGTTTCTGAAGATGAGAACAGGAAATCCACTGTACCTTCACCTGGGACATCTTTTCCGCTATCCGGATGAAGAGTACCTGCAGCACTTGGATCATGTGGGCCAGGCCCTGGCCGAAGAGAAGGTCAAGGAGATGCTCGAGCCCTTCTGCAGTTTTGTAGCCCAAAGCGAATTCACCGAACTGGAAGAACTCTTTACCCGTACTTTCGACATGAATCCTCTCACTTGCCTGGAGGTCGGTTGGCATTTGTATGGCGAGGATTACAAGAGGGGTGAGTTTCTGGTGAAGATGCGGCAGGCCCTGGCTCAGTATGACCTGCCCGAGTCGGAGGAACTTCCTGATCACATGAGTCACTGCCTGCAGTTGCTGGCTTATATGGAGCCGCAAGAGGCTCCGGTCCTGGCGGAAGGATATCTCTTGCCTGCCCTCGAGAAGATTTTAAAAGGGCTCAAGCCGGAGAATCCTTTTCGAGGTCTGCTGGAAGGACTTGAGAGCCTGTTCGTGGATCTGATCGGACCGGGGAGCGGGTACATCCCCCAGGAGTCACGAAGAGGACAGGACGTGTCGAATCTGGTTTCTCTGGAGGTGGATTGATGAAAGGAGTGCCATGTTTGCAGGATTGACCACTCTGGATTATTTCAATGTGCTGTGCTTTTCGGCGCTGCCCTACGTCGCCTTGTTCGTGTTCTTCCTGATCACGATTCAGCGCTACACCAATCGCGCCTTCACCTATTCCACCCTCTCCTCGCAGTTTCTGGAGAATCGGGTTCACTTCTGGGCCCTGGTTCCCTTTCATTACGGGATCCTGCTGGTTCTCACCGGACATGTGGTGGGATTCCTCATTCCCCGCCAGGTCATGATCTGGAACAGCAACCCTCTGCGGCTCTACGTTCTGGAAGTGACGGCCTTCATCGGAGCCATTTTGACCCTGGTGGGACTGGTGAACATCGTCCTGCGCCGGTTGACCAACGCCAAGGCCTTCATGGTGACCAGCAGGGCCGACTGGATCGTTATCTCCATTTTGGTGATCCAGGTGATCAGCGGGATCTACACCGCCGTCTTCCATGGCTGGGGGAGTTTCTGGTTTGCCGCTTCGCTCTCTCCCTATCTGTGGTCCGTCCTGACACTCAATCCCGATATTTCCTACGTGGCCGCGCTGCCCGCCATGGTGAAGTTTCACATCATCGGGGCCTTTGTCATCATCCTGCTTTTTCCCTTTACGCGGCTTGTCCACATCCTGGTTGTCCCCAATCCCTATCTGTGGAGAAAACCCCAGATGGTGCGATGGTACTGGGATCGCAAGTCGATCCGAACTCCCGGTTTTCAGATCAAGAGGAAATCGTCCCTGTGAAGGAGGAGTAAAAAAGAATCATGACCGAGGACCGAAAAGCCATTGTCGTTTTGACCATGAACACCGTCGCCTTCACGGTTTGCTTTGCCGTGTGGATGATGAACGGGGTGTTGATTACCTTCCTTGTCGATAACGGGGTGTTTCGCTGGACCAGTTCCGAGATGGGTTGGCTGATCGGTATCCCCGTCCTGACGGGCTCCATCATCCGCCTTCCGGTGGGGATTCTCACCGACAAGTACGGTGGCCGGATCGTTTATACCGTCTTGATGTTGGTAGCTTCGGTGTCGACTTACTTGTTGAGCTATGCCGATTCCTACTGGGAGTTCATCGCTGCCAGCCTGGGGTTTGGAATCAGCGGCGCCTCTTTTGCCGTCGGCATCGCCTACACCTCGGTCTGGTTCTCCCGCGAGCGCCAGGGCACGGCCCTGGGAATCTTCGGAGCGGGCAATGCCGGCGCCGCCCTCACCGCCATCGGGGCCCCTCAACTTCTGAACTATCTGACCGCAAACGGAAACGACCTGGAAGGCTGGCGGAGCATGCCCAAGCTTTACGCGGCGGGGCTCTTTCTCATGGCGGTGGTGTTTTACCTGATGACTTACTACCGGCGAGTGGAAGGCGGAGAGACCAAGACCCTGTCCCAACGTCTACAGCCTTTGAAGGATGTCCGGGTGTGGCGTTTCGGTTTGTACTATTTCCTGGTCTTCGGCGGTTTCGTGGCCCTTTCCCAATGGCTGATTCCCTATTTCGTTAACGTCTACGTGATGAGCGTCGGCATGGCCGGACTCATGAGCTCAATTTTCAGCCTCCCCTCAGGAGTGATTCGTGCGGCAGGAGGTTGGGCTTCGGATCGGTGGGGGCCGCGTCCTGTGATGTATTGGGTGCTGGGCTCTTGCGCCCTTTGTTGCGGCCTGCTGATTGTTCCTCGAATGGTGGTGGAATCTCCGGGCCAGGGGATCATGGCCAGAAGCGCGGGACAGGTCACGCGCATTACGGAGGAATCGATCGTGGTGGGCGAGACCGTCTACCCGTACATTAACAAGAGTTCCCTCGAGAGTTACACCGACCTGGCGGAGGTAGAATCCGACGTTATGGTCTTTCCCCAGACCGCTTTCTGGCAGGAGCCGGCGGTTCGGGTGGGGGAGTCTGTGACCAAGAGACAATTGTTGGCACGGGGGGTGACTCACATCTTCTTTCAGGCCAACGTGTGGATTTTCACTGGGCTGGTTTTCATCGTGGGGATCATGATGGGGATCGGCAAGGCCGGAGTTTACAAATTCATTCCCGACTATTTCCCTAACGACGTCGGAGTGGTGGGAGGCATCGTGGGAGTAGTCGGTGGGCTGGGCGGATTCATCTGTCCGGTGATATTCGGCTACCTGCTGGGATCCACCGGGATTTGGACCACCTGCTGGATCTTCTTCTTCGTGCTCTCCCTGGTCTGCCTGCTGTGGCTGCAAGTCGTCGTTCGTCAGATCATGAAGGCCAGGGTGCCGGGGTTGTTACGAGAGATCGAGGAGGGGATGGAGACGTCGGCGCTTTCACCTGACATAGGAGGACCTGGAAATGGCTCATAACATCACTCAATGGGATCCTGAAGACGAACAGTTCTGGAATCAGTCCGGTAAGGCTACAGCCTACCGCAACCTGTGGGTTTCCATCCCCTGTTTGCTCTGTGCATTTGCCGTATGGATGTACTGGTCCATCATCATTGTCCAGATGCAGAATCTTGGCTTTCCCTTCACCAAGGCGCAGCTCTATACCCTGACGGCGATTCCCGGGTTGCTGGGGGCCACCTTGCGCATTCCTCACTCCTTCCTGATCGCCCTCTCGGGTGGGCGGAATGTTATCGCCGCCACCACCGCCATGCTCATCGCGCCGGCTCTAGGAGTGGGAATCGCCTTGGGGGACATCCACACCAGTTACGGGACCTTCGCGGTCCTGTCGGCTCTTTCGGGCATCGGCGGTGGAGCCTTCGCCTCTTCCATGTCCAATATCAGCTTCTTTTTTCCCAAGCGTATGCAGGGACTCTCCCTGGGGCTCAACGCGGGTTTGGGCAACGTGGGGGTGAGCGTGATGCAGGTGCTGCTTCCCTTTGTCATGACCTTCGGCCTTTTCGGTGCTCTGGGGGGGGAGGGACAGCCCATGCTGGAGGAATTGGGTGGACAGACGATCTGGATCCAGAATGCCGGGCTGGTGTGGGTGCCCGTTTTGGTGATCCTGAGCGTTCTGGCCTGGTTCCTTATGAACAACCTGCCCATACACCAGGTGGGTTCTTCCGGTCCCGCCGTCACGAAGATGGTGTGGTTGGTGTTCCTGAGCTTCGTCAGCGGCGGTCTGGGTGCCTTCCTCCTGGTGGGTCTGGGTTGGAACATGTGGCTGGTGCTTCCCCTGACCATCCTTCTCACCGTCGTGTTGATGCGCTTTCTGGCCCCCAAATCAGTGCGCATCAATCTCAGCGGCCAGTTCGCTATCTTCCGAGAGAAGCACAACTGGGTGATGACCTGGTTGTACACCATGACCTTCGGTTCCTTCATCGGGTACTCGGCGGCCTTCCCCAAATTGATTCAGGATGTCTTTGGTTATCTTCCCGATGGATCGATCAATCCCAATGCTCCTAATCCGCTGGCCTACGCCTGGCTGGGTCCTCTGGTCGGCTCCCTGATTCGGCCGCTGGGCGGTGCTCTCTCGGACAAGATCGGGGGTGCTCGGGTGACCCAGTGGGATACGGTGGTCATGATCGGATCGGCCCTGGGCGTCGCCTACTGCATCCGGCAGGCGGGTAGTTCTGCCACTCCCGAGACCTATTTTTTGCCCTTTCTCCTGCTCTTCCTGCTGCTTTTTACCACCACCGGAATTGGAAACGGCTCGACCTTCCGAATGGTCCCCATGATTTTTAAGTCGGAGCTGGCCGGCCCGGTGTTGGGTTGGATCTCGGCGGTGGCAGCCTACGGGGCCTTCATCATCCCCCAGGTGTTCGGTGGGCAGATCCAGCAAGGAACTGCTCAGTACGCCCTCTACGGGTTTTCCCTTTATTACCTGAGTTGCCTGGTCGTCAATTGGTGGTTCTATGCGCGCAAGGGAGCGGAAAAACCCTGTTAGCCCGGATTATGCATAAATTGTCTACTACAGTGCCGCAATCATCCTGCGTGCGCTGCGCACCGACCGCGTTGTGCGACCCGCAAGCGGGTACCCCTGAACTCCTCGGCGTACTGCACGAATACGCCTGCGGGGTCCGACCCGCAAGCGGGTGCCCCTCGCACGTGGCGCAACGCACTCATCACGGCGCCTGCGGCACTTCGTCACAAAAACCTATGCATAATCCGGGCTTAGCCCTAGTGGAGAACACTCCCGGATGAAGCTGAGCAGACAAATCGGCCTTTTGGCAGCTGTAGGCTTGGTGGCCTTTTACGCCGTTTTCTTCTCCGCCGCGGACATGAATCTTCCTGGAAATCACCAGGGATATGCACCCGAGCAGCCCATCTCGTTCTCCCACCGGTTGCACAGTGGTGACCTGGAAATGTCCTGTCTCTACTGTCATTCGGGTGTGGAGAAGAGTCCAGTGGCGGGAATACCGGCGGCCATGACCTGTATGAACTGCCACCGGTTTGTCACCGGAAACTGGGATCAGACCCAAATCGAGCAGCAAGGGGCCAAGGAGGAGAACCGGAGTGCACGGTTTATCGTTTCTGCGGAGCTGGCCAAGCTCTACCAATCGGTGGGTTTCAACACCGAGGAGATGAGGTACGAGGACGAGGTGGTCACCAGACCCATCGAGTGGATCCGGATCCACCAACTGCCCGACTTTGTTTATTTTGATCACCGTCCTCACGTTACGGCGGGTGTGGCCTGCCAGAGTTGTCACGGAGCCGTCGAGACCATGGAGCGCATTTCCCAGTTTTCCAATCTTTCCATGGGCTGGTGTGTCAACTGTCATCGGGACGTCAACAATGGGCTTATCGCCGAGTTACAGGGGAGATTCGCTTCCACCGAATGCGGAGTTTGTCACTACTGAGTCTCATGGAAGAACCGAAAAAATACTGGAAAGGGATCGAGGAAAGGAAGGACACGGCTGCCTTTCGGAAGACCCTGGAAAGCGAGTTTCCCGAGCCTCCGGAGAAATTAGAATCCTGGCAGGGAGATGGTGTGCCCGAGGTAACGGTATCCAGACGTTCCTTTTTGAAGGCGGCCGGGTTTTCCATGGCCGGCGGTACTCTGACTGCCTGTTCCCGGGGACCGGTGGAACGGGCTATTCCCCTGCTGAACAGAGCAGAGGAAATGATTCCGGGACGGGCCTATTGGTATGCCTCCACCTGCCAGGGTTGTGGTGCAGGATGCGGCATTCTGACCAAGAACCGTGACGGACGTCCCATCAAGATCGAGGGTAATCCGCAACACCCCTTATCGAAGGGAGGCCTGTGCGCGGTGGGACAGGCCATGGTGCTGGGCCTGTACGATTCCCAGCGGCTCCAGATCCCTCTGATCGACGGAAAATCAGCGACCTGGGCCAATCTGGATGCCGCCGTCACAAAAGATTTGGACTCCCTCAGCAACGGGGTTTACTTCCTCACAGCAACAGTAACCAGCCTTACCGAAAGAGTTCTCATCAACAGGTTTCTGGACCGTTTCCAGGGAGCGAAACACATCGAGTACGATCCGGTCTCCTACTCGGCTATTCTGGATGCACACGAGCAGACCCATGGGCAGAGAAGGTTGCCCCACTATCGTTTCGACTTGGCCCGGGTCATCGTGAGCTTCGACGCCGATTTCTTAGGGACCTGGATTTCTCCGGTGGAGTTCACCAAGGATTACTCGTCGGGGCGAACCCTGGAGGGGGAGTCCCCGCAGCTTTCCCATCACCTGCAGTTGGAGGGGCGGATGTCCCTCACCGGGGCCAAGGCCGATCGAAGAATCAAGATCAGTCCGGACCAGCTGTTCGACTGGCTTGCCGCCTTGACCGAGAGACTGGCCGACAGATTGGAGGTGGACGTGCCTCTGGCTGAATCCGCGACGGCCGTCATCCAAGAAGAGATCCTCGATCAGATCGTGGAGAGACTACTGGAGGCCAGGGGAAACAGTCTGGTGGTTTCGGGTGTCAACGACCTCCCAACCCAGATTCTGGTGAATGATGTCAATCATCTTCTGGGTAACTACGGCTCCACCCTGGATCTGGACCGACCTTCTTTTCAGTGCAAGGGAAACGACCGTGAGGTTTTCGAACTCCTGAGAAAGATGGAGGCGGGTGAGGTGAAGGCCCTGTTCATTGCAGGTGTCAATCCTCTCTACAGTCTTTCCCATGCGGATCAGTTCAGGCAGGCCCTGAAGTCCGTTCCTACCACGGTGGTTTTCGCGGAGCAGCTCGATGAGACGGCCCAGGCAGCCCGATATGTTTGTCCCCTGCACCATCCTCTCGAGTCGTGGAACGATCAGGAGCTGGTCTCAGGGGTGATCAGTGTCTCCCAGCCTGTCCTTTCACCCATGGGCCAGACCCGCTCCCTTGGCGGGTGCCTGTTGACTTGGATGGGCCAACCGGCCACCGATCTGGAAATGCTCCGCAGCTACTGGAGGGATGAAGTCTTTCCACGAAACAGCGGGGAGGGGAGTTTCGAGGAGTTCTGGAATCAGTCCGTTCATGACGGCTTTGCCCAGGTGCAGCCCAGGCCTCTCTCTGTTGCCACATTTCGATTTGAGGCCTCAGAACCGACGGCTCCGGCGGTCCTGGATGAGGGAAGCTATGCCCTGGTCCTTTACCAGAAGGTTTCCATGCGTGATGGACGGCATGCTCACAATCCCTGGCTTCAGGAGCTTCCTGATCCCATGACCAAGGTGGTGTGGGACAACTATGCTTGCATTGCGCCAGCGGTGGCAGAACGTCTGAACCTCCGGGAGGGCGATCTGGTCAGGGTCGCTGGCCGCAATGCAAGCCTCGAGCTTCCCGTTCAGATCCAGCCGGCCCAGCACGAAAAGGTCGTGGCGATAGCCTTGGGTTACGGTCGCAAGGGAACAGACCGTTTTTCGGGTATCGGCCCAAGTTGGCTGCAGAGTGAGGTGACGGTCCGGGAAGGGGAAACCGTCGGCCAGAACGCCTTCCCGTATGCTGTCCGGAAGGGTCCGAACCTGAGCTTCGTGACTACCGTTTCTTTGGAGGTGACGGGCCGGCGAACCGAGCTGGCGATGACCCAGACCCATCACACCGTGACGGTGCCGGAGGAACTGGGCGGAAGCCGGCGTTACATGGTCCGGGAGACCACCCTTTCAGCCTACCTGGAGGATCCCGCTTCAGGGAATCATTTCGAGCACGAGGTGCTCCAGTTGTGGGCACAGGACTACGTTTATACCGGACATCATTGGGGTATGGCCATCGACCTGAATCTATGCACGGGATGTTCCGCTTGTGTGATCGGCTGTCAGGTGGAGAACAACGTACCGGTGGTGGGAAAGGATGAAGTGAGGCGGCGACGCGAGATGCATTGGATTCGAATCGACCGCTACTACTCGGGAGACGACGAGGAGACGGAGGTGATTCATCAGCCCATGATGTGCCACCACTGCGATCATGCCCCCTGCGAAGCCGTGTGCCCCGTTTTGGCCACGGTTCACAGTGACGAGGGGATCAACCAGCAGATCTACAATCGCTGTGTTGGGACTCGGTACTGTGCCAACAACTGTCCCTACAAGGTCCGCCGTTTCAACTGGTTCAATTACAGGCAGGAGGATGTGAAGGAGAACCTGGTTCTTAACCCCGACATCACCACTCGAACACGAGGAGTCATGGAGAAGTGTTCCATGTGCATCCAGCGCATCCAGGAAGCGAAGTACGAGGCCAAGAGACAAGGACAGCGACTGCGGGACGAGGACATCCAAACCGCCTGCCAGCAGTCCTGTCCGGCCGACGCCATCGTCTTCGGCGACATGAACGACCCGGAAAGTCGCCTTTCTCGATTGATCCGGAATCCCCGCCACTATCGAGTGTTGGAGGAGATGAATTTCAGGCCTAGCGTGGGATATCTGACCAGGGTCAGGAACAAGGAGGAGACCGGTAACGGGCACGGATAGACATGTCCCAACACTATTCGAGTTTGAGAAAACCTTTGATCGAAGGCCACAAGACCCTGGGAGAGGTTACGGAAGATGTGGCCGGACCTCTGGAGCAGCGAGCCACCGGACTGTGGTGGGCGGCCTTTCTGACCTCCCTGACGGTATTGTTAGTCGGTGTCGTAGCCGTCAGCTACCAGATCTCTGTGGGTATCGGGACCTGGGGACTGAACCGCACCGT
>CBDUTA010000107.1:0-9969 GCA_965369785.1 uncultured bacterium
TCCCACGACAGCACGAAAACACGCGCGCGAAGCGCGCACGACTACATCCCTTCGCCAATCCAGACTTCGGGCTCACTGATGACTCCGGCTTCCTGCATCTTGTTCTTGAGTTCTTCAGAGTTGAGCATGGCCTGAAAGCCTTCGACGCCTTCGGTACCCCAGACCAGGAGTACCAGGTTCTCATCTCCTGCTTTGCGGAAGACCCCGATTTCACTCAATCCTGCGGCACTTCGGCGCTCGACGTCCTCATCGTAAACCGGTCTCCAGGTCTCATAGTCAGCCACTCGGTGTTGTAAAAAGATGGTCGGCATTGATTTTTTCCTTTCTATGCCCGGAATATGCATCATCCGGGCTAACCCTTGAAATGGCGTTCCACAATACGGGCTGCCGCAAAGACGGTTACCGCCGCCTGTGGAGTGCCGGTGTTGCCGGTGGTCACCCGGGGAATGACGCTGGCATCACAGATAAACAGGTTGTCTACATCATGGGACTCGAAGTGAGGGTTGACCACGGATGTCCTGGGGTCTGTCCCCGCCCGGCACGAGCCCACAAGGTGCGAGCCCCGGGACTCGCTATTGAAGTACACGGGGACATCAATGGAAGTGATCTTACGGGCCCCCATTTTCTTCAAAATCTCATGCGAGATCCCCAGGGCCTCCTTGGCCCGTCGAATGGTCAGGCTGTGATCGCCGCTGTAAAGAATTCTTCCATCCGGGTCCATCGCCCAGCGTCCAGGGGCCTTGGCCATGGCAGGATTGAGCGTCCCTATCCGGAAAATCCCCCCCTCCCGCATGAACTTCTTGTGCTCCCAGCCAAACTCCGGAGCAAAGGTATTCAAAGCCGCCGAGGCGGGGAATTGCCCACCGCCCAGGTCGGCTCGAAAGAGCAGTCGTCCCAAGGCATCCTCACGGTTATCATTGATCATGAAGTACCCTCGCACGCTTCCCACCTCCCCATCACCCATGGGGTCGTCAAAGATAGCGCCGATACCCGGAATCCTGGGGTGCCCATCGATGTGTTTCCCAATATTCGGATTGGACACCACGATTGGATTTCCCGCCCATTCGGGAGGCCCGTAACCGGAGCGCATCAAAAGCAATGGCGTTTTCCGATATCCACAGGCCATGATGATGTGGTCTGCCGTCAGTTCATAAGTGGTATCGGCACTGCGGCAGATCAGGCCGCGAGCTACCCCCCGTCTTCCTTTGGCATCAATCAGGACCTTCTCCACTAAAGTGTCGGCCAGGATGTCCACCCCGTACTTTTCCGCCTTGGGGATGTACGACACCAGGGTGCTGGAGCGTGCCTCATACTTGCACATGTGCCCTCCGGCACAAAAGCCGCAGTAGATGCAATTGCGCCTTGCCCCTTCCTGTCGTTGCGGGTCATATCCCATCTGTTTCGCGACCCGATAGAAGAGCCGGTTTCCACGAGTGTTGGCCTCATCAGGATAGGGATGGACGTTGAATTCCCGCCGGGTTTCCTCCACCGCCTCGCGAAGATTCTCCTCGGTCCAGTCCACTCCGGTTTCCTCCTGCCAATGGAGGTAGTCGATGGGAAAGGGAAGATATGCCGAGGCCTGACAGTGCAGTGAACTTCCCCCCACGATCTTTGCCCCCCCGTCCTCCCAGTGAAAGTCAGGGTCCTGACCCCTCATGTTGGTGAACCTCCGGCGTCTCGAGGGGATTCCGTACCCGGGTCGAGGAGCGCCCTTGAGATACGGCCCTGCCTCAATGAGAGCGATCTTCAGGCGATCTCGAGTTACTGGATGGACACCCTTTTCGGCAATGTTAGCGGCCAGAATGGGTCCTGAAAAACCGGCACCGATAATGGCTACATCGTACTGTGACTCAGGCATGGTCGTGCTCCTCTTGGGTCCATGAAGGATAATGATCAGGTTGGGGGATTTTATACCTTTGAGGAGTATTAGAAAAGCACGAGCGCGATGCGCGCTTCGCGCGAGTGCTTTCGTGCTTTCGAGAGCAGTCAGAGCCGTGGGCTTTAGCCCACGGGCCCTTCGGCCCCTCAGGTGCCGAATCCGTTTCGGCCGCGACTCTTGTGTCCTAGACAATCTGAGATTAGACTTCATTTAAACCTAAAATGGAGGAATCAATGAAATTCATAGGAGCGATACCGATAGTCATCGTCGTCCTGGCATTGGCCGGCAGTGCCTATGCACAGAGAGACGAACGGCTTTATGGTGTTTGGAAGATGACTCACTATACTCGAGAGGGTCAGGTCATGGATTGGACAGGTGTCATGTTCATTACCCCGGATCACTTCAGCCGCAACTACATGGCCAGAGAGCGTCCCTCTATCCAGGATCAATATGAAAAACCGGCCGATCTGACCGATCAGGAGAAGACAGACATGGTGGAAGCCCTCCATCAAAAGTTCGGGGGAGCCAGCGGAACCTATCGAATTGAAAACGACACCTTCTTTTTCCAGCCTATAGCCTCTGCCACTCCCGGACTTGCTGAGCGACAACCCCGGCGCCAGTTCGAGATCAATCAGGAGGGCACCCGATTGACCTTTCGAGGCAGCATGAGCAGAGGGTACGCCGTGGGGGAGGTCTGGGAAAAGGTGGAGGATTGGCAGTAGGTTTGAGCCGGTACCGTGCATTGTCCCGGCTACTGGTTTGGAATCGTACAGAAAGTCGATTTCTTCTTGAGCGTCAGCCCCGAAAATGATAGTTATAGAGATAAGTTTCGGGCCAGGGATGAAAAGCGATTTGGCATCCAATTTTTCGATTACCCATTCTTTTATCGGAAAGCGTTAAGACATAAGAAAGGAGCGATTTATGGCTGAATCGATCACCTTGAAAATCAACGGAAAATCCCACACCGTCCAGGCGGAGGGAGATGTCCCCCTGCTTTGGGTGATTCGGGAGTATCTCCAACTGACCGGCACCAAGTTCGGCTGCGGCATCGCCCAGTGTGGAGCCTGTACGGTACACGTGGATGGGCGGCCCATGAGGTCCTGTCAGCTTCAGGTCAGCCGGGCTGTGGGCCGGGAAATCACCACCATTGAAGGGATTCGTGAGGATCATCCGGTCAAGCAGGCCTGGATTGATATTCAGGTCCCCCAGTGCGGTTACTGCCAGTCGGGTCAGATCATGTCGGCAGTGGCCCTGGTGGAGAAGAACTCCAATCCCAGCGAACAGGAGATCATCCAGGCCATGGAAGGCAATCTGTGCCGCTGTGGGACCTACACCCGGATCAAGCAGGCCATCCATCAAGCGGCCGAGGAGGTGAGAAACTCATGAGCAGCACTATTGATCGACGAGAGTTTTTGACCCGAGCAGGTTTCACCATGGCCGTGGCAGCCACGCCTACGGGTTTGAAGGTTTTTGCCATGGGGCCGGCTGACACCGATTCGGAACTTTTCCAACCTACGGTCTGGTATACCCTCTCATCCGATAATCAGCTGACCGTCATGGTGAACAAGGTGGAGATGGGACAGGGGACGCATACGGCCCTGCCTATGATTGTGGCCGATGAGCTGGATGTGAAGTGGGAGCAGGTGAGCATTGAACAGGCCCCTACCCGCAAGCAGTATTACACTCCGCCCCGCTTTACCTCCTATGGGACGGGAGGAAGCGGCGGTGTGAGAAGTATGTATGAGCCCTTACGACAGGCCGCTGCCGCAGGTCGCGAGATGCTGGTTCAGGCGGGCGCAGAGAAGTGGAACGTTTCCGCCAGCGAGTGTCACGCCTCAGAAGGCAGGGTGCACCACCGGACCAGCGGGAGAAGTATCGCCTACGGAGAGCTGGTGGAGGAAGCCTCAAAACTTCCCGTGCCGGAAAATCCACGGCTCAAGGACAAGAGCGAATTCAAGATCATGAGAACGCCCATCCCCCGTTTGGACATACCGGCCAAAGTCAGCGGGGAGGCCAAGTTCGGCATCGATTCTTTTGTGCCGGGGATGCTTTACGCTGCCATTGCCCGAGCGCCTGCCTTTGGAGCCCGGGTGGAGTCCTATCACGAGCCGGCGGCCAAAGCCATTCCGGGAGTAAAACACATTGTCAGGATTGACCAGGGCGTTGCGGTTTGTGCCGATACCCTGGATGCGGCCTGGAAGGGTCGCGATGCCCTCAATGTGAAGTGGAGCCAGGGCGACGCTCCCTCTCAGAGCACGGAAACGGTGGACCGGGGTCTGGTAGCCAGCCTCAATAAACCGGGTCTCTCCGCACTCAACGAAGGGGATACCGAGGGTGCCCTGAAGAATGCCCATAAGCAGGTTCGGGCGGAGTACCATCTACCCTATCTGTCCCATGTTCCCATGGAACCCATGAACTGCACGGCTCAGGTGCAGCCGGATCGATGCGATATTTGGGTTTCTACCCAGATGCAGAGTCGGTCGCTTGACGCGGCCGTGAAGATCACCGGATTAAAGCCGGATCAAGTTCATGTCCATTCCCATTACCTGGGATGTGGACTGGGCCGTCGGGCCAGAACCGGATTTGTTGAGGAGGCCGTTCATCTTTCCAAGGCCACGGGAACGCCGGTTAAGGTCATTTGGACCCGGGAAGAGGACATCCAGCATGATCTGTATCGTCCCGGTAACTCCTCCCGAATCGAGGCAGCCCTGGATCAAGAGGGCCGGGTGACGGCCTGGTCCCATAAGGTCGTGGCCAATATGTTTTCGGTCAGGCCGGGTTCCGAGATCGATTCCCAGGCTGTTTCCGGTCTGACCCGTTTCCAGTATCAGATCCCCAATATGTCGGTAAACTGGGTCAAGGCGGAGAACCCCATCCCTTGCACCTTCTGGCGTTCGGTGGGAAGTTCTCACAATGGCTTTACGGTGGAGAGCTTCATGGATGAGTTGGCTCATGCCGCCGAGAAGGACCCCCTGGAGTTTCGGCTGCAACATTGCCAGGAGAACAAGCGATTGCACGGCGTTCTCGAGTTAGTCGCCGACAGGGCCGGCTGGGATAAGTCCTTGGTGGGAGCTGAAGGACGCGGCATTGCCGGGTACTACTCCTATCGAAGTTACGTGGCCCAGGTTGCCGAGGTTTCCGTGGACAGAAGAACCGGAAAAGTGAAGATTCACCGAGTCGTTTGTGCCGTCGATTGCGGTCCTCACGTGAATCCCAACACCATTGAAGCCCAGATGCTGGGAGCCATTACCATGGGAATCAGTGCGGCTTTCAAGGAGAAAGTCCGCTTTGCCGACGGTGGCGTCAAATCGGCCAATTTTTTCGACTATCACCTCCTGCGCATGAGCGAGTCGTTCCCCGTGGAAGTGCACATCGTGGACAGTGAGGACTCGATCGGTGGCTGCGGTGAGCCAGGATTGCCTCCTGCGGCACCCGCCGTTGCCAATGCCATTTTCAACGCTACAGGTGCTCGCATCCGACGTCTGCCCATGACCCCGGAACGGGTCCTGGAGGCGCTCAAGCGAGTGTAACCATTCAGTAGCTGGCGCGAACTCCTGAATCAAAAAGGGCCCCCTGGGGGGGCTTTTTTTGTGCTCGGATGACCTCACTCGGGCAGGACAAAGGCGGCGCGTTTTACGCGCAGAAAGAGGGAAAAGGGAATTCGTTTTGAATTTCAGCCGGCCTTCGGCCGGCGGTCTGTTGTCTTCCGGCCCCTGTATCTCTATGATCTATGACTCAAATAGGAGGCATCCTTTGAATAGACAGATCAACCTTGGGTTATTGTTGGGTTTCTTCTGCTTGGTCCTTTTCTTTCTCATCCCGGTGGTGTTTTTTCCCTTACTCTTCGGATCTCCGCAGACTCAGCAGGCTACCGTTTCTGACGTGACTCCCGGTAACCGTCAGATTCCCTCCGCTCCCGCTTTCTCCGGGGAAGCCCTGAGAGCCCTCCCCACCAGCGGATGGCTAACCAATGGCGGAAATCTTTTCAACCAGCGATTCTCTCCTCTGACCCAGATTAACCGGGCAAATGTAGCCCATCTCAAGGGTGTGTGGAGAGCGCGTCTGGGAGGCTCGGGTGTGGGTAACAAGTACTCGGGGGAAGCCCAGCCCATTGTGCATGAAGGAATAGTCTACATCGTCACCGGTGCCGACGATGTTTTTGCCATCAGTGTGGCTACGGGGGAGATCCTGTGGAACTACGAGGCCAATCTGAACCCCGATATCTCCACGGTCTGTTGCGGATGGACCAGCCGGGGAGTGGCTCTGGGAGACGGTAAAGTCTACGTGGGGCAGTTGAATGGCCGTCTGGTGGCTTTGAATCAGCAGACGGGCACAATCGTATGGTCGACCCAGGCGGAACGCTGGCAGGAAGGTTACACCATCACCAGCGCTCCTCTTTATTATGACGGCTTGGTGGTCACCGGTTTCGCCGGAGCTGAGAATGGCATTCGGGGTCGGGTCAAGGCCTACGATGCCCAGGATGGCTCGCTGGTCTGGACCTTCTTTACCATCCCGGGTCCTGGTGAAGTTGGCCACGATACCTGGCCCCAGGATAACGGGGTCTGGGAACGTGGAGGGGCTTCCGTATGGCAAACTCCGGCGGTGGATCCGGAACTGGGTCTGCTCTATTTCTCCACTGGAAACCCGGGCCCGGATTTCAACGGCTCGGTGCGAGCCGGAGATAACCTTTTCGCCGTGTCCATCGTGGCCGTGGAGGCGAAAACAGGAAAGTATCGATGGCATTTCCAGCAGGTTCATCATGACCTTTGGGACTATGATTCTCCCAATCCTGTGATTCTCTTCGATGTGGAGATCGAGGGGGTGTGGCGAAAGGCGGCTGCTGAGGCCGGCAAGACCGGATGGGTGTACATTTTGGACCGCATCACCGGTGAACCCCTGTTGGGTATCGACGAAAGGCCGGTTCTCCAGGAACTTCGACAAGGCACCTCCCCCACCCAACCCTACCCCCGCGGGGATGCCTTTGTTCCCCAGTCCGTGGATATTGCCCCGGAGGGTTACAACCTGGTCAATCAGGGAAGGATCTTCACTCCCTTCTGGACGGATGGAGCCGTGGTCAAGCCTGCCTCTTTTGGAGGAGCCAACTGGCCCCCCAGTTCCTACGATCCGGCCACCAACTACTACTATGTCTGCGCCAACGATCGCATGAATTTTTTCAATGGCGGCGACAAGGACAACGAGCTTCCTCCAGTAGGTCAAAGATATATAGGGGGTAATTTTGCCGGGGTTCCTCTTCCTGCGACCGGGATTTTTGCTGCCCTGGATATGAAGACCAATAAAATCGTTTGGCGTCAGAGGTGGAAGGACATGTGTTACAGCGGATCGGCGGTGACCGCCGGAGGGTTGTTGTTCGTGGGCCGAGGCGACGGCCGCCTCACCGCCCTGGATTCCGGCAACGGTAAGCTGCTGTGGGAGTATCAGACCGGTGCGGGCGTCAACGCCCCCTCCTCCATCTTTGAATACCAGGGCGATCAGTACGTGGTGGTTTATTCCGCAGGCAATGCCTTCGGCCGTTCCGCCAGGGGCGACAGCGTCTGGCTCTTTTCCTTGAGGGGTACCCTGGATGAGGTAGACCCGGCCGACACAACCAGTACCCAGCCCAGGGAGGGAGGTCGAATAGCCGACGTCAGCGTGGGGCAGAAGGTCTACGCCGAGTCCTGCTCTTCCTGCCATGGTCCCCGAGGTCAGGGGGGGCACGAAGGTCCACCTCTCACCAGCGCCCGCGATATCGAGAGGGTGATGAGAACGGTTCGGGAGGGAGGTGTCCAGATGCCGCCTCTGGGACCCACGCTCTCTCCTGAGGAGATTCAGGATGTGAGTACCTACGTGGTGGAGAGGCTGGTCCAGTAGAGCGGGAGTTCGGGGACAGGCCCAAAATTCAAATCTAAACCCCTATGGATAAAAACTTTATTTTAGGGCTGGCACCGAATGAGTTTAGGCAGGATGGTCGGACGGTAATGGGGCCTGAAGTCTTTTCGGAAATCCAGCGAGAGATCAGAGCGGGAGGGTGTACTGGAGAAAGAGGTTTTCGGTGGGAGCTACTTTAGAGATTAACTTTTTCGGCACCTGAGGTGCCGAATCCCTCTATGATGCCATGCGCCTGTTCGGCAAACAAGGTGCCTCACCCAAACCCGGCTAACGCACCATGTTCAGTTTCTCGGCCGCCTCACGAATCCCTTCAAAATCCCCGTTACTAGCCGGAATGAGGCGGTTGCGAGGAAGAGCCGCCAGCAGCAAGCGATCCTCAATGTCAATCAGTGCCTGCTGCAGCCGGTCTGTAAAGCCCTTGCCGAACAGTGTTTCCAGTTCCGGGTGGGCCGTCCAATTGTAATCGGCATAAAGGGGAGTCTTCCAGATGATCCGGCACACTTTCGGATCGATTTGACCGGCCTCCACTCGCCGGTCATAGACCTTGTAGTTGATCACACCCACCTGGTACTGGCCGCTTTCCACCAACTCGGCGGTCTTGTCATGACTGCCGGAGAAGCCCACGGGATGGGTGAAAAAATCCTCGAGTGATTGGCCGGTGTTTTGGCGGATAAAGTATTCCGGCATGAGTCGGCCCGAAGTGGAACTTTCCGATCCGAAGGTGAAACGCAGCTCAGAGATCGATGCGGGAAACTCCTGGGACAGCTCCAGGCCCGTATCCTTGTGGGCGATAAAATAGGAGTAGTAGGTGGGATCGGCCTCTCCCTGGGCGATGGCCCGGGCACCCGGTACTCCCTGACGTGCCTGGACTCCCGTGAGACCTCCAAACCAGGCCAATCTCACATCGGCATTCTTGAACATCTCTACCGCCGCCTGATAATCGCGGGCCGGGACATACTCGACGCTGACTTCCAACTCTTGGCTTAAGTATTCCACCAGAGGCTGAAACTTCTCTTGAAGCTCGGTGCTGGTCTGATCGGGAATGGCGGTGAAACGAAGGATTTTTGTCTCCTCCGTCACTGTTTGACCACAGCCACCGAGCAGGCCTGAAACGAGTCCAAGTAATGCCAGTCGTCTTATTGCACGCATCGGGTGATTTACCTCAAGAGTTAAGACACTCCATTGTACGGGACGGGTACAGCTTTTTTCCAATAGGTAATTTCGATGGTCTGGAGCCGAAGTCATCGGGAATTTGGGGACAACGGTTAGAGACCAGCGGGGTATGATTAATTTGCGTTGCCTTTCACCCCTCTCAAGGCTTAATATCTACCCGAAACTTGGACAGGCTACCAGTTCCAACAGGAGATGAGCGCGATGGGTAATCGGGAACATATGAAAATTCTTACTGAGGGAGCGGAGGTATGGAATGACTGGAGGGAGAAGAATCCGGGAGTGATGCCTGATCTGGAGGAAGAGGATCTGGGTAGGGCCAGTCTGGCCGGAATGAACCTCCGAGAGGCTAATCTTCACCGAGCTCACCTGATGGTGGCGAAACTCCTGCGGGCGAACCTCCAGGGGGCGGATATGCGCGGGGTAAACCTCCGGGTAGCGGATCTCCGAGAGGTGAATTTCCAAGATGCCAATCTTCAAGGAGCGAACCTCGGCCACTCCGATCTCCACGTGGCCAACCTGCGCGGGGCCGATCTCCAGGAGGCCAACCTGCGCGGTGTGTTCGTTGTCGGTGCCGACTTCCGTGAGGCCAACCTGAGTGGAGCCGACCTCCGGGGGACTCACCTTCTGGGAGCCGACCTGCGTGGGACCGACTTCAGTGGGGCCGACCTTCAAGGGGCGGATTTGCATGGGACAAGGCTCAGCGGGGTGAATTTCCGGAAGGCGGACCTCAACAGCGCTAATCTCAAAGGGGTGGATCTCCACAAGTCGGTTCTGGCGGAGGCGAACCTGCGTGGGGTCCAACTCATGGAAGCAGACCTCAAGGGAGTCGACCTGAGCGGTGCCGACTTGAGAGAGGTCGATCTGTCCGACATCAAGAACTGGGCGGAAATCGACAAGATCGAGGGAGCTAACGTCAGTGGAGTCCAGAATCCACCAGAAGGCTTTCTTGAGTGGTCTCGAGAGAACGGAGCCATTTCCTGATCCCTCCCCGCCATTGCACGGTTTCTTTGTAGCAAACTGTCCCTCCTATC
>CBDUTA010000108.1:0-9946 GCA_965369785.1 uncultured bacterium
CCGACGAAAGCTCCACCCAGTGCTGAAACGGATGCCTCCGTAGCCCCAAACTTGAAACTATAGTCGTACTGTGTACCCGCTCGATCGACCAGCCTTTTTGCCTCGCGGCCCCGATCTCCAGGGACCGTCTCCTTCTCCAGTCAGCAGGGACAGTGGAGAGGGTGTTTCACTCGATGAAACTTCAAGAACACAAAGGCAAGACCGAACAGAATGAGGCCGAAAGAAAGAAGCAGCCATCGGTCTGAAATTGCCGAGCCAATCCAGCCCAGCAGAACTGCTGTGGGCAGGGTGATCCTAAGCACCGGTCCGGCGACCTCAAACGCAATGCGACGTTGTCTCCAGTATGCTGTTGCGGCACTGGAATACCCAACGAATTCCACAATCAAACCCAAAGCGATGGCCTGATTAACATCCAGCCGAGGAAAGGCCGGATCCAACGCGGGGAAGAGAAACAATAAGCTTGGGGTAAACAACACGGCACCCTCCAGGGCCAGGATTCACGCCGTGAGTCATATCAGAAAAGCTACTGGGAAAAAGTATGAAAACTCAAGCCAATATTCCATGATACCTCCTTCCTCTTCCTTTCGTGCGTCCCTTTCGCCAACATCCTCAGAAGCGTAGAACCAGCCCGGCTAGGTTGTCTTTCCCTGGATATCCAGGGACAAACCCCGATCCCGGGCCTCCCTTTTCGCCTGGTACATGGCCTTATCGGCGTGGCGGATCAGTTCCTCTTGACTACTCCCGTCGGAAGGACATGTAGCGAGACCGAAGCTGGCCGTGATGATCACTCGAACACCTCGACGGACCGGAATGCGGTGACGCTTCAGTGCTCCACTCAGTCTTTGTGCCACGACAAGGGCTTGCTGCGAGTCGGTCTCCGGCAAAGACACGACGAACTCGTCTCCACCAAAGCGAAAGATCTTATCGCTCTTGCGAAGCCCTCCCCGAAGCAAGATCGCCACCGATCGAAGGACCTTGCTCCCGTAGATGTGCCCGTAGCGATCGTTGATTTCCTTGAGATGGTCCAGGTCAAGGAACAGGATGGAGAAGGGATGGTCGTAGCGACTCGAGCGCTCGATCTCCTCATTCAGGGACATCTCCATATAGCGCCTGTTATAAGCTTCGGTCTGGTCATCGAAGATGACCTTATCTTTGAGCACTCTGTTTTCAGCAAGGACCCGAGCTCGCTCGACACCGTTTCTCAATACGAGGTCCAGCGTGTTTTCCGAGAGAGGTTGGGAAAGGTAAAAATAGGCTCCCCGTTGGATGGCCTTCTGGCGGGCTGTCTCATCGGAGTTCCTGGCCACTATAATCACAGAGATCCAAGGCTGGGCCTGCAAAATCCGTTTCAGGAGGCGGAACCCTTGGGACCTGGACTTCCTGAGGTCCAGAACCACCACCTCATAGACCTTCCCCTGCAGTTTCTTCAGATCCAGTTCACTGCTGGGCGTCGTTTCCACCCGATATTCCGAGTCTCCCAACAGATGGACGATCGTCTGGTGAAGGGACGGTTCACCATCCACTATCAGGACCTCTCCCTTAACCTCTTTGAGGAGAGAAACCGCATTTCGATTCATAGAATATTTCCTGAACGCACCCCAAAAAACACCTTGACGCCAGCGGGCAGAATCACTCAGCCGGTGGGCGGGAAAAGGAGGAACCTGGCAGGCTTCAACCTCAAAGTCCCGGGAACCGCCGTCATCAACTATTTAAACACAAACTCATCGCTCAAACCAAGTTGACCCATGGGACTCTAGCCGGGTTTATTCCTAGATTCTCGTCAAGAAGCGGGGAAAGGGCAGGCCTGACAAAGCGAGCTAAGAGTTCGGGGACAGTACCCCCGAACTCTCTAGCGGAACCCGGTCAGGACGGATGGTTTCGCTGCTGGAGCGAAGAATTCATGAATGATCCCGGCTTTGCTCGATCCAGCCCAAACTCCTTTGCACAGCTTTCTTCCAGCCATGGTAGCCCTCCTGGCGCTGTTCCTCACTCCAACGGGGTTCCCACTGTTTTTCCGCTTTCCAGTGCTGCTTCAGCTCCTGCAAGCTCTTCCAAACGCCAACAGCCAGACCCGCTGCGTAGGCGGCACCCAGTGCCGTGGTTTCAGTCACAATTGGGCGGACGACAGGAATGCCAAGAATATCGGCCTGGAGTTGCATGAGGGTATCGTTTACCGTCGCTCCTCCGTCGACTTTCAGTATGGCGAGCCTGTCGCCTGAGTCGTTGACCATGGCTTCCAACACATCTCGAGTTTGATAACAGATCGCTTCAAGAGTGGCTCGGGCCAGGTGAGCCCGGCTGTGGTATCGGGAGAGCCCCACAATAACTCCGCGTGCATCGGAACGCCAGTAGGGGGCAAACAAACCTGAGAATGCCGGAACGAAATAGATTCCACCACTATCTTCAACGGTCTTTGCCAAAGACTCCACATCACTTGCACGATTGAGAATACCCAGCTGATCTCGAAGCCATTGAACCGCCGAACCGGTGACCGCTATGGAACCCTCGAGGGCAAAAACTGCGGGTTGGGACCCTATCTTGTAGCAAAGGGTGGTCAGAAGACCCGATGGGGACAAGACCCTTTGATCACCAGTATTCAAGAGCATGAAATTACCTGTGCCATAGGTCACTTTTACCGCACCGGGTGAGATACAGACTTGTCCTATTGTTGCGGCCTGCTGGTCTCCCAAGACTGCGGATATGGGAACCTCACTTTTGAAGGGACCGTCCTTGCGACTCATTCCGTAAAAACTGAAGTCGGAGGAGGGTCGAATCTGCGGTAGCATCTGCGGGGGGACAGCGAAGAATTCAAGTAACTCGTCATCCCAATCCAAAGTCTGAAGATTCATCAGCATGGTCCGGCTGGCATTGGTGACATCGGTGAGATGGGCACCTCCGTCAGGACCTCCGGTCAAATTCCAGATGATCCAACTGTCGATATTTCCAAAAATGGCTTCTCCTCTTCCAGCGGCCTCACGAACACCCTTCACGTTCTCCAGAATCCATTGAATTTTTGCCCCCGAAAAGTAGGTCGCCAGGGGTAGTCCTGATTTTTTTCGGACGACGTCTCCTTTTCCACTCCGTTGAAGCGCAGCAATGATCGAGTCGGTTCGAGTATCCTGCCAAACGATTGCGTTGTACCAGGGTGTGCCGGTCTTGGGATTCCAAACGACGGTGGTTTCCCGTTGGTTGGTAATCCCGATGGCCGAGAGCGAAAAGGTCGGGATGCGAGTCTGCTGCATCACAACTTCGATGACCTCCACTGTTCGCTGGGCGATTTCTAAAGGGTCATGCTCGACCCAGCCCGGGCGGGGAAGAATCTGCTGGTGCTCCAGCTGATGTCTGGCCATCTCCTGACCTTGACCGTCAAAGATCATAAAACGGGTGCTGGTTGTCCCCTGATCTACCGAGCCGACGTATTGACCCACCGCGAATCACTTCCTTTCAGAAGTCGAAAACCAACGATCACAAAGAGCAACGCCCCCCAAATGCGTCAAGTGTCAGGAGACTGCCTTCTGAGTAGCCTGGTTCAGCCGCTCAACGAATCCTCCCACTCCGGAGGAAACCAGTGTCGCGTTCGGTTACACACTCCACAGACGGACAGCATGACCGGAACTTCTACCAAGACCCCAACCACAGTGGCCAGGGCCGCTCCGGACTCAGGCCCGAATAATGCGATGGCGGTTGCTACCGCCAATTCAAAGAAATTGCTCGCCCCGATCAGAGCGCCCGGAGCCGCTACGGAGTACTCTACCTTAAAAAGCTTCATCAGGCCGTAGGCCAGAGACGAGTTCAAATAGACCTGAACGATAATCGGGACCGCGATCAAAGCTACGTGGAAGGACTTGTTGACAATGTTATCCGCCTGAAAAGCAAAAAGGAAGACTAGTGTTGCCAAGAGGGCCGTGATGGTCACAGGTGCAAACTTCGGCAGGAGCTCTTTCTCGAACCACTTTTGTCCGCGCCTTCGGATCAACACTATGCGCAGGATCATGCCCACCGAAAGGGGAATCACAATAAACACGATAACCGCATAAAGCAGCACCTTGAAGGGAACGATGAGTGATGAGACACCTTCGACCAAAAACTGAACGATCGGGACGAAGAGAACCAACATAATCAAGTTGTTCACAGAAACCTGGACCAGCGTATAGGCCGGATCGCCGTCCGCCAGGTAGCTCCAGACGAATACCATCGCCGTACAGGGAGCAGCCGCCAGAATGATACAGCCGGCTATGTACTGATCGGCTTCGGCCGGGTCAATCCAGGAGGAGAATACCCAGCGAAAAAACAAGGTAGCAACGAGGGCCATCGAAAACGGTTTGACAAACCAGTTGACGAAAAGTGTGATGAGAAGGCCTCGCGGTTTCTTCCCGATGTTCTTCACAACGCGAAAATCCACCCGCATCATCATTGGAGTGATCATCAGCCAAAGGAGAACTGCTATGGGTAGATTCACTTGGCTCCCTTCGGCAAACTCGACTTCTCTTAGCCATCCCGTCACAGACGGTGCACCCTGGCCGAGAAGTACACCAGCGATCATGCACAACCCAACCCAAAGCGACAGGTAACGCTCGAAGAAGCCCAACCGTTTCTTCAACGGTTCAGCCGAGAGTTCATTGATCCGTTCAGCCATTCGAACCGCTCCTTCACTGTCTCTTGACACAACTGGTCTTTACGGGGTGAACACCGCCCACTTCGCTGCCCCGAGGAGGAACTGGGGCTCCTCAACGCCGGCCGCTTTGGGCTGATGGGGATTGCGGCACTGGAGTAGAGAATTTATGCATAATCCGGGCTAAGGATCGGGGAACTGATCCGGGCTGTCGGTAAACAGGGCGTCTACATCGAGAGTGTAGAGGTAGTAAGCCATCTCCGCTCGGACGTTCCAGAACCCCTTACCCACCTCGGAGGATCGAAACGTATAGGGGGTGATCGTCAGTCCAGCATTGCGAGCCCACTCCACCATCGTAGGGTTGTCCCGGAGCATGTTCTTATCCGGTCCAATTCCTATGGCAAACTCTTTGACCTTCTGAAGTCCTGCGGGGGACACCCACAGCCTGTTGCGTTCTCCCAGCAGCATCACCAGGGGTAGAGCAACTTCCATTTCCCCGGCCATTTTCTGCAAACTGTCTGCACTGAAGGATTGAATCACGACGGGAGTATCCGGATCTACACCGGGCTGATCCAGGCCATGCCTCTGGAGTTCAGCCATAACCAGCCGCTCCATGTCAAAGCCATGCAGAGCATAGACCTCAGGTGTCTTCATTTCGGGAAACAAACCCGCTTTACCGCGAATCTCCTGGATGGCCTCCCGCCAGGTAGGTATCCGCACACCCGAAAAGCTTTTATGGAACCAGGAGCCGGCATCCAGTTGTTTGAGTTCCTCCAGCGTGAAGCCATAAACGAACCAATGCTTCTCGCTCCCTCCGGCGTGATTCACTTCGCGATAACGATCGGGAAAAATTTCTTCGATATTGGTGGTGCGCTCCAGGGTCAAATCATGGAGACACACCAGAACACCATCCTTGGTGATCTGTAAATCTTGCTCGACGTAGTCAGCACCTTGCTCAATCGCCAACCGGTAGGCCTCCAGCGTGTGCTCGGGAGCATACTCGGAAGCCCCTCTTTGGGCGACCAGAGTTTTCTTGGTGTATTGGGCAAAAGCCTCAGTTGGCAGGCACGCGATCACAAACAGCGCAATCCAACTGCTTGTGATCGCGGCCCCAAACAAAATCACCCTCCTCAGGTTAAATTCCACCATAGATTAACCCGGATGGATTCAAACTGCCTAACCCGGACTATGCATAGATTTTCTGCTGTGGCGCCCAAACCATCCGCCCTGACTGCGTTGCCGCTCACTCGGGCTCCTCAACGTACCGAACAGTACGTCTGCGGTGCCCTCGGTCGCGCGCCTGGTCAGGACCGCGTTTTCGGCGCCTCGCTACGAAAACCTATGCATAATCCGGGCTATGCTGAAAAGACTATCAGGAGTTAAATCGCTCTTCGGCTGCCTCCCAGTTGACGACATTCCACCAAGCATTGATGTAGTCGGCTCGGCGGTTCTGGTAGTTGAGATAGTAAGCATGCTCCCAGACATCCAGGCCAATAATGGGTACCTGACCCTCCATCAGAGGGCTATCCTGGTTGGCTGTGGATACGACCTGCAGATCTTTTAATAACCAGGCCCAACCTGAACCGAAGCGTGTCATGCCGGCAGCGGCAAACTTTTCCTTGAATGCTTCAAAACCTCCGAAGGCACCCTTGATGGCTTCCCCAAGATTTCCCACCGGATCACCACCCTTACCGGGTCCCATTATCGACCAGAACAGGGAGTGATTGGAGTGGCCACCGCCGTTATTTCTCACCGCCGTGCGAACGTTTTCAGGAACGGCAGCACAGTTATTGGCCAACAACTCCTCAAGACTTTTGCCTTCGAGTTCCGGTGTCGACTCAAGGGCCTTGTTGAGATTGGCGACGTAAGCAGCGTGGTGTTTGCCGTGATGGATCTCCATGGTGGCCTTGTCGATATGAGGTTCGAGGGCCTCCGAAGAATAAGACAAATCAGGAAGAGAAACAGACATGATGTCTCCTTTCGTTTTATTGTGTGTGTTCAGCCCGGACTATGCATAGTCCAAGCATGTCCCCGCGCTTGAGACCTTATCAAGCCCGAACAACTTCAGCAAACAGATTTCGGAGTTCGCTTCGCTCGCGGTCCAGGTTCCAGGTTCCAAGTTCCAAGTTCCAGGTCTCAGCTTTCAGGTTTTGAACTTCCGCTGACGGTTGTCAGAGGGTCAAGGGGTCAGGTGGTCAGGCGGTCAGGCGGTCAGGCAGTCAGCGGTCTGCGGTCAGCCCGTCAGCGGTGATATCCCGCAGGGCCGCCACGTAGGCAGCGTAAGTGGGATCGTCAAAGAGAACAAAGCAGACCACTTTCGGTTGGTGGTTCTTCTCCACGAAAGAGAGAACTGTGTTGAGGGCGGTTCCAGCGGCTAAATCCACGGGATAGCGATAAGCTCCCGTGGACAAGGAGGGAAATGCAACACTCTCACAGCCGTTTTCCACGGCCAGTTCGAGACTCCTTTGATAGGCGCTGGCCAGTTTCTCCTCCTCGCTGCGTTGACCGCCGCTCCAGACCGGCCCCACGGTGTGGATCACGTATTGGGCCACGAGATCACCCGCACCCGTGATCACGGCATCGCCGGTAGGGCAACCCTGAGGATATTTTTGACGAGTCTCGGCCATGATGCTCGGCCCTCCAGCCCGGTGGATGGCCCCATCGACGCCACCACCCCCGGCCAGCCGACTGTTGGCGGCATTGACGATGGCATCACTCTTTTGCCTGGTGATGTCACCGGTCACCAATACCACGGTACAGGTTCCTATCTTGACTTCCATGGGCTAGCTGTGCATTTTTCACACCCTCGTCTTGTGCATCGGCGCAATGATCCAGCCTGACTGTGTTGCACGACGAGCAGGTGTGAGAAAGTCGGGCTACTGAGAAATTCTCATGGACTCATCCAACAAACGTGCCACCACGGCGACATCGTTGGTGGGAAGTTTGCAGACATAGTCTTCACAGATGTACGCAGTGGCTTTACCGTCAACCTGTCGCAGGCTGTCCAGAATCTCCAGACTGGCGGCCAGGCGCTGCTGGGCAGGGCCGCCATCGGCTAGAACGAGAATCTTGTTGGGAATAAACCGCTTGTGGACCTCGCGCAAAATCGCCTTTGTGTCGGGTGAATTTCTCTGACCTGCAATGAGAATCTGTTTTGGCTTATCCAGATAAAAATTGACCGCCGCCATCATCTGAGGCATAGCATAGGGCGTACTGAGAAGCCTCTTCTCAAAGGCTTGAATCGCCCGTTGCGCCATCTCTCTCCAGGTCTCGTTCCCCGCCATTTGAGAAAGACGAAGCAAATTCAGAACCGCGATGGAGTTGGGCGAAGGCTCAGCACCATCGTAGTCTTCCTTCATGCGGATCAAGATCGACGGATCCTCTCCAGCAGTACTGTAAAAACCTCCGTTGTCAGAATCCCAGAAAAGTCGATTTTGGGTTTCGGTCAGTTCCATGGCTAAGATGAGCCAGCGGCCGTCCAGCGAAGTTTCATACAGATCCAGTAGCCCCTGAATAAAAAAAGCGTAGTCGTCGACCAAGCCATCGATGGCCGCCTCCCCCTCTCGATAACGTCTTTTTAAACGTCCAGATTGCCTGTCATAGAGCTTTTCGGTAATGAGTGTGGCAGCCGCTTCAGCGGCTCTGAGATATTTCTCCTCCTGCAAGACCTGGTAACCTCTGGCAAGCGAGGAAATCATGAGACCGTTCCAGGCAGTGAGAACCTTATCATCCAGGCCAGGACGAGGCCTTCCCTCCCGTGCCTTCAGAAGCTTCTTCCGACTTTGCCCGAACACGTCATTCCTCTCCTCTTGAGACTGGCTCAATGTCCCTGCAGGGGCTGACACAAATAACAGGTTCTTTCCCTTAAAATCCCCAAAGACGTCCCGCTCGACATTGCCCTCTATTTGCACTCCATAGTATTCACTGAAGGAGGTTGAAACTTCTCCCAGAAGGTCGCTAATTTGCTGGTAGGTCCAGACATAGAATGCACCCTCAACATGCTCGTCGGGATGCTCATGGCTGATGGGACTATCGGCATCCTCTGCTGAATAAAAGCCCCCTTCTTCCCCGGTCATGTCCCGCAGCACATAATCTAAAATGCCTCTCGCCACTTCCTGAAAGAGAGGATCACCGCTGATCTGATAGGCCTCCAGATAAGAGCTGGCAAGCTGAGCCTGATCGTAAAGCATCTTCTCGAAATGAGGGAGAAACCAACGGTCGTCCGTCGAATAGCGATGGAATCCCCCGCCAATGTGGTCGTGAATTCCTCCGTGAGCCATTTCCTTCAGTGTCCGATCTGTCATTTCAAGAGCCATCTTTTGGTGTGTCCGGTCATGGTAGCGGAGCAAGAAATTGAAATTGACGGGACGCGGAAATTTGGGAGCTCCTCCAAAGCCTCCTTGAGCGGAATCATAGTTGGCCCGGTACCATTCATAGGTACGGTCGAGAAGTTCCTTCTCCAATTTCAGGTCGCCGTCTCCCTGAACATCGCCGAACGCCCTCAGCTGGTCGGTGATTCTCCCGGCCGACACTAGAATTGCTTCCCGATTGTTTTTCCACTCGTCAGCAACTTTGAGAAGTAGGTTCTCAAAACTCTTTGGAGGTAAGTAGGTGCCACCGAAAAAAGGTTCCAGTTCCGGGGTTACCAAGACCGACATGGGCCAGCCCCCGCTACCCGTGGAAGCCTGCACAAAAGCCATGTAGACCTGGTCTACATCCGGCCTCTCTTCTCGGTCCACTTTGATACTGACAAAATACTTGTTCATAATGGCGGCAATTTCAGGATTGGAAAAAGATTCACGCTCCATCACGTGACACCAATGACAGGTCGAATATCCAATGGAAAGAAAAATAGGCCTGTTCTCCTTTCGAGCCTTGCTGAAGGCTTCCTCTCCCCAGGGATACCAGTCAACCGGATTTCCGGCATGCTGCAACAGGTAGGGGCTCTTCTCGTGAATCAGGCGATTGGGCTCTCGCTCTTGTTCCAGAGCCGCGTTCTGAGCGGCCGGAGAAAGGTCGGAAGAACCGGCAGGTTGTTCTTGCGCTTCAACGGAACCGGTAAAGCGGTTCCGCATTCCCAGTGCGACGAACACCAGAGTGCTCAAGATCACGGCACCCAAGAGACCGATATGTTTGGATCTCATTTTCATTCCTTTGGGGCTTTTCTCTTCCTGTCTGATAACCTAGAATATCAATATTCTGTGAGAGATTCAGATGATTTCTTACCCATAGGAGCCTGTCCGAGTAATGGTGCGGTTGCGCGGATGGGACTTACGAGGGCAGATCGAGGAACGACATCGAAATGAAATGGTTCTGGCTCATAGCAACTTCCCT
>CBDUTA010000109.1:0-9944 GCA_965369785.1 uncultured bacterium
AAATCTATGCTGAGGTGGTGGGAGCACTGCCCCTGAATGGGGGAGCCTACAACGCCTTGTTGAACACCACCAGCAAGTCGCTGGCTTCCATGGCCGCCTGTTTGACTCTGCTTTCCTATATGGCTACGGCAGTCATTTCGGCCAGTGAAGCCATGCACTACACTCACAACCTGTGGCACGGCCTCCCGGTGATACCCGGGACCATCGTGCTTCTGGCCGTTTTTATGATGTTGAGCATTGTGGGAATTCGAGAGGTTTCGCAGGTGGCCGTAGTCATCTTTATCACCCATCTGAGTACAATGGCCCTTCTGATTGTCACAGGAGTATTGTTCATCGCCTTCAACGGTCTGGAGACGCTCTGGGCCAACTTCGCACTTCCTACAGAACGCGGCCTGGGCCCGGCAATATTTTTCGGGTTTGCGGCGGCGATGCTGGGGATCTCGGGGTTTGAGAGCTCGGCAAACTTTGTTGAGGAGCAGGCCGAAGGGATCTTCACAAAAACCTTGCGCAACATGTGGATCGCCGTGAGCGTTCTCAACCCGGCCATGGTCTTTCTTGCCCTGGCACTGATCCCGATTCCCGAGGTTGTCGATCACCAGGAAGCGCTGCTGGCTCATATGGGTGCCCTTTCGGGTGGCAACTGGTTGGCGTTATTGATCTCGGTGGATGCCGCCCTGGTCCTGAGCGGAGCCGTTTTAACTTCCTTTGTGGGGGTCACTGGACTGGTGAGGCGAATGACACTGGATCGCTGTTTGCCCCAGTTTTTACTCAAACTCAGCCGTTTTCAGACGCCCCATCGCATCATTATTGGCTTCTTCTTGCTGGGGGTCTCGGTCCTTTTGATCACCCGGGGACAGTTGGGTGCTCTGGCCGGGGTCTATACCATCTCTTTTTTGTCGGTGATGATTCTCTTCGGAGTGGGCAACATTCTTTTAAAGGTGAATCGCGGACGTCTGCGTCGCCCCGAACACGCTTCCTGGCCGGCGCTCATTCTTGCCATCTCTTTGACATTGGGCGGGCTGGTCGGAAATGCCATGATCAATCCTGACTACCTGGTCGTCTTTTTGGAGTACTTCATTCCAACGCTCCTGGTGGTGGCCATCATGTTGGGACGCATTGGAATTCTGAAGGCGTGTTTGTTCCTGATCCGGGCCGTGAGTGAGAGCGTAGGGAAGGCCACCTCTCAAGTTTCAGGAGGAATTCGTCGCAAGATTGATCAGATCAACTCTCAGCAGGTGGTTTTCTTCACGCGGGGAGACCATATCTCCAACTTGAATCGAGCCGTTCTGTACGTGCGGCGAAACGAGCACTCCAATCGGATCAGGATCGTGACGGTGGTCAGAGACCAGAGCGAAGTGCTCCAGAAAATCAAAGACGATCTCAAATTTCTGGACAGGACCTATCCGGACCTTGAAATCGAGTTTCTTGTTTTGGAAGGAAAATTTGGGCCGAAATTGATACAAGAACTCTCCGAGAAATGGAAGATTCCCACCAATTTCATGTTCATTGGGTCGCCGGGAGATCACTTCCTTTACGGGTTGGCCGAACTCGGTGGAGTACGATTGATCATTTGACTCCCCCTCCTTATTGGTTATCCTCAGCACAGCAGAGACTTTATGAATCGCGTTCGGGCCAGCCCTTCTGCCGCTTCGTGACGAGTAGGTGTGAGAAGTGCGGGCTAGAAGCCCAGGCCTCAAAGGAGCAGACTTATGTATCCGTTCTTCAAAATTGTTCACCTCATTGGAGTTTTCATGGTCCTTGTATCCTTAGGAGGACTGATCGTCCTTGGCGTTGTAGAGGATTCCCGATGGAGAAAGCTTGCAGCAATCACCAACGGTATCGGATTGGTGGTGGTTTTTTTGGGAGGATTCGGTCTGGTGGGCCTGCTGCAACTGGGCTGGCCGGGATGGATTTTCGTCAAGATACTGATTGGGCTTCTTTTTGCTGTCATGATGGTTCTTGCCCGGCGAGTTCCACAGTCGGGTAATATTCTGTGGTGGGGTTCGTTACTGCTGGCCGGTGTTGCCGCCTATCTCGCCAACTTCAAGCCGTTCTGAGATCGCAGACCGCAGACCATAGACCACAGACCGCGGTCTGCGGTCTACTGAAATTCCAAATCCCAAATTCAAAATTCCAAACAAATTCCAAATTCCAAACGAATTCTTTTTCTTTCCTTTTTCCCCTCTTCTTCCTCTTTTTGCGCGCGAAGCGCGCACGAAAGCACGAAGGCACGAAAGCACGACGTCACGGCTGCGCGCAGAGCGCGCTCATGGTACAATCTCGCCCACTGCGCGGCAATTCTGTCCTCGCTGCGCTCTTGAAGAGGAGTTGAGTCATGAAAAAACCGTTTTCCTGGATTGCGCTTTTTCTCTTGAGTTCCGTGCTCTGCAGTGCAGAACTTGCTGCCCAGGGCAGTTCCGATTTGCCGGCTCCTCGTGCGCCCAAGAGGATTCGTGTCACCCAACTGGAACAGGTGCTTCCCAATGCCCGTATCCTGGTGCGTCGTCCCTATAGCTGGTTGGTTGGAGCCCACTATGGGCTGGGACTGAAAGAGGGAGAGAAACTGCTCATTGTAGCCAGCGGAATTGAACCTCTGGTGGTTCAGGCCCTGGTGGTGGCAGCCCAGGAAATGGGAGTCACCACCGATGTGATCGCCAAGGACGTAGCAGCTCTCACCAGGCGAATGGGACGTGAAGAATTCGACTATGAGCGATTTGATCCCAGTCGTCATCTGGCCTATCGCGGCCTCGTCTCCCGTGCCGTTCCGGAGTGGCTTGCCGGTATGGTGGATGACTATGACATGGTGTTGGGTTTTGTGGGAAGGGGAACCCAATACGGGAAAATTGGCAGGAATCGAGCGGTCCGATCTTCCCGGCTGGATTTCTCCAGGGCCGAGCAGTTAGCTTCTCCTGCCGTGAGCTACCCGGATGAGCTCCTGAAACTGATTTCCATGAAGACCTGGAATATTCTGGTCAATGGTAGGAACTTCCGCATTACCGATCCTCGGGGAACAGACATCAGCTTCACTATTGACGAGACCAATCTTGAGCGCCTGAAAGCAACCCGCGGAATGTCGACTTACGGCAAAAAGTCTCTGGAGCGACCCATTGCCAACGACGCCAGCGTACAGCTGGAGCCCCAGCTGAATCGAAGACCCGATGCACGCGGGGTGATGGTGAGCAAGCAGGCCGGCTATATTCCTCAGGGTATCAAGATATACTTTGAGGGTGGCCAGGTGACACAAGTCGAAGGCGGTGGAGCAGTGGGTGAGAACATCAGGGAGGCCCTGGAGCGTTTTAAGAACGTTCAGTACCCCGGCTATTATCCGGGACCCGGGGTGGGATGGTTGGAAGAACTCGCTATGGGGATCAATCCTAAGATAGGCCCTGCGGGACCGTTACGCCGCCGTTCCGGCATGGCCCAATTGGCTTTTGGGACGGATCGCCACAACCTGGTAAACGACGAAGACCCGACCCTTCCGGTGAACCATCGCGATATCGATTTCTTTTACTACCTGAGCTGCGAAGTGGATGGTAGGAAGCTGGTGGAGAATGGGCGCCTGAAGGTCCTGGACGATCCGGAAGTGCGAAGAGTGGCCGCCAAGTATGGAAATCCTGACGAGTTGCTCCGGGAAGACTGGATTCCTGAGTACGACGAAGAGTCGGGCCAGATTATCTATCCACCCTACGAGGAGGATTCTGTAACTCCTTGACCGATTGTGTTTCGCTGTGGAACCTGTGACAACAGAGAGTAGAGGAAACCCAGTTTGGATCGCACTCTTGCAACGATCACCCATCAAGCAGGCCGGTTGGAAGAAGTCCGTAAAGAGGAACTCGATATTGGAGATTGGGTGATGGTGACCACTCGGAACTCCACCTACTCCATCCGTGTGCTCAATAGCGATCTCTATTCGATTTCTGGTGGATGGTTTGACAACGAAGGCCTCTCCCCGCTGAGGACGACCATTACCGGCTGTACCTGGGGTGGAAGTGCCATCAAGTTGGATATTGTGGCCGCTTGCGGCCTGCATCTGGAGTTTGGTAACCGGGTAGTGACCAGTGCGATCCAAAAAGTTTGTGTGATTCGATTCGGGGAATATACGAATAATTGAGGGCCACACTTTAAAAGGCAGAGGGAAGAGAATGTACAATCGATTGAGCTTGTTTCTAGTCGTCTGTTTTCTATTGTCCACGATCCATCCGCTAGCCGATGACCTGTACCTGAAAAATGGTCGCAGGGTTGAGGGAACCTTTTTGGGAGGGGACTCTCGGACGGTGCGGTTTCTTCGCCAGGACGGTCAAGTGGGGAGCTTTTCCATTTCGGATGTGGAGAGTATTGTCTTTGGAACTCAGGCCGGTCCAGCTGCCTCCCGTGCTCCAGTTCCCGATCCAGCTCCGGATCCAGTTCCGGATCCAACCCCTGCTGATCCTTACGCGGTATCTCACGGTACGGTTCTGGTCGTCCGTATGATCGACTCGGTCGATTCCGAAGTGAATAAAGCGGGGGAAACCTTTCGTGCCACCCTGGAGGAACCGATCGTAGTGGGAGGAACCATCCTGGCTGCCAAGGATACCCCTGTGAAGGTGCAGCTGGTTCAGGTCAAACAGTCGGGGCAGCTGAGGGGTGAAGCAGAAATCGCTCTGCAACTTCGCAGCCTTACCCTGAATGGCAAGACCCATTCCCTGGCCAGTGAATTCGCCCAGGTGGCCAGCGAGGGCAAGGGCGGGGAAAGCGCCAAGGTCATTGGAACTACGGCCGTTATCGGTGCCCTAATCGGGGCGATTGCCGGCGGCAAGAAGGGGGCTGCCGTGGGTGCCGCTACGGGAGCGGGTGCCGGGGTGGTCGTCCAGTCGGTTCGGGGTAAACAGGTGCGTGTCCCTTCGGAAGCGGTGCTGACTTTCTCACTGGAAGAGTCGGTGATCCTGAGGTAGCGAATCACGTCGGGGTTTTCACCAGCTACCCGCTGTAGGAAACCCGCCAGATTTTTTTCCCGCCATCATCCGAGATCAGAAGTGAACCGTCCGGGAGTTGAAGGATCCCGACGGGTCGACCCCAGACCTCCTTTTTTCCCGGGTCCAACATCCAGCCGCTGAGAAATTCCTCGGGTCCCGAAGCGGGTTGACCGTCTTTGAAAGGCACAAAGTCGACCCTGTATCCGATCCTTGGGGAGCGGTTCCAGGATCCGTGGCAGGCCAGAAACGCGCCTCCCTGATATTTTTCCGGAAAGGAGGAGGCCGTGTAGAACTCGATGTCCAGCATCCCGCAGTGGGCGGGGAAGAGAACATCCGGATAACGGGTTATTTCCACCAAGTCAGGTCTTTCTCCCTGGCGCCGGGGATCTTCATGAGGCCCGATATAGGCGTAAGGCCATCCAAAAAAATCACCTTCGTGCACCGAGGTGAAATAATCGGGAACCAGATCGTTACCCAGTTGATCGCGCTCTTGAACGGTTACCCACAGCTCCTGGGTGCCGGGATAAAAATCCATGCCCACGGCATTGCGCAGTCCTTCGGCATAGATCTCATGTCCCGTGCCGTCGGGATTGTAAACATTGATCGCTGCTCGACGGGGATCTCCACCGGCATCCACATTGGATGCGGATCCGATGCTGACAAACATCTTCGTGCCCTCTTGATTGAAAGCCAGGGTCCGGGTCCAATGGCTTTTGGTAAATCCCGGCCAGGAGACAACGGTTTCACCCGGGCCGGAGACCGTCATGGTGGAGGGATTGTATTTCCATCGCTTGATTTCAATCGTGCCTGCCACATACACATAGTCCTGCCAGAAGGCGATGCCATAGGGACGGTACATTTCCTCGATCAGGCTGCTTTGCTTGTCCGCGACCCCATCCTGATCCGTATCCTGCAAGACGTAAACGGTACCCTCATCGTGAGAATCGGAAACCAGGACTTCATTGTTGGGTCCCAGCGCCATAAATCGGGGGCGCTGGAAGGTGAAATCAGGGGTGTATTCGCGGATCTGAAATCCCTCTGGAAGATGGAGTTGTGCCCCGTCGGGACGCTCAATAGCCGATGACCCATTGCGGGCACTCTCGGTGGCGTAGGGTTCCGGAAGGGGCCGGTCATTTACCGGCCGTATCGAAGGGTTTGCCCTTGGGGCGGGCTTTTGTACCACTACCTCAGAAGAGGCCTCACTACAGTTGCTCAGGCAGGCCAACAGAAAAGCCCCGGTTATCAACCTAGTTCTGAAAGACATCAATCCCATCCTTTCCCTCTTTTTGCGGATTGCCCTAGTGTGTGGTATAGATCGGTTATTCTCAAGGACTTTTCCGAAAAATAAGGAGGTTTCATTCATGGGGTACCATCGATCGATTCACAAAGGCATCGGTTTTTGGCTGGTGAGTGCATTTCTTTTTCTCCTGGGATCCCTGCATGCTGTGGCTCAGCTGCCGCCGGAAGTGGCCCGGGCGGGGTACGCGGATACGATTTTTGTGAATGGAAAGATCGTGAGCATGGATGATGTCTCCAGCTCAACCGAGGTAGGGAGGATCTATCAGGCTCTGGCGGTCAAAGGGGAAAGGATCATGAAGCTGGGAACCAGTGAAGAGGTCAGACCCCTGGCAGGACTCGAGACAAAGATCCTCGATCTGCAGGGTAGAACCCTGATTCCCGGCATTATTGAACCTCACAGCCACATCTATGGCCGCGTCACCAGCCTGTTGGATCGGCTGGGTTTCGAGTACCCCCCCAAAGGAGTGGTGATGGCGACGACGCAGGCCGAGCGCTCGATTGAAGAAACTCAGGCCAACATCCGAGACACACTCAAAGAAGCGGTCCGAAAGGCCAATCCCGGTGATTGGGTGGTGCTCAGGGTGCAGCCTCATCCTGACGAGCCCGTTGAACTTCGAGTCTGGTCCTGGACTCGGCGCCTGAGTGAGAAACGGACTCTCGATCTGTGGGGAGGAAATGAAAATCCGGTCTTGCTGCAGCCCAGTTCCCGAGGCTGGGTCAATTCCAAGGCCTTGGAAGTCTTGAATGAGTTTCTTCCCGGCTACTCGGAATCCGTGCAGGAGACGATGCACGGAATCGACATTGGGGAGGATATTCCCACCATTGGATGGGTCGGAAGCGTGGAGATGGGCGTGATCACCTGGGAGCTCTTTTTGGAGCAACTGCCGCCGGCTACTCTGGCCCAGGGACTCAAGGTTATCTCCGAGGAATTTGCCTCTTTAGGGGTGACTACATTTTCCTCCCGCATTCAGTTTCCCAAGATCATGACCGGGTATGCCACACTGGCAGGCATGGGGCAGATGCCGATTCGCTTCTCTGCCCACTATGAAATTCACCGCATGCCCACCGATCCGGAGCAGACCCGTCAGATTTACCGGCGCACCGGAGTGCTGCAAGGCCTGGGGGATGACTACTTTTGGATTGACGGGGTCGCTTCCGAGCGCTGGGATTCCAATTATCCTGAATCGTGTACGGGTCCCGATGTGCCTGCCCCACCCCATATCAAATCTCGGGAGGTCTGTCCTAAGCCGGGTGATTTGCCCTGGGACACACTGTTAAACGCCATGAAGTCGGGATGGCGGCTGTCTGGCGTGCACATTTGCGGAAGCGAAAGCGCCCGCGCTTTTCTACAGATGGTCGATCAGGCTCGGGAAGCCAACGGATGGACGATCCAGCAAGTGCACGACATGCATATGACGGGTGAACACTGCGATGTGATCGGACAGCAGCCCGACATCCTGGAAGGTTTGAAGAAATACGGGATCATCTTGAGTTGTGGAGCCGACTATCTTCGCTATGCTCCAGGGTTTGTGGGAGACTACGGACCCGCCATAGAGCCCTTTATTTTGCCCTTTAAAACCTGGATAGAATCGGGGGTGAAGCTGGTCGGGCAGCACTATGGAGCAGGTTCGCGGAGACAAGGGGGAAGAGGATTCGAGCCTCCCTTCTTCCAGCAATGGTTGGCCGTCACCCGCAATCACGAGGGGAAAGTGTGGCAGCCGGAAGAGCGAATCGATCGGGTGCATGCCCTGAAGATGTTCACCGCCTGGGCAGCCGAGTATGTGACCAAACCGGATGAGCTGGGTTCTCTGGAAGTGGGCAAATTTGCGGACTTGCTAGTGATTGATCGCGACTATTTTACCATTCCGGTGGATGATATTTTAAAGATCCGTCCCTTAATGACCATGGTGGGCGGGAACATGATCGTGCTCCAGGAGTCGCTGGCCGAAGACTTTGGGATTCCAGCCGTGGGTCCGCCCTACGACTTTAAAGACGAAGATGTTGCCTACATTGGAAAACCACGCCAGAGGGCGGGGGACAATTAGAGCGCGCGAAGCGCGACGCACGGAGTCACGAAGTGACTCAAAGCCCCAGCAGTCCCTGCTGTCCGTGATAGAAGAGCCCGGCCAGGGCCCCGGTCATTAACGTGGCCAGTGTGGAGCCGGCCAGTGCTCGAAAGCCCAGGGAAGTGAGGTCATCTCTTCGAGAGGGGACCAGAGCGGCGATGCCTCCCACGAAAATTCCCACCGAAGCCACATGGGCGAAGCCGCACAGGGCGTAGGAGAGCACCAGCAGGGACCTGGGCGAGACGGTTTGAGCGGAGGCCATCTCTCCCAACTGTTGATAGGCCACCACCTCGGTGAGGATAATCCGCTGGCCCAGAAGCTGGGAGGCCTGCTGAAGATCAGCGCCTGCCAGGCCCAGCAGCCAGGCCAGTGGAGTGAAGAGCCAGCCCAGAATCAGTTCGAGACTCAGGGGTCTGCCCAGCCACTCATCGAGTGGTGAGCCCAGCTTGCCCAGTGCCAGGTCCAGGACTCCGACCATGCCCAGGATAGCAATCAAAAGGGTGGCGATGCCCGCCGCCAGCTTCAGGCCATCCCAGGAACCGGCACTGAGGGCGGCGATAGTGTTGCCGTGGTGTTTCGACTCAGCAATGGGTGGCAAGGTGCCCAAGGTTTGGGGCTGGCCCGTCTCCGGAAGGATGAGTTTTGAGACCAGGACGGCCGCCGGAATGGAAAGAACCGAGGCCGAGATGAGATGCCCAGCTATTTGGGGAAAGGTGTCGGTGAGAAAGAAGACGTAGAGGGCCAGGGTAGTTGAGGCTACAGTGGACATGGCACAGGTGAGGAGGGTTAAAAGCTCGGAGCGAGTCATTCCGTCCAGATAGGGCAGGACGGTGGTGGCTGATTCAATGCCCACGAAGATGTTGGCCGATCCAGCCAAGGCCTCCGCTCCGGAAAGATTGAGCGTTTTTTTGAAGAGTCTGGCAAAAACGCGAATCACCGGTTGGATGAGTCCCAGGTGATAGAGGGCGGCCATCACTGCGGCGAAGAAAATCACTGCCGGCAGCACCTGAGCCGCCAGGATGAATCCCACCGAGGGTTCTCCCGCTGCGGTGCTCTGGCCCGGATTGAGTACCAGCGGCCCGAACAGGAACTCCGCTCCCACCCGGCTCGCTCCCAACAGGGCAACCACGAACTCGTTCAGAGTCAAAAGAAGCAGGCGGGTGGGTGGCAGCAGAAAGACTATGGTACCCAGGGCCAGCATCAACAGCCCGGAGCCCGATACCGTCCGCCAGGCAATCGGTCGCTGGAGGCCGCCCACTACCCAGGCCAGCCCGGCCAGCACGAAAAGTCCCAGAAGAGAGGTGAGATTCAGGGCCACAATGGTTTTATTATTACCTCAGACCCCTGCTCTTGTTCGTGAATTCGTGCTGTTCCAACGAGAGCAGTCAGAGCCGTGGGCTTAGTGTCTCGCTCGATAAATACGATGATGTTTGCTGATAGGGCTTGCGAGGCGAGGTCAAGGAGCGAGGAGGAGGCGATGTAGGGACATCGGCGACGACGAGAGAGACACAGAGATCGTCCGCAACCTCTATCAGCCCGAAGGGTGGCGGCGGGACGGCATCGATTTCTTTGTCGCTCCTTCTCCACGATGTCACTGACATCGCGTCGTCGTCGCTTCGCGAACTCG
>CBDUTA010000110.1:0-9914 GCA_965369785.1 uncultured bacterium
TGTTGCGCTCGGTCGGCCTCCTCAACGTACCATACAGTACGTTTGCGGGGGCCTCTGTCGCGCGTGGCGCAGCGCACTCAGGTCGGCGTTTTCGCCGCTTCGTAACGACAACCTATGCATAAACCCGGCTAGGAGAAGGTGATGCAGGGACATCGGCGACGACGAGAGACACAGAGATCGTCCGCAATCCCCATCAGAGGCTTTACGCTGATCGAAGTCCTGCTTTCCTTGGTCCTGCTTATGGTGACGTCGATGGCGCTACTGCAAGGCCTTGAACTGGCCTTTCGTCACTATTCGCTGGCTCAAAACCATTGGAAGGCCTCCGTTGAACTCTGGAATCAGATTGAAAAGCTTCGAGCCACTCATTCCCCACGGGGAGAACCCCTTCAAATCATTCCTGACTCTCGTCCTCTCTATCGAACATTACTCACGGATCCGAGGCTGGGAGAGCACTCCGGTTGGGAGGTCCTCAATAGTGAAAAGTAGGGGTGAGCGAAATTCGGTCTATAGTCAGGGCCACACTCTCGTTGAGACAATGATCGCCTCATCGATCTCGATCATCGTCCTGGCGGGCTTCCTTTCCACAATCGGAGTGTTTCAAGCCGGGTCTTCCAATCTCAGCCTCCTGTTGGAGCGCGATGCCAACCTCTGGCTGGCTCCTCTGCTTCTCTCCCGCTGGATCACACCTGCGGGAAATAACCGCTGGGATCAAGCCTGGTCGGGGGTCACGATGGACACCGACCGCATCGAACTCAAGAGTGACATCGATGGCCCCGGGGGGTTCCCCGACTCGAGACTTTCCAGCAGTTTTGAAGCACTGGCGCTTCGATTATCGAACTCCAATTTGCGGGTGCAAAGCAACAGAGGTTCCTTTCAACCGCTGATCAAAAACATTGTTGATTTCAAGGTCGATTCCAAGGGGAGCGGACTGCTTTCCATCCACCTCAGTGCGATCACCGATCGTCCTCTCTTGATGACCCAGGAGACTTTCCTGGAGTCTACGGACCTACTGTTTTTCCTGCGCAACTACCGCTCCAATCTCTTTCCGGAGAATCCTTAATGAAGCTCTCGACCATCGAGGCTACAGGCTTTACTCTTCTAACCAGCATGATGCTCATTCTGTTCATGATCTCCTTTTCACTGTTTCTGCACTTGCGGATCAGAACTCAGTGGGAAATGGCCGCCGATGTGGAGTCCCAACTCTACAGCCTGGTGCTAGCCGAGAATGGCATCGAATACGCTCGGACCTTACTCCCCCACCTGGAGCTGAATCTCCTCCTGGCAGGGCTGGACGGGACCTTCTCCGAGATTCACTCCTCTGAATGGCGAAACCCCATGTCCTTCGCTGAGGCCATGCGTGTGGATCCATCCACCTGGAAGCCTCCTCATGATGATGGTTTGCCCTTTTACGACAGCCAACCGTTGCTCCCCGGGGGACATCAGGGCGCAGGAGAGGGTTACTTTTTCTTGAAATTCTCCAATAACCCTGAGGAAAGTCCGGAACACGACGAAGACCACATCATATTGGTCAGAAGCCTGGGTATTGTTCCTTCCCCGGTACGAGACTTCTTCTTTCCCCATCTCAGAAACAGTGTGGCCCTGCTGGAGGCTCGCTTTCGCCAGGAACGAGCCTTTTCCTTACCCAGCCCACTCACTTTATTGGGTCATTCAGGATCCTTCCAGTGGGACGGGGAACACTTCAGCATTGAGGGTAAAGAAACATTCGCCATTACCCTCCTCTCGACCTCTCCATCCACTCTCTTCCCAGACCTTGTGGGTTCCCTCTCGGGGCTACAACAGCAGTCGATTCAAGGTCACGGAGTTCATCCCTCGATCCGGGTGGCCAGCCCTCAGGATTTGAGCGAGCCCATGGCCCAGCACCTGCTCAACCCCGGGTTCTGGTATCATTTCCTGGTTCAATTGCCCCAATTTACCGATGATCCGCCCCGGGGGATTGTCTTCTTGCCCGAGGGGGGAGTTTTCGATCAACCCTTCTCTGGGATCCTTGTTGCCCAGGGGGATTTGGTTCTCGGCAATGGAGCTCAGATCGAAGGTCTTTTGCTGCATCTGGGACAGGGAAAACTGACTCTCAGGGAACAATCCCAGGTCATCGGGGGCATCTGGATGTCCAACTTCGGCACAACGAGCGGAGAGCTGAAATCGGGTCCCCTTGCTCTACAGATTTCCGATTCCTCGGTCATTCGCTATGACCAGGCCGCTATTGAAGCAGCCCTGACCCTTCTCCCTCCCACCCAATTGGGATGGCGGATTCTTTTCCCGGAGACACTGGAATAAGGTATAATATGGGCATGATTAGAGTAATACTTCTGGTGTTGCTTCTCGTCCCTGCCTGGAGCTTTGCACAGGAAAACAAAGAGACGGAGAAACCTTCTCTTGCCCAGCTGGCACGCCAGGAACGGGAACGCCGAGCCCAGTTGGAAGCAGTTCTCGTCATTACCAACGCCAACTTGAAGAGAGTGGGAGGAGGTTTTGTGAGTACCTCCGAAGGCCCTGAAGCTAAAACTGCGGCTACAGAGGGCGAAGAGGTGACCGAAGGCGAAGAAGATACCTCTGAGCAGGCGGACGCAGATCCAGCGGCTTGGGAAGGACGCTTTAATGAAACGCGGCTCAACCTGAAAAGCGCTGTCAATCGGGATCTCGTCCTTCAGCTCAAGATGAATGACCTCCGGAACCAATATTTGAGTGGCAGCGGTACGAATCAAGCCAAAATCCAACAGCAACTGCTGGAAACCCAGCAGGAAATTGAAAAGAACGCAGGAAACGTCCGATCCGCCCGGCAAGAGATGGACGAACTTCAAGGCGAGGCCCAAAAGGAAGGCATTCCCGACGACAAGATTATGGGCCTGGTCGGTGATCTTCCCCAGGACACCTCCATCGTCACCAGACCCGACCAATAAGAAATTAGCCTCTCTGGGCCAGGTGCAGGGTAACAATCCCCCCGGTGAGCGAATATCGGCCCCGGGGAGTAAAGCCAACTTCCTGGATCAGTTCCTCAAGGGTTTTCGGATCGGGGAATTCTTTGACCGATTGGGGAAGATAAGCATAGGGTCCCAGTTTTCCGGAGAAACATTGCCCGACCCTGGGCAAGATCCAGCTCACATACCCAACATAGAGTTGCTTGAAGACGGGAATCTGAGGCTGGGAAAATTCCAGCACCGCCAACATGCCTCCCGGCCGCAGCACACGGAACATTTCCCCCAGACCTCTGGCGTAATCTTCCAGATTCCTGAGTCCAAAGGCTATGGTGACTGCGTCAAAAGAGCGTGTTGGGAAGGGGAGTAGCAAGGCGTCCCCTTCAACAAACCGAACACTGCTTCCCATCTTTTCCTTTCCCAGAACGAGCATGGGATGACAAAAATCGCATCCGAGGACTCGCGCCTTGCTCGACAACTCCAATGCCAAGTCCCCGGTGCCCGTACACAAATCCAAAACGACTGCTTGGCTGGGTAGGAAGGGGGACAATCTCTGAACGGTAACTCGTCGCCATCGACGATCCAGAGAGAACGACAGCAATCGATTCAGCAAATCATAACGATGTGCGATCGATGCAAACATGAGCCTGATTTGGCGGGACTCTTTGTTCACCACTTCAGGACTGGGAGATCTCTTTCCATGCCTGGATCAAGACGTCCTCTTCAATCCCTGCAGTGACCCGGGTCTTCCCGATGTCCTCGAGCAGGACAAAAACGATCTGGTCGTTCTGGCGTTTCTTATCGCACTTCATGGCTTCCAGAATCCCCTGTGTAGGAACCAGGTCAACCGGAGGGAGTTCACCGATGCGGCGGATGCCATCCGAAATTCTTTGACTCTTGGACTCACTCAGATAGCCTTTCATGAAGGAAAGACGGGTCTCTGCCAGCATTCCCCAGGCGATCGCTTCCCCGTGTATCAAGCCTTGAAATTCCGTGGCACCCTCCAGGGCATGACCAAAGGTATGTCCAAAATTAAGAATTCTGCGCAGACCTTGCTCTTTCTCATCACTCGAGGTGATTTTAGCCTTGATTTCGCAACAACGGCTGATGAGCTTTTCTAAAGCATGGGGTGTCCTCTTCTGGATCTCTTCCAGGTGACTCTCAAAGAATTCAAAAAAATCAGAATCGCAGATGAGACCATATTTCACTGCTTCATACAGTCCCGACTGAAATTCTCTTGGGGGAAGGCTAGCCAGGGTGTTGGTATCGATGCACACCAGATCGGGTTGATAGAAAGCCCCGATCAGGTTCTTTCCCAGTCGATGATTGACCCCGGTTTTGCCACCCACTGAGCTATCCACCTGGGAGAGCAATGTGGTGGGAATTTGTAAATAACGGACACCTCTCAGAAAGGTGGCTGCCACAAACCCCACGATATCCCCGGTGACACCCCCACCCAGAGCAACCAGCGTTGAGGATCGGTCGGCTCCTTGAGTAATCAAGGCGGAATAGATGGTTTCAACCGTCTCCAGGCTTTTGTGTGCCTCACCGTCTGGAATGAAAATCTCGGTGACCTGATAGCCGTTTCCCGAGAGTCTTTGGAGGATATTTTTTCCGAACAGTCGAGAAACAGTGGGATTAGAAATCAGGAAAATCCGCTTCCCCGTTTTGTACTGTTCAAGAAATTGGTGGCAGTGATCGAGGAGACCGGCTCCTATGAGAATATCGTAGCTTCTTTTCCCCAAGTCAACACGAACAGTTTTCACACCCCTACGTCACCACTCCCTCAATTGGACTACTGGCTGTGGCATAGAGTTTTTTGGGAATTCGTCCTGCCCGATAGGCTAAACGTCCTGACTCGACGGCAAGTTTCATCGCTTTGGCCATACTCACGGCATCCTTCGCTCCTGCAATTCCCGTATTCATCAACACACCGGCAACGCCCAATTCCATGGTAATGGTTGCATCCGAGGCTGTCCCCACACCTGCATCCACGATAACGGGAACAGAAACGGTCTCCAGAATGATTCGCAGGTTGTTTGGATTTTGAATCCCCAACCCCGAGCCAATAGGCGCCCCCAGCGGCATCACCGCAGCGGCCCCCGCTTCTTCGAGCTTCTTGCAAACGACCGGATCATCATTGGTGTAAGGCAATACTACAAAATCCTCCTTGACCAACGCACGTGTTGCTTCCAGCAGTCCTTCGTTGTCGGGGAAAAGAGTTCGCTCATCTCCGAGAACTTCAAGCTTGATCAGATCGGACAGGCCGGCTTCCCGACCCAACCGGGCACAGCGGATGGCATCTTGGGCTGTATAGCAACCTGCGGTATTGGGTAACAGCGTGAACCTGTCTCGATCGATATAGTCCAGCAAGGACTCCTTGTTCTTATCGGTTAAGTTCACCCTTCTAACGGCGACAGTCACCACGTCCGCCCCACTCGCTTCCAAGGCCCGGCGCATGACCTCAAAGCTCTCGTACTTGCCTGTTCCAACGATCAATCGAGAGCCAAATTTCCGTCCGGCAATCACTAGATCGTCAGCCATTTCTCTTCCTCTCCTCCACCTACGAAATGGACGATTTCGATTCGATCTCCTGAGCCCAAAGTGTGCTCAGACCACCGATCCCGGCTAATGATTTCTCCGTTCACTTCCACTGCCACTTGTTTCCCCACCAGTTCTAAATCCTGGATCAGGTTGTCAACGGTCCATGTCGTCGACACCTGAGTTTGCTTTCCGTTCACGATTATCTCAGTTTTCTCAGCCATAGTGAAACAGGGGCTCATTATATACGAGAGGGGGAGAAAGGAGACACCAGCCGGAAAACCACAGCCGGAAGACCGGCTGAAATTCAAAACCCCAAATCCTAAATCCCAAACAAATCTCAAATTCCAAATTCCAAACCTAACCTAGAACCTGGAACCTGGAACGCGCGCGAAGCCCGGCTAGCCGGGATTACCCATAGGTTGTCGTGACGAAGTGCCACAGGCGCCGCGATGAGTGCGTTGCGCCACGTGCGACGAAGGGCCCCGCAGGTGTACTTGCTAGTACGCCGAGGAGCCCAAGGAAGCACAACGCAGTCGGTGCGCAGCACACGCTGGATGATTGCGGCACTGCAGTAGACAACTTATGGATAGTCCCGGCTAAAAGAGGATCTTCAGCGCAAACTGAATCTCACGGGCATCGAAGGCTTGAGTGGATTTGCCAAAGCTGGAGCTATTCAAGTCGATATTGGGGAGAAACAGGTTCACACGGTTCAACAGGTTGAAGACTTCAGCCCTGAACTGCAGCCTCGACTCTTCAGACATGGGGAGTCGGAAAGTCTTGAAAATCGACAGATCCACCGTCCAAAAGGAGGGGCCGGTAAAGGTCTTCTTACCCAGGTTGCCATTCGTTCCCGGTGTTGGAGTGGGGAAATCATTGGTGTCAAACACACCATCGATGAACTCACGGGTACTGGGAGTGTCGCTGAAGCTATTCCCAAAGGAAGGCGTGTCAGGACGATCCCCTTCTTGTGCGTCAGCATTGTAGTCCCCCCCTGCGCTAAAGGTGCCGCCGTGGACCACTCCAAAGGGCAATCCACTCTGTATCGGGATGATTCCGCTCACTTGCCATCCACCCAATAGTTGTCCCCACCTTCCCGGCTGATCTCTCATGAAGGGAATTTCCCACAGAAAGTTGGCCACGAAACGGTGGCGAATATCGAAGGCGGATCGTCCGTAGTCCAGCCCAATGTTTGCGGGATCACTATAATAGGTTCGGGAGGACAACCCATTTAAGCCTCCCGAGTTCTCCCCAGCTCCAAAGAAGTCCGAACCGTAGTCCAGAGCTTTCCCGAGGGTATAAGCAATCTCAAAAGCCAGTCCCTGGCTGAAGCGTTTGCTGAGCTGAGTATTAAAGCCGTGGTAGTTGGAGGTGATCCGATTTTGTCTCAGGTTGAAACTGTCAAATGAGGGGTTGAGCCTGTTTTCACTCGTGTCTCCAGCAAAGCGTCCCAGCGGGTCGGCATCCCCTAAAAGGTCTCCCGGGAATCGGTTGGGATCCCCAAAAAAGGGAAGCTTACGTCCAAGCGTTCCCTGATAATTGATCTCAACGACTACATCCCAGGGGAGCTGCCGTTGAATGCCCAGGAAAAGGTTCTGCACATAGGAATCTCTCAGGTTGGGGTCCACGACGCGCAGTTTTGTTCTCACACCCTGGATACCCCCGTTTGCATCCAGACCCAGATCAGCCCCGGGAATCACGGTGCCTATAAAACCCCCAAAGGGATCATTGGGATCGGTTCCCAGGAAGGGCTGGGGGACTTGCCCCCCGGAAAGTTTCACGTCGGCAAAGAAAGGCGGGTTTTTTCGAGCCTTGCCAATCACATTAAAAAAGTGCTTTTCGTAAGCCACCCCATAGCCCCCCCTCAACACGGTCTTGCCATCCCCCAGGAAGTCCCAGGCGAATCCGAGGCGAGGAGCGAAGTTGTTCAAGTCGCTCTTGTAGAGTTCATCCACCACCCCCACCCTGGCGTTGGCGATTCGCTCGAAGTACCCTCCACTATCGGGGTAAATGATGTTGGCCAACCTTCCCTGGTTTTCAGTAATGGGCCGAAAATATTCCCAGCGAACTCCCAGGTTGAGTGTCAAGCGGGGATGAATCTTCCAGTCGTCCTGAACAAAGGCACCGACCTCGGTGCTACGCCAAAAACGTGGTGTATCGGCCAGGGCTCCCGTCAGTGGGTCCACCCCAGCCTGCAGCTGGAAAGGAGCGTCGTTGGCAAAATCAAACAGCCCGAAATAGAGGAAGAAAGGACGCGAACTGGAGCTTGCGTTGCCGTTTTCATGGAGTCTTCTCACATCCACACCGGTACGAATCCAGTGGTTCGCTACGTTAATGGAGACGATATCCTGCCATTGGAAGGTGTGGCGCTTGAAAAGCTGAGGGACGACGATAAGAGATCCAAAGGCAGCAGGAAATCCCAGGTTGCCTCCAGCTCCCAGGACTCCCGCAGGGCCAACAATCAAGATGGAGGGCACTTCAGGATTGCTGCCTGGAACAAACTCCGACCTGAGGTAGAGGTAGCCAAAGCGAGCTTCATTGACCAGTCTCGGCGAGAATTCATGAACCAGGGTAATGTTGGCACTTTGACTCAGCCCCTCCTCGTCATCTCCGAATGCCTTTCGGATGGTAGCGTCTGGAATGCTGGAGCCAGTGACAAAAAAACGTCCGAAGAGGAGATCCTTGCCGTCGTTGAACACACTGTCCAGGCGAAGGCTGAACTGATCATTGTCATTGGCGGAGGGCGCAAAGGTATCGACCTCTCCGAGGACGGGTAAGTTCGCCGGAGGAGCCGCTGCCGGATCCAGTTCGGCTGTCGTCCTGATATTTAGTGTGGGAGCAGGTGCCGGGAAGTTCTGAAACAACTGAGCGGCAATACTGGAGGGGTTGTTCGCGATCACCCACTGACGAAACTCGGGAGTCTCTACCACAATGCGTTGGGACTCACCCCCTCTCCGCCTGAAGCCCTCATAAGAGCCAAAAAAGAAGAGCCGATCCTCGACCACAGGGCCACCGAAAGTGAATCCAAACTGATTTTGAATCAGCGGTGCCTTATTCTTCTTTCCGGTTACCGTGTCAAAGGGATCGAACACTTCCCCCGCATCCAGAGCATCATTTCGGTGAAAGGCCCACATACTACCGTGAAGCTGGTTGCTTCCCGACTTGGTCACCACGTTGATCACGGACCCGGAATGAGTGCCGAATTCCGCTGAAAAATTATTGCGAATGACTCGAAATTCCTGGACCGTATCCACTGAGGGAGTGACCACAGGAACTCCGCTCGCACTTTCGTCGTTATTGGTCTGACCATCCAACGTGAAGTTATTGCCCCTAAATCGGCTTCCGGCAGCGAAAAAAGCGCTGGGTGTTTCCGAGCTGGCGACAGAGGCCATGGCGGGAACTACTCCAGGCTGCAGAGTGGCCAGGAAATAAATGTTTCGTCCGTTCAGAGGCAGGTCCCTAATGCGCCGGTAATCCACCAGGGAAGAGAGCTGGGAATCTTCGGTATCTAACAGAGTTCTCCGGTCACTCACCACCACAATCTCGCTGATGGCCCCCAGGGAAAGCTGGAGATCAACGGTGCGAATCTCGCCGATGGTCAGCACCACTCCGGAGTTCACAAGGGTCTTGAACCCCGCCAATTGGGCTTCGATCTCATAACTTCCAGGCTGAAGGACCGGAACTCGATAGATCCCGGAGTCGTTGGTGGTAGCCGTTCGAGCCGTATTGATGGCTTCATTACGAACCACCACTGACACCCCGGGGAGCAATCCTCCACTACTATCCGTGGCCACCCCCATGAGGGTGCCCGTGCCCGTCTGGGCGCAAATCGAAAACACCCAAAACGAAAAAACAATTACAGATAAAGACCAGACCACTACCCTCTGGCGTGCAAAATTTTTACTCATCCAGCTTCCTCTCGGTTAGAATTCCATCTACCCTGGCCCACCTCCACGGAAACCCCCTCAGCTGCAAGCCGCGGCTCCCGCTCCAGACTCCACTTCGTCAAACCAGCCGGGCCTACCCCAACCGCTCTTGGCATAGCTTTTGCGTTGCCAGCCACATCCGCTGAACACAGCGAGGCGAAGCACACCAATCGACACTTAGCTATCACAGCCATATGACAAGCCCGATCCACCTGAGAACGCAGTCGGCCCTTGACTAAAGTCCTTGGAAAGCATCAGAAAATGGGTGGGGTTAGCTAGGGCCTCTCTCAATGTTCAGTCCCAGGGTCTTTGAGGTAAAGGGTTCTCTTTCAGCACCATTACGACTCATCCCTTGATCTACGCCGTCGAAATGTTATCAGTATGCACAGGCCTGATCAGTGACGGACGTCACCAAAACGAATCACCCGGAAAATCGTCATGATGCATAGATCGAAGCCACACGGGTAAAGAAGGTGCCGCTCGTTCGGTTGGGGTCAGCCGCCGGCTGCCCCCT
>CBDUTA010000111.1:0-9910 GCA_965369785.1 uncultured bacterium
GAAAAGAATCATGGCTTTGGGGACCGATGCGGAAATGAGGAGACTGGCGGGACCCAAGACTCGTCTTGTGGACGTGGGAGGCAAAACCGTGCTTCCCGGTTTGATCCAGACCCACTACCACATCTTCGGAGGTGCGGTTCAAATGTATGGTCCACAGGTGGGGCTTGTCGATCAGAGCGTCAACCTGAAGGTGGTCACCGATACAACACCGGAAGCCACCGCCAAGAAAATCAGGGACACCATCCTGAACGCCATTCAAGTCCAGCAGATACCGAAAGGAAAGTGGATTTCGGTGCTTCTTGAGGAGGGTCCTCAGAATCGCGACGCCACCACTCGCTCCTGGCTTTACATGGGAAGCCTGAATCGAAGGCAGTTCGATGCTGCCATTCAAGACCATCCCATTATGATTCGAGGACGATCGGCGGGAATATTTAATGAGGCAGCCATCGTCGAATTCACGAAGGTCTTTCCAGACTGGGCAGAGAGTACGGATCTGGAAAACCGTCCTGGTGCCGCAGCCGATGGATATGTGGCTGTGCCTGAACTTTCCGGTCTGAGCTTCGAATTCTGGTGGAAAGACAAACCGCTCGGAAATTTGGCTGAGGCGATGCGTCTGCGGGGTCTGGATCTCCAGAAAAAGGGAGTGACCACCATCGCTACCCGGATTCTGTATCCGCGAGTGATCGCCGCCTTCCATCTCCTGAACCGGGAGGGGAAGATGCCCCATCGGATGGCCTATTACATCGAATCGCAGCGGGGGAACTTCTGGAATCTCAAAACCATCCATGAATTTTACAAGGGGACCGGTGCTCCCTGGACCACCCATTCCGCCGGCAACGAGATGCTGTGGTTAAACGGGGTGGCCAACGAGATCTGGGATTCCACCCAAAACGAGTTGTGTATGGGGGACGATGTGCAGGTACCGGACAGTTTTAAGGCCCGGGAACGATGTCCCAGGCCAGGAACCAAGCCCTGGGAGACTTACAGAGAAGCCATTGTCCACGGATGGCGGCCCATGCAGGCTCATAACACCTCCAGTCATGGGGCCCGGCTCTATCTCCAGATGATGGAGGAGGCCATGAAGGAGGCCAACTATTCGGTGGAATACATGCACAGCCTCAGAAGTGGCGTCGAACACAACCAGCTTTTGGGGAACGTTCCCGATGTCATGGCCGGCTTCAAGAAGTTTGGAATTATCATCAATGTGAACACAGGGTATTTGCGGGAGGTTCCTCACAATCTGGAGGACTACGGTGAGCAACTGCGGCCCTTTGTGATGCCTGTGAAGACATGGATTGAACAGGGACTTCGAGTGACCTTCGAGGCCCAGGGTCTGGATTTCTGGAGACCGATTTACCGTCTGGTCACCCGGGAAGTGGTGGACTCAGCCACCGGCGAGAAGGTGATCCTGAATCGCGATGAGGCCGTGGATCGAGTGACTGCGCTGAAGATGGCCACCACCTGGGCTTCTGAATATATGATGGCGGAGGACACGGTCGGAACTCTGGAGCCGGGAAAGTTCGCCGATTTCGTGGTTCTGGATAAGGACTTCTTCACCATTCCAGTGTCTGCGATTCCCTTTGTCGAGGTGGTGATGACGGGCCTGGGAGGCGAGATCGTCTACGACCCCAATGGGATCGACAGCAATTAGAGTGAAATTCAAGATTACCAGGATCCTGTCGGCTTTGACATTGCTAGGGGGCACGTTTCTAGCAGCGGCCTGCTCAGGCGGGCTGGAGTCTGCCGATACCACCATCAGGTGGAGAGCCCAGGCTGGAGTGCCCGCCAGCAGTTGGCTCTATCAAGCCCATTTCCTGAAGTTCGCCGAGTTGGTGAAAGAGCGGAGCCAGGGGCGCCTTGAAATCCAGATTTTCCCCCCCGGTACCATCGTGGATGCCTATGAGCAGTTCAATGCGGTGCAAAAGAAAGCGATCGACATGGGAATGGGCGTGGGGGGCTATAACGTCAAGCAGGTTCCGGAGGCCTATATCGAACAGGGACTCTTTGGTGTTTTCTCGACCCTTGAGGACTTCATCGACTTCTATATCTACTACAAGGACGGGGCCGCCTACGAGCTGATCGATGCCGCTTACAGAGAAAAGGGATGCCATCTCCTGAAGTCGCTGGGGCCCTCCCCTCTCGTTTTTATCTCCAGAGAACCTCTGAACACGGTACAGGAATTGAAGGGACTAAAAATCAGGGGCAGCGGAGCCGCCCCTGATCTGATCACCAACCTGGGTGCGGTTCCAGTGACCTTGGCACCGGCGGAATTGTACATGGCACTGCAAACGGGAACCGTCGATGGAGTGATCATGCCCAATTATACGATTGGCACCATTAATCTTTGGGACGTTGCCAAGGGCCTTATGGGGCCCCCTTTTGGTCAAGTGGCTGGAGATATGTACGTCAATCTGGAGGTCTACAATAGCCTTCCGGATGACTTGAAAGGGATCGTAGAAGAGGCGGCAGAAGACGCTATGCATCATTACCTCGAGACCATTTCAACAAAGATGGACGAGATACTGGAACTGGCCGTAAAGGAGCACGGTGTCACCATCGTCACTTTAACGGATGAGGAATACGCGAAGATACTGGAAGCTGCAGCCCCTATCCTGGACCAGACGGCCGCTCGAAGCCCAGGATCCGAAAAAATTATCCAGCTGATGAGAGAGTATCTGGCAGAGAAGGGAACAAGAGAGACTGACCAGTAAGTGTCTCATCCGGGACTTTCCCCCTTTTTTCGATTTGGAGGTCGCTAATCAATCATTCTTCTCCTCTTTTGCCCCCTTACGTGAGGCGTGTTCTTGAGGCCATAGACGCCTCCAGTGAATGGACCGGAAGGATCAGTGCCTTTCTGATTCCAGGCATGATGTTGATCATGACCTACGAGGTGGTGGCCCGGTATATCCTGAAAAGTCCTACCATTTGGGCGATGGAGAGCACCCAATACCTTTTTCTGGCCACCACGGCTCTGGGAGGTGGCTATGTTCTACTCCATGATGGACATGTCAATGTACCCATCTTGTACTCTCGCCTGAGCATACGAACCCAGGCCATCGTTGATGTGGTGACCTCACTCTTTTTTTTCTTTTTCACTGTTGCTCTGTTTCGAGCCTCCTGGATCACTACGGTGGAGGCGGTGGTTCATCTGGAACATTCACCCACCTACTGGGAGCCTCCCATTTATCCGGTCTATATCGTGATGACTGCCGGTATTTTACTCATCATTCTTCAGGGTCTAGCCAAGCTTGTCCGAGACCTCGCGACAGCGATAACGGGGAAAGTGGAAACTCCCCACGGGGTTGCCGGCGCTCGACGAGATGAGCCGCAATGAGTATTGGACTCGTCACCGCGATTCTTTTCATTTTTCTGGCCTTACTGCTCCTGTCGGGCCTGCCTCTTGCCTTTGGGCTGGGTACCACCGCGGTGGTACTGGCTTTATGGAGGATGGGTCCTGAAGCTCTCTTTCTTCTGACCACCACGGCTTTTTCCTCCTGGACCCTTTATATCCTGGTGGCCCTGCCCCTCTTTGTTTTGATGGCCAACTTTCTAGCACGCTCAGGAATCGCCGATGACCTGTACGAAATGATGTACCACTGGATGGGATCATTGAGGGGAGGATTGGCGATGGGCACGGTGATTATCTGCGCGCTTTTCGCGGCCATGTCAGGGGTGAGTGCGGCCGGAACGGTCACCATGGGCCTGGTGGCCCTGCCCTCTATGCTGAAGAGAAACTATCACAAGGACATTGCCGTGGGCGCGATCTCTGCCGGAGGTTCCTTGGGAATCCTGATCCCTCCCAGCATCATCATGATCGTGTTTGCCAGCCTCACAGGTGCCTCGGTCGGGAAGTTGTTCATAGGAGGGTTCATTCCTGGTCTTGTCATCGCCGCTCTTTTTGTGGCCTATATTGGAATCAGGACTCTGATCCAACCTCATCTCGGCCCCTCGATTCCTGCACAGGAGAAGATTTCGTGGGGCCAGAAGTTCAGGCTCGTCCGGGCCGTGATTTTCCCGGTAGCGCTGGTCGTGCTGGTGCTGGGAAGCATCTACACAGGAATCACCACCCCCACGGAAGCCTCGGCAATAGGAGCCTTCGGAGCTCTGATCTGTACCATCGTCAAGAGACGCTTTTCCTGGGCGATGTTTCAGGAAGCGACCCTGGAAGCGTTCAAACTCTCGGTCATGGTGGGTTGGATCGTGTTAGGCGCCAAAGCCTTCTCCCATATTTACGCGGCAACGGGAGCCGGCAAATTCATTCTTGGACTCATCTCAGGACTTGAATTGAGCTCATGGCTGATTCTTGGGGCCATGCAGCTGATTCTCTTTATCCTGGGAATGTTCATCGACCCCATCGGAATCATGATGATCACTCTTCCGGTATTTCTGCCACTGAGTGAAGAATTGGGATTCGATCTCATTTGGTTCGGTGTCCTCTTTACCATCAACATGGAACTGGCCTTTATTTCCCCTCCTTTTGGAATGAACCTCTTTTACATGAAGGGTGTGGTTCCCGACAGTATCAGCATGGGAGACATCTATAGATCTGTCCTGCCTTTTATTGCCCTGGAGGTCCTGGGCCTGGTCCTGGTCATCCTGTTTCCCCAGCTGGTGCTCTGGTTACCGAACGCCATGATGAGGTAGAAGAAATTCAAAATTCAAAATCAAGAATTTGAAATCTGCTAAGCTCACCCTAGTGGTCGCTGGAGGCCGCCGTTCCTTCCTCGCCGCGAGCTGCCGAGCGCACATCGCTTTCGATCAATTCCCAGATCTGATCAATATAGTTCAGGAATTCCGGGGTGCGTTTGAGGGAAAGTTGGCGGGGTCGCTCGAAGGGGATGGAGATATTGGCTTTCACCCGGCCGGGACGAGAGCCAAAGACGATAACCTGATCGGAGAGGAAAATGGATTCATCAATCTGATGAGTAATGAAAAGCACCGTTTTACTCGTCCTTTGCCAGATGCTCAACAGTTCGCTCTGCATGATCTCCCGGGTCTGAGCATCCAGAGAGGCAAAGGGTTCGTCCATGAGCAACAGATCAGGATCAATCAAGAGAGCCCGGGCCAGATTCACCCGCTGCTGCATGCCGCCGGAAAGTTCATTCGGATAATGATCCTCGAACCCACTCAGGCCCACAATCTCAAGGAGCTCATGGGCTCGTGCCAGGGCCTGTGTGACATCTCCGCCCTGGCATTCCAGGCCGTACAGGACATTGTTGAGCACCGTTCGCCAGGGAAGAAGTGAGGCCTGCTGAAAGACAACCGCGCGATCCGGGCCAGGTCCTTCGACCCGATGGCCATTTAGAGACAGTTCGCCTTCGGAGGGAACGATCGTTCCGGCAACCACATTGAGGAACGTCGTTTTCCCGCAGCCACTGGGTCCAACGATGCTGACAAACTGGTTCTCCTCGACCGATAGATCGATCTGGGAGAGAGCCCGTAGGGAACGACCCAGACGAGCCTGAAAGTAGTCAACGCATATTCCCCTGGACTGCAGTTTGGGTGTGGGTGTCATCGTATTTATGGGACGAAGCACTCAGTAGAGTAGATTCCAACCCATAGGTTCTTGTCAACAGGGCTATCTTCTGTCTTGACTCTTCTTCGAAAGGAGTGATATTTCTGGGTGTAAGTTTTCCTTTTGAAAGCGCGCCTGGGAATCATTTTATCAATGCTTTCAACCTGGGTTTAACTACAGGGAGGCACTTATGAGACAGAATGTTTTCATGATTTGTATGCTGGTTTTGCTTTACCCGAGCGTGGGGCTTTCCCAGCAGATTCCACCATTGGTGGCCGAGCAGGGCTATGCTGACATGGTTCTGGTCAATGGAAAAGTGGTCAGCATGGATGATCGCAGCATCACCCCCTATACCCCCGGCAACATTGCCCAGGCCATGGCCATCAAAGGGGAAAGGATCATGGCACTGGGCAGTAACTCCGAGATGAGAGGACTGGCGGGACCCAACACCCGCTTTGTGGATGTGGGCGGGCGCACGGTTATTCCGGGCTTGATCCAGACTCATTACCACAGCTATGGAAGTCATGCTCGTACCTATGGCCCTCAGATGGGTCTGGTCGATCCCAGCGTCAAACTGATTGTAGTGGCGGAAACGACGGCTGAGGCAACTGCCAAGAAGGTTCGGGATACCATTCTCAACGCCATTCGAGTACAACAATTACCCGAAGGGCAGTGGATCACGGTCGATCTTCAAGAGAACGAAAAGAATCGCCGCGGGACCACCTTTACCTGGCTTTATCTGGGCAAAATCAACCGGAGGCATTTCGACAGTGGGACGGAAGACAATCCGGTCCTGCTGAGAACCCAACTGCAGGGGATCTTCAACAGCCGAGCGGTCCAGGAATTCACCGAGGTCTTTCCCGACTGGGAGGAGAGTACCGATTGGGAAAACGGTCCGGGGTCCGGGCTGAACGGATATGTCGCGGTTCCCGACCGGGGGGCCCTGACCTTTGAATTTTGGTGGAAGGACAAACCCCTGGAGGATTTAGCGGAAGTGCTCCGTCTGGGAGGAGTCGACATCGTCAATAAGGGCATTACCACCCTCTCGACACGCATCCTGTACCCTCGAGTAGTGGCCGCCTATCATCTGTTGAATCGAGAGGGCAGGATGCCCCTTCGGTTGGCCTATTATATCGAATCGCAGAGGGGCAACCTCTGGAACCTCAAAACCACCCGTGAATTCTACAAAGGGACCGGTGCACCCTGGACCACCCACTCTGCCGGCAACGAGATGCTGTGGTTGGGCGGGATGTGCAATGAAGTCTGGGATTCCATCTACAACGAGGTGTGCCTGGGTCCCGACGTGGATGTCCCAGAAGGTATTCAGGTCCGAGAAAGGTGCCCGGAGCCTGGAAGCAAGCCCTATGAATCGGTCAAAACAGCCCTCATACACGGATGGCGCCCGGTCCAGGTGCATGCTACTTCCAGCCATGGAGGTCGACTCTACATTCAGATGGTGGAAGAGGCCATGAAAGAGGGCAATTATTCAGTCGAGTACATGCGAAATCTCAGAATGACCCTGGAACACAACCCCTTGCTGGGCAATGTTCCCGATGTCATGGCGGGGATCAAGAAGTTCGGGATTATCCTCAATGTCAAACCGGACCACATGGGGGACGCGCGGGAGAACATCAAGGACTATGGGGATCAGCTCCTGAAGTTCGTAGCGCCCGTAAAGACCTGGATCAATGACGGGATTCGGGTCACCTTTGAGGCCAATGGTACCGATTTCTGGACACCCATTTACGAGTTGGTCACTCGAAACATCTCCATACTGCGCGGTTCGGAGGAACGACTGCCGCTGGTTCCTGAAGAGGGCATCGATCGAGTCACAGCTTTAAAAATGGCCACTACCTGGGCCTCGGAATACATGTTGGCTGAGGATACGATCGGCACCCTGGAGCCCGGAAAGTTCGCCGATTTCACGGTCCTGGATCGGGACTTCTTCACCATCCCTATAGAAGAAGTTCGCCAACTGGAGGCGGTGATGACGGGTCTGGGTGGCGAGATCGTCTATGACCCGAATCAAATTGCCAGTGGCAATTAATTCTCTGGCGTTTAGCCTGAGTCAGTTTTCTAGCCGGTGCCCCGTTTCCTCATGACCAACGGGGCACCTGGAATCCTTTGTACATCCTCTGATGACCATGATGAGGGGGTAGTGGTGCTCCGGCGGTCCCTGGCAAGAGACTTTGGGATGCAACCGATTGGGCCGGCTTATGACTCTAACATCTCGGTACACCCCTCTGAGAGATAGCCGGAGCCAACGGTAATTTGAAGGATGGAACCCGGAGTTTTCCTGAATTTCGCAAAGGAGTCGGTTGATGCTAAAGACGATTGTGTCCCTAAAAGTTTTGTTTGCTCTTGGCCTGCTCTTCGCCATCGTCCCTGGAGAGGTGGTCGCCCAGGAGGTGTCAGAACTACTGGTGAGGTTGGATGCCTATCCTGAGCTGATTGTACTCAACGGGAAGATAGCCATTATGGATGATCAGCTGACTCAGGTTCAGGCCATGGCTATCAGAAACAGAAGGATTCTGGTGCTCGGCACAACCGAAGAGATCAAGGAACTGGCAGGGCCGCAAACGCAGATCATTGACGTGAAGGGAAGGACGGTGCTTCCCGGAATTATCGACAGCCACACTCACCCACATCTTTGGTTGTATAACCATTTTGGGAGTGATCCCGACTTCACGCCCGATCCACAGCTAAAAATGATCCCGATTCTGGGTCTGCATGAGGATGACCTGGATCAGATGACCAAAAGTGGGATTCTCGAGAAGATCGGAGGGGTCATTCGCAGAAGAGCAGCTGAGTTGGGACCTGACAAATGGGTGATCGTCAATGTCCCGATGAACGAGAAAGCCATTGCAGCAACCGCATCCCCCGTTATCGGGCAGCGGATGGTGAACACCGACGATCTGAATAAAATGGCACCCAACAATCCAGTCGTTTTGAGCGGAAGTTTTGGTGCTAGCATTTATAACACTCAGGCCAGAAGGATAATCAGTGAGGCTATTGGAAAAGATATCGACACTCTTGACAACGTTTCCCTGCGAACTTGGTATTTTCTCGTCTATGACATCATCCTTCATAATCAGACTGAGGCGGTCGCTGGAATGCTCAAAAAGGAACTGGAGGAGACGGCATCTTTCGGCGTCACCACGGTGCAAACTCACATCGAGCCCTTGGAAGTCCTCAAGGCGCTCAACCTGTTGGACCGGACGGGAGAGATGCCTGTTCGCTGGGCCTGGATCCATCGGACTGCCTATTCCCTGGCAAAGGACCCGGCTGAGTTTTACACTCTTTTAGGCGACTTCGGCGGCCAGGGGAGCGAGTACCTTTGGAACAGCGGGGTTGGAGAAGAAGGATGGGATGGTGGTCCTTGCAGCCAGGCACTACCCAAGGATCCGGCAATGCGAGAACAGTTGGCACGATTGGAGCAGTGTGCCGGACACAAACCCGGCTCGGTAAAATTCAATGGCCACCTGGCGGCTCTAAAAGCCGGATTAAGACTGGCCGATGTCCACGCCACTCAGGATGGAACGACCGATATCATCTTCCAGTTGTTTGACCAGTTGATGGAGGAGGAGGGCTGGACCCTGGAGCAGATTAGAGAAAAGCGCCACTTTTTCGATCACCCCAGATTGATCCGGCCCGATCAGATTCCCAAGCTGGCCAAATATGGTCTGTGGATGAACATGCAGGCCACGGGCATGGTCCGAGGCGTTGCCAACTTTGTTGAGGTGTATGGAGAGGAATACCTGAAATGGTTCATCCCTACCAAGAGTATGCTGGAGGCGGGAGCAAGATTCACCTTGGCTACCGATGCCCATCTGGCTTCAGTGCCGACGGAATCACAACTTGGGGCATGGCCCTGGTATGGTTTTTGGCCACTTTTTGCCTTTTATGTCACCCGCGAGTGGGAGGGGCGGGTCTGGGGACCTGAGGAGAAGCTGGACCGCATTTCCGGGCTCAGAGGTTGGACCACCTGGGCAGCTGAATCTGTGCTCAGGGAGAAGGACCTGGGGTCGTTGGAGAAAGGAAAGCTGGCCGACTTTATCGTTATAGACAGAGACTATTTCACCATTCCCGAATTGGACATAAAGAAAATCAACAACTTGATGACGGTGGTGGGTGGCAAAGTCATCTACCAAAGTCCTGAGTTCTAGCCCGGATTTCGAACGTGCAGTGTTCGAAGGAGCACGTTTTCAAGAACGAATCGGTTGCAGAGAGGTTTTTGATGAGGCCATTCCCTTGCTTGACCCGTTTGTTCTTTGAAGAATATAATCCGTTCCAAGACCGGGATTCAGCTTTTGAAGAACCTATTTTCAGTACTGTGTGAGATACCAAGGAGGGAACCATGAGAGAGTTAGTGGCCCAGTATCTGTCCAAATCGAT